>JAABQB010000002.1 GCA_011391695.1 Desulfobacteraceae bacterium | reverse complement strand
ATATCGCCAGGAATAAATTCAACCATATTGACGGCAATAGTTAAAAATGATAAGCATTTAATCAATACGTTGATAAGCATATTTTACGGATTGACATTTTTTTTCATATGGAGAGACTATAAATGTTAAACACCATTAAAAAATACATTCTGATAGGTTTACTGGCATATGGCGCATATTTTGTAATGGATCATCATTTTCTTTTTGAAGGCAAGCAATTTTATTTACTGAAAAAATCCGAACTTTCATTAAAATACACTTTTTTCAATATGACGGAAAGAAAAGCTGAATCAATAATGAAAATTGATGAACTGAGGCAAAACGGTGTCGGCGATATTCTGGTTGAGCTGGGGAAAATAACAGAAGAAGAAAAGATAATATTTGAAAAAAAATATAGCCAGTAACAGCATTAAGTTAATCAGACTTTTTGAGTTTCAGGGTTCCCAGATTTAAACGTTGACCGGCCAGCAGATCTTCCGTTTTGTATCTCGTCCCCCTCCAGTCAATTCCTCCTTTCAGTTTGCATATAATTCCGGAACGCAAAAACATGACCGAAATTATTAATAGCCCGAACTGAACCAGGAAAAGAGGTAAAAACTTCTGTCCGAATTTTTCTTTAACGAAAAAAGCTCCGAAAGCCATAATAACATAAGTAAATATACCGAGCATGAAAACAGGCAAAACTTTAAAAAACATCAGCGCCGCAAAAGGGGCAAGGGCAAACGCCCAGATGAATACCACAATAAATACCATTCTGATTAGGCTGTAATTTGCAACCGCTCCAAATATATTTTTTTCAACACCCTTAAACATTGACCTAATGGAAGGATACCAGACGAGTGAAATATCCCGGATTGTAATTGCAAAACTGGTTTTCATGCCTGACATAGCAAGCATTAACCCGAGTCCCACATCATCAACCGGCTCCATTTTCAGCCATGAAAAACCTGGAGTTGTATTAAATGCGGTTTTTCTTACAAGATTAAAAGCTCCGGTACCAACAAATGCCTTCGATCCTGGTTTCCCAATATCAGCAGCTCCGGTACCGTAAAGAAACATCGCTCCGAACGTATTGATGACAACATCAAACCAGAAGGAACTGGCGGTCGGCTTCGGCATGAGGGCGAGATGATCTGTCTCATCTGTTTCAGCCAAAGATACGGCCTTTCGTAAAGTACCCTGCCGGAAGTGAATATCAGCATCAGTAAAAAGCAACCATTCGCCGCGGGCTATCTTGGTTCCACTATTTAATGCATTTACTTTCCCGATCCAGCCTTCAGGAAGTTTCTCAATATGCACGGCTTTTATCCTTGAATCTTTCTCGGCAATTCCGTCGATAATTGCTCCGGTTCCATCTGTTGACCTGTCATCTATCAGCAGTATTTCAAGATCAGGATAATCCTGCTCAAGAAGCGTATTTATGGCCGGCTTTATAGTTTCGGCTTCATTACATGCGGCTATTATTATGCTCAACTTTGGCCACTTTTTTAATTCAGGAGGAGCCTCTTTCTCAAATATCCTTATCTTGCGGGCAATATTGACCACTATCAAACATGATATCCACCAACCAGTGCAAAACATTATTGTGTATGCTTCAAATATCAAATTGCCATCATCCATTTATTTCGCTTATCCGTGGGATCATTTATTGGAAATACCTTCATAAATATGTTGGCCGGCCGGTTTCCCCGAAGCCCAGCCTTCTAAGGATTTTTTTCGAACCGGCCCCGCATGTGATAACAGATCTCATTGCCTCTTCGATAGGAATATCAACATGTTGAACATATTCCCCCTTCACATGATATATGAACCCTGAAGTAGGGTTGGGCGCTGTAGGTACAAATATTGTGTAACTTCCATCAGAATGAGAATCAGTAATAAAAGCTGTAACCATGGTGTCATTCTCAAATATTCTGACAAGAGCAACTGAGGTGAAGGGAAACTTTTTCCCGATAAGCTGCAGTACAATCTCCTTGATAGTGCCATATCCGGGAGCAACTTTCAGTATTCTGCTTTCAAGCTTTTCATGTATGAATTTCCCTATTTTAGTTTTGACAATTATTCCAATTATGAAACAGCCTATCAATATAACAGCGATCACAAGCGCATCCGCTATAATCTCGCTCATGTGAGATTTTGTAACTATAAGATTGGTCAAAGGCTGAATGATATCCGTAACCCATCCGAATAACCATTTGAAAACCATTATAAATATAAACATGGGGAGAATTACTACAACACCGCCGAAAATCGATGTTTTCAAAAAGGACTTAAACTTTTCCATAGACTGCCTTTCTGCTTTTTATTTAAAAATGTGAAATCCGGTCTTTTATCTTTGGTGGACTCGTCAAAAGTCCATCGGCTGACCGAGTGTGGTTAAATGTCCTTAAGGTAAGCCGCTCCACCCAGTTGAGACATCTGGTCAAGAATCCACAAACGGCGGCTGTTTACATAACTCGACGGCCTGTCTGCTCTTAATCTGACCGGATTTGGAAGAACGGACGCAAGAAGAGCCGCATCTGAAGGACTGAGCTTTGAAGGAGGTTTTTTAAAAAAAGCTTCGCCTGCCGCTGCAACCCCGTATATTCCATCTCCGAATTCTGCAATATTCAGATAGACCTCCAGTATCCTCTGTTTTGTCCATATCAATTCTATCAGCACTGTAAAATAGGCCTCAAAACCTTTCCTGACTAAACTCCTGCCTGACCACAAAAAAAGATTTTTCGCAACCTGCTGGGAAATTGTGCTTGCTCCCCGCAAACGTCTGCCTTTCGAATGCTCATCAAGAGCATCTGAAATAGATTCAAGATCAAAACCGAAATGTTCAGGAAACATCTGGTCTTCAGCTGCAATAACCGCTATCCCGGCGTGAGGAGATATCTTGTCCCATGGAGTCCACTCGTATCTAATCTTATATTCTTTGCGGTCGGACCACAAGGATGTAATCCATTTCTGGATCATAAATGAAGACGTGACAGGTGGAATCCATCGAAGCAGGAGAACAGGAATTATTGTTGCAATGAGGGCAATAACAATAGCCTTACGCAAAAAAGAGGCAACAGATTTTATAATCTTTTTAAACTTGGCTGTTGCTGCCACCGGATTCACTCCCAACCCTTTGGTTATATTTGCTCTTTCCTGCGTATCCGCATATTCAGCATTTCGACAAATACCGAAAACGACATGGCAAAATATATGTATCCTTTTGGAATATGCATATCAAGCCCTTCTCCGACAAGAGCCATGCCGATCAGCAGGAGAAAACTCAAGGCAAGTATTTTAATGGTCGGATGATTATCAACAAAACGGCTTAAGGAGGCTGAAAAAATCATCATAAATATAACTGCGATGACGATAGCGATAACCATTATTTCAATCCTGTTCGCAAGCCCTATGGCTGTTATGACAGAATCAAGCGAAAAAATAAGATCCAGAAACATTATCTGAATTATGACGCTCAGAAATGAAGCTTTTCCGACCTTCGCGGAATGAAGTTCTCCTCCTTCAAGTTTATCATGAATTTCAAGTGTGCTTTTACCGAGCAGAAACAATCCGCCGGTAATGAGGATAATATCCCTTCCTGAAATCTCGTTGGTACACACTGTGAAAAGCGGCTGTGTCAGACGCATTATCAGTGTCAGGGAAAAAAGAAGCCCTATACGCGTGATCATGGCAAGTCCGAGACCGACTATACGGGCCTTCGCCTGCTGTATTACCGGCAGTTTTCCTGCAAGTATCGCAATAAATATTATATTATCTATGCCAAGGACTATTTCAAGCAATGTAAGTGTTATCAGCGCAAGCCAGGTCCCCGGTTCAAATAACCACAACATAAGTTTCAGTCCTTAAATTTTGTGCCTGTCCGGAATCAATTTTTGGACACAGGTGAGTTTGAAACTCCCCGCAACAAGCTCCGAAGAATCTTCAACCGCAGAAAATAGAGCCTCACAAAAAAACCGGTTACGAAAATCTTTTAATATCATCACGCAGCATAAAGTTCGTATCTTCAATTCTCTGGGACAGAATAAACGAAAGATTCCGCATAAATATATATCCAATATGGTTGTTTTTATCAAACAATTCCAAAAGATTATTTCTATCAATTTTTATGACATTTACCTTGTCAATAGCAGTAACATTAGCTGTTCTGCGCTGGTTCTCCAAAAAAGCCATTTCCCCGAATATATCACCCTGCCTTAGCACCGCCAGTTGTATTTTTGATCTGAATTCTTTATCAAAACTTACAGAACCGATATCAATGCTCACTCTTCCTTCCATTATGATGTATATATCGGATGTCCTGACCGATTCCATTAAAATTGACGTGCCAT
This sequence comes from Desulfobacteraceae bacterium, assembly GCA_011391695.1. Taxonomy (GTDB): domain Bacteria; phylum Desulfobacterota; class Desulfobacteria; order Desulfobacterales; family RPRI01; genus RPRI01. The sequence continues at coordinate 97,920 of JAABQB010000002.1, read as the reverse complement.
TGTCATAAGTTATTTCCTGCCCGAGAGACAATATGCTTTTTTTGTCTGAATCACTAAATCCTTCAAAAATTTTGAAAATGGTTTTTTCTCTCTTTGACTGCATTTTCTGACCTCCTCAGTAGTTGGGGTAATTAGGAAATAGCGTCTATTTTTAATTCACTCGCTTTTTCGGATCACGTTATAACAAAAAACACCATCACAATCAAAAATAATATTTATGGAATAATCTGGATTGACGGTATCGTATAAGCAGGGTATTAATCCAGATAGTTGTAAATTAATTTGAATTCAGACGGCAAAATACATGATCCAAAGACAAATACCCCGGATTTTACCGAGATCACACGAAAATGCTATTTCCGGATGGAAACCAAATAATCCGGTCATTCGATATGAGGTGGCATATCATGAGGGCAGTTGTACAAAGAGTCAAGGAAAGTTCAGTCACAGTTGATGGTAACGTAATTGGTAGAATAGGGGCCGGCCTTCTTGTTCTTCTTGGTATTGCCAAAAAAGACACGATAACCGACATCGATTTTATTGCGGATAAAATATTGAATCTAAGAATATTTGAAGATGAAAATAAGAAAATGAACAGGTCGGTCCTTGAAACAGGAGGTGAAATGCTTGTGGTATCTCAGTTCACACTTCTGGGCGACTGCCGCAAAGGGAGGCGGCCCTCATTTATAGATGCGGCGGAACCGGAAAAAGCGAATGAGCTCTATGAAAAGTTCATCGAAAAAATATGCGGTAAAGGGGTCAAAGTCCAGACAGGAATTTTTCGCGCAATGATGGATGTTTCCCTGGTAAATGACGGACCTGTCACTCTTATTGTTGAAAGCAAATGAAAAGGTGTAAGGCGAGAGACTAAAGGCTGAAGGCGTAAGGCGAGAGGCGAAAGAGGTCAGTGATCAGTGATCAGTGATCAGGGGTCAGGGATCGAATATAGAACTTCGTACATCGTACATCGAATATCGAAAAGCAAGTGAGGGACCAGAAACCAGAGACCAGGAACCAGAGCTATTTTTTATGCTTTTAAAACCGAAATTGATTTTGATCCTTTTTATCTTTTCTTTTTTTTACTTGTCGCTTTCTGCTCAAAATCTTCCGGCAGGAGATGATCTGTCTGCTCTCGGGAAACTGGTCGGTGACAACGATGCCATTGTCGTTGCCGAACCGGGCGGCAGAATAATTTATGAAAAAAATGCCCGCAAAAAACTGATCCCTGCTTCCACCCTCAAACTCCTTACGTCCCTTGCAGCATTGCATTATCTTGGTCCCGAATACAGATTTGCAACCGAATTTTACAGGGACAAAGACTCTAACCTCAAAGTTAAAGGCTACGGAGACCCTCTTTTAACATCCGAGGCCCTGATCGAAATATCAAAAGCTCTCGGTTCCGAAAATAAGCATATAAATAATGTGGTTCTTGATGATTCATATTTCAAACCGACATTAATACCCGGCGTAACATCATCTTTGGAACCCTATGATTCTCCAAACGGAGCCCTTTGTGCCAATTTCAACACCGTTAACTTTGACATTTTGAAAGGCAAGCCCGTCAGCGCTGAACCCCAGACTCCTCTGCTTCCTTTCGCTTTAACAAAAATCAACAAATCTTCTATAAAAGCGGGCCGGATTTTACTCTCATCCGAGCATAATGAAAACACTCTGTACGCTGGACACCTCCTGTCTTATTTTTTAGAAAAAGAAGGAATCAAACAGAAAGGGAAAATATCAATCGGCGTTGTCCGACCGGAAACCGACAGGCTTGTACTGAAATATTTATCTTCCTTTACGATGAAAGATATAATATCGAGGCTTCTTTTGCATTCCAATAACTTTATAGCAAACCAGATTGTTCTTGCTATAAGCGCAAAAATTAACGGTCCGCCCGGAACACTCGATAAAGGGGTTTTGGCAATATCGGGTTTTGCCGGTAAAATTCTAAAAATAGATGATCTGACAATAGTCGAAGGCTCAGGTATTTCCAGAGAAAACAGAATCTCGGCAAAGAGCTTTTTAAAAGTTCTGGCGGAATTTGAGCCTCATATGGATTTAATGAAACATAACGGGAATGAGTATTATAAAACAGGCACACTCACGGGAATCAGCACGAGGGCAGGATATATCAAAGGCAGGGATGGAAGGTTTTATAAATTTGTAATAATGACCAATTCAAACGGAAATTCCGCGGAAAAAATATCAAAAAAATTATGCGGTCTGATAGGCGGATGAACTCACTATATTTCAGCTCTGTATAACCTCTGTCAGATGCTTAACCTTGACATCCATACCATGCCTTCTGACCCCGAAGGAAAGTTGAGTAATGCAGGCCGGACATGTTGTAACCAGTATATCGGCTTTTGTTTTACCGAGGTTTTCCATCTTACGGTCAAGCACCTGCATGGCAAGATCAAAATGCGACAATGCATAGGCGCCGGCCCCCCCGCAGCACCAGTCCGCCTCTGGCATTTCCACGAACTCGGCACCCGGTATCTGTTTCAAAAGATCACGCGGCTGCTTTACTATTTTCTGACCCCGGGAGGCATGGCAGGGATCGTGGAATGTGACACGCTTTCCCTTGAGAGCAGCTGAAGAAGGAACGGCCTCGGCAGCAAGCCATTCTGAAACGTCCCTTGTTTTTGACGCGACATCCCGTGCTCTCTCCGTGCAGGAATCGTTATCTGTAAAAAGAAGGGGATATTTTTTTATAAAGGCTGCACAGCTCGAGCAATCGGTAACAATAACATCGAACCGGTCCCCGTCCATAAGCGGGAGGTTCCTTTCGGCAAGTTTGCGGGACGCTGCAATGTCTCCGTACGACCAGGCAGGCAGCCCGCAGCAGTTGTTGTCAAGGATATGAACCGCGCTGGAAAACCGCATGAGCAGGGATAGAGTGGCCTCTCCCGCCGACTGGCTGATTGTATCAACCCCGCAGCCGACAAAGTATGCCACTCTTAGATTGCGTCCCTGACCCTGATAAACTCCTGGCCGGAAACTCTTTCTGAGCGGATGGACCGGGAACCGGTCGATAATCCTTTCTGCACGAGCAAAATCATGGCCAAAAATGCGCAAAAGGCCTAAAGCGCCTGCCAGCTTGCTTACACCGCTGTTTTTTCCAAGAGCCACCGCCCGGGCCGCCAGATGCAGCCGTTTGGGATAGGGCAATATCTTATCGAAAAGCAGGCGGTGAATTGACTTGCGTCCGATGGTATCAAGGTATTCAGATCGTGCCTTGATCAACAGATCAGAGGTCGGTATCGCCGGAAAGCAATTGCTCGTGCAGGCCCCGCAAAGCAGACAATCGTAAAGCGGATCTTCAAGCTCCCGGCTCCATTGAAGGCGATCTTCGATCAGCGCCCGCAGGATGGCCAACCGGCCACGGGCAACTCCCGACTCATTACCGGTGGAGCGGAAAATAGGGCAGGCTACCTGGCAAAAGCCGCACTTGTTGCATTGGGCAATAGCGTCATAGTAAGCGGATATGCTCATCTTTTTACACCCGTCCCGGCATACGACCGGGAGCAAACAGGTTCTTCGGGTCAATTGCCGCCTTGACCCTGTGCATCAGATTCCATTCAGGCAGCGGCACCCCGAAGACATCGTTGAACCGCTTGAATTCGTCAGGGGCTTTTTCCAGAACTACGTGTCCCTCGAGTTCATGAATAATTCTGACCAGTTCTTTCCAGAAATCTCCGCCCATTTGATCGATTCCCGCGACTATCCGCCCGCACCCGAAATCAACAAGTACCTTTATTTGCGGCCATTGCCCGGTTATAATCTGAGCCGCTTTCACCACATGATCCGGCGGTGTCCCTACTCGAAGAATATATGGATGAACTGCGATTGCCTTAAATATTCCGGCAAAGGGTCCGCACAGGACATCATAATTTTCGGAGCGCTCTGATCCGAAACCTGAACCGGAAAAGAGAGCCCCTGCCTGCGACAGCTGGGAGTTTACGGTCTCTTCAAAACCTTCAAAGCCAAGGTGCAAGCGCCAGAGCGTACCGACGGTTTCGGGCACTGCAGCGGCAAAGACCGCCCCGAGACGGGACCTGAGTACCGATGTAGCCAGGCTTGCACAGGCATCGAGAGTGCCGATAGCGGAAATTGCAGCGCAGCGCTGCGGACAGGTGGCCGTCCGCATGGTCACACGGGTAATAAGTCCCAGAGTTCCGGCTGACCCGGCCAGAAGGCGGGTTACATCGAAGCCGGCCACATTTTTGACGACCTTACCGCCCGCATTGATCAATCGTCCGCGGCCATCTATAAAACGAAGACCCAACAGCAGTTCACGCGGAGCTCCATAAAAGAAGCGCTCCGGTCCGCAGGCCGCCGTAGCCGTTATCCCGCCTATCGTACGCCGCAGCAGATCAAATGAGGGTCTCAAAGGAATCCATTGGTTATGGGGAAAAAGAGCCTTCTGAATATCGCCCAGAGGCATACCCGCTCCGACAGTGATATACTGATTGGATGGATCAAGATCGATAACTGCGGAAAGCGTATCAGTATTCAAAGGCTGTTCGGATCCGGTTGACAAATTGCCGAAACCAATCAGAGAACCACTGCCTCCAGGCACAAGGGCCTGCCCTGTGGAGAGAGCCTGATTAACCTGTTCGGCCATAATTCTTTCGGCCGGTGTCAGCATGTCGTCGGGCCCCGACCATGCTGCCTGATCTTTGAAGGCAAAAGGTTTTGAAGTATCAGGAAATATTTTTCCGGGGTTAACCACATTGGAAGGGTCAAAGGCATTCTTAAGAGAGCGCTGGGCATCAATATCATCGTCTGAAAAGACAAGTCGCATCGCCTCCATTTTTTCGCGTCCGATGCCGTGTTCGCCTGAAATTGTCCCGCCCAGGGCAACACAGGCCTTCATGATCTCCCATCCGGCCTCGTGGACTCTCTTAAGCTGGTCGGCGTCACGCGAATCGAACAGAAGCAGGGGGTGGAGGTTCCCGTCGCCGGCATGGAAAACATTCCCGTGAATGAAACCGTGCGCCTTTACAATTCTTGCCACCTCTGCCAGGGCATCCGGCAGCAGGGTCCTCGGAACAGTACAGTCGTTGACCAGATAGTTGGGAGCCAGCCGGGCAACAGCCCCGAAAGCCCCCCGGCGTCCTTCCCATAACCGGTTTCGTTCGGCGGCCGTTGCGGCATCGCGGATTTCCCGGCAGTTATTGGCCATACAGATCGCCCGGATGCTCCGTGCCTGCTCTTCAAGCCCGACTGCCGGACCTTCAACCTCAATTATTAAAACGGCAGCGGCATCGCGCGGATAGCCGCAGGTATAGCTGTCTTCAACCGCCTGGATTATTCTTGCGTCCATCATCTCCAGTGTTGACGGAACGATACCGGCGGCAATAATCCCGGCCACCGACCTGGCCGCATCCGCTATGTCATTGTATACCGCCAGCTGGGTAATCACCTTCTCAGGTATAGGGAGGATGCGCACGGTGACCTCGGTCACGACGGCAAGGGTGCCCTCGCTCCCGATTACCAATCCTCTCAGATCGTATCCGGGATGATCATAGGCCGAGGAACCTAAGCACAGAATCTGCCCGTCGGCAAGGATCGCTTGAATACCGATCACATGGTTGGTGGTGACTCCATACCTGAGACAGCGCGGGCCGCCCGAATTTTCGCCAATATTTCCCCCGAGAGTTGCAACTCTCTGGCTTGCAGGGTCCGGTGCGTAGAAAAAACCGAGCGGCGCCAACGCGTTCTGCAGCTCCAGGTTGGTCACTCCGGGCTGGACTACAGCGGTCCGGCGGTCGGGATAAATTCCGAGGATCCGGTTGAGCCTCGTCAGACATACCGTTAGCCCGCTGTATGGAAGTACGGTACCACCCGACAGGTTTGTTCCGAATCCACGAGGCACAAAAGGCACCCCGGCCCGGGTCGCCTCCCTGATTACAGCGGCCGTCTCGGCCGTATCGCCCGGAAATACCACGGCTCCCGGTGCTCCCTTTGCTAATGATCCGTCATATGAGTATAATTCAGCGGCGGTCCGGGACTCTGCAACATAACGCTCTCCCACGATCAATCGAAGGTTTTTGATCAGGCTGCGTGGTATAACTCTGCTCATCAGATCGGACTCCCGTTAATGGATTCTCATGCCTATGCATAAATCGCCAGGAGTTTTGGCGTGGACATCACACGCTGGTAATATGGGCGTAGGCGTTGTGGTTGTGAATCGACTCGAAGTTTTCGGCACTTACCGAGAACCATGTTATATTATCGTCCTTTTTAAGCTTCTCGGCTATATCGCGCACAATATCTTCAACGAATTTGGGATTGGAAAAAGCTTTTTCGGTAACCTCTTTCTCATCCACCCTCTTTAATACCGAATAGACATCACAGGAGGCTGAATTTTCCACAAGCTCTATCATATCCTCCATCCAGATGAATTTCTTGAATCTTGTGGAAAGTCTCACTTCTCCCCGTTGATTATGGGCTCCTTTTTCGCTTATTTCTTTCGAGCACGGGCACACGGATGAAATGGGGACTATAACTTCAGATATAATATCAATTTTATCGCCCGGCTGACTCGATCCTATAATCCTGCATGTATAATCCATAAGGCCGGGAGACATGCTGACAGGTGCCTTTTTTTCGATAAAATACGGAAAGGTAGCTTCTATGTGGGCCGATTCGGCATTAAGGTGTTCTTTCATCTGGTTTAAAATTGCAGCAATGTTTTTCAGCGAGACTTCAGGCCTGAAAAGATGAAGAAGCTCTACAAAACGACTCATATGAGTTCCTTTGTATTTATGGGGCAAATCGACATACATGTTAATAGTCGCAACTGTATTCTGGACGCTGTTGCGCCGGTCAAGAACCGTTATCGGATAACGAATATTTTTAATACCGACCTTATTGATCGGTATGTTTCTGTAATCCCGCTGGCTCTGGATATCTTTCATTTCCACTCTTCTTTTCTCCGATCGCCCCCCGCCTTTTTTTTCAACACAAAGTCATAAAGATAATAGGTTCCTGGTTTCGGGTTCCTGGTTCCTGGTTCCTGATAACTGATTACTGGTTACTGATTACTGGTTACCGGTCACTGCTTTCTCACACCTTCCGCCTTCTGCCTTTGGCCTACAAACTCCCTTCAACAGATATTCAGTTTTGACATGACTCAACGATCTGAAAATATTCCCTCTTATCTTTTTATTGCTGATGTACAATTGGTTCAACAAGGTCTTCATTTCCCGTCTTTTTGATACTTTCGCGGATGGACAATGGTTCACAAAATCAGGGAAGCCATTATCTTTTGCATAACGGCTGATAATATTTTCACCGGCAAAAGCAAGCGGTCTTATAATTAAAAGCCTGTTATTGAACAAAGGCTGACAGGGAGTCATCGTGCTGATTTCACCTGCATAACATATGTTCAGAAACAGGGTTTCAATGATGTCATCCTGGTTGTGACCCATAGCAAGCTTTGTACATCCAAGTTCGCCGGCAATCTCAAAAAGTCTCTTCCTGCGCAATTTTGAACATAAAAAACAGGGGTTTTCACGATTTAAAGAGCTGTGGCTTATGATCCCGAAATCTGTAAGTTCAATCCTTAGTGTAAACCCAGCATCATTACAATAAGTTTGAAGCTCTTCAGCGAATCCGCCCTCAAATCCCGGATCGATATAAACAGGAAATAATTCGTATTTAACGGGCACTCGAACCTGGCGTTCTTTAAGAAGCGATAAAAGCGTTAAGCTGTCTTTGCCTCCCGACAGTCCTACAACAATTCTGTCCCCGTCGGATATCATTTCATACCGGTGCAGAGCCCTGCCGACAGCCCTGTTAAGCACCTTGTATGTATTGTTTCTTATCGGCAAGGAATTTTAATCATCGAATTTACTCTTTCTTATCTTCCTTTTGAATGATTTTACCTGCTGCTATTTCTCTTAATGCAACAACGATATCTTCATTCTTAGGGGCTCTGACAAGATACTCGGATCCTTCACGGATCTGCCGGACCCTTTTTGCAACCATGTTGACAAGCAAAAAACGATTCGGCACTTTCTTGATACAATCTTCAATTGTTATTCTTGCCACGTTAAAACCTCCGTCATGCCTTATTGGCTTGATTAAAAATTACAATATTTCAACCAGCTCATAATATCTTTTTCCGCCAGGAGCATCCAGTACAATCTCTTCACCTGATTTTTTTCCTAAAATGGCTCTCCCAAGAGGCGAAGAAACGGATATGCGTCCTTTTTCAATATCCGACTCATCAGGCCCCACGAGCTGATATTCTATATTTTCACCAGCGTCAATATTCTCTAAGATCACGGTGCACCCGAATACCGCCCGGTCTTTTGACAGTGAATCAGGATCAATAATATCTGCGTTGCCCAGTTTATACATGAGCTCGCCGATGCGGCATTGCAGATATGCCTGGCGGTCTTTGGCTGCAGCAAATTCGGCATTTTCAGAGAGATCGCCGTGAGCCCTGGCCTCCTCAATCGATTTGATATTCGCTGGCCTTTCAACTTTCTTTAAATATTCAAGCTCGTTTTTAAGAACTTCGTAACCTTCTCTTGTAATAGGAATTCTTTCCAACTTCACTCTCCTGATTATACCTCTTTTATCACCACAGAGACACAGAGAACTTTATGTATGGTCTCTGGTCCCTGGTTGCCGGTCTCTGGTTACAGACAACTGATCACTGGTCACTGATAACTGGCTACCGGCCACTGTTTACTGATCCCTGACTGCTGGCACCTGATCCCTGCTTTCTCCCGCCTCTTGCCTTTCGCCTCATGCCTTTTTACAAATACTTTTCTGCCAGAATTTCTGCGATCTGAACAGCGTTTGTAGCGGCGCCTTTCCGGATATTGTCGGCAACAACCCACATATTGATGCCATTTTTAATTGATTCATCCTGGCGTATGCGGCCAACCAGAGTAAAATCCTGCCCGGCGGCGTCAATCGGAAGAGGATAAATTTTATTCTTAATATCATCAACCACCTTGACACCGGGAGCTTTTTTAAGCAATGCCCTGACCGAATCGGCCGAAATATATTTTTCCGTCTCGATATTTACAGACTCGGAATGGCTGAAAAAGACCGGGACCCTCACTGTTGTAGCTGTGATCCCTATATTGTCATCTTCCATTATCTTTCTTGTCTCATATACCATCTTCATCTCTTCCTTGGTATAGCCGTTATCGAGAAAAACGTCTATATGAGGAAGACAATTGAATGCTATTCTGTGAGGATAGACATTCTTTTTATAATCAAGAAAATTGATCATTGCTCTTGTCTGGTCATAAAGCTCATGAATAGCCTTTTTCCCCGTGCCTGAAACCGCCTGATATGTTGAAACGACAATTCTCCTTATACCGCACTTTTTATGGATAGGGTTCAAAGCAACGACCATTTGTATTGTGGAACAGTTAGGGTTGGCAACTATTCCTTTATTTTTATAATCGGCAATAGCATGTGGGTTGACTTCCGGAACCACGAGCGGAACATTCGGATCCATTCTCCATGCGCTTGAATTATCTATAACCACGCATCCGGCCTTTGCCGCTATCGGCGAAAACTCAAGACTTGTTCCGCCACCGGCCGAAAACAGAGCGATATCAACTCCTTTGAATGATTTTCTGGTCATCTCTTCCACGGGAACAGAATCGCCTCTGAATCGAAGCGTCCGACCTGCCGAACGACTTGAGGCTAAAAATTTAATGGATTTGACGGGAAAATTCCTCTCTTCAAGGCATTCTATCATCTGGTTCCCTACCGCCCCCGTCGCCCCTGCTACTGCAACATTAAATTTTCTTTTTGACATGTCAATTCACCCCTTGAATCAGATTTCATAAATAGAATATCGAATTTCGTACATCGGATATCGAATATCGGATTTAGAACCATTGTTCCTGGTCTCTGGGCTCTGGTTGTAGGAAACAGATTACTGATAACTGATCACTGATTTCCCCTTCCGCCTCTCACCTTCAGCCTTATGCCTCAACATATTTCTTAACGAGATCCCCGACTTCCTGTGTAGTAAATCCCATTTTACCGGCAGCAGCATCCTTTAAATCATTACGGAGAACTTTCTTTACCGCATCTTCTATCATTGCTGCCGCTTCCTGTTCTCCTAATGTTTCAAGCATTATCTGGGCAGCCATGATGGCGGCTATGGGGTTTATAACGTGCTTTCCGGTATACTTCGGAGCAGACCCGCCTATAGGTTCAAACATTGAAACCCCTGAAGGGTTTATGTTTCCACCTGCAGCTATCCCCATACCTCCCTGTATTATTGCAGCAAGGTCAGAAATTATATCACCGAACATATTATCTGTAACTATGACATCAAACCATTCAGGATTTTTTACCATCCACATGCAAATCGCGTCGACATTGGCATAATCTGTATCAATATCCGGATATTCTTTTGCGACATCATGGAAGGCGCGCTCCCAGAGATCAAAAGCATATGTTAAGACATTCGTTTTACCGCACAGAGTCAGCTTCTTCCTTTTGTTCCTTTTCCGGCAGTATTCAAAGGCATACCTTATGCACCTTTCGACACCTTTACGGGTATTAATTGACTCCTGGATCGCAACCTCATCAGGCGTACCCTTTTTATGGAAACCGCCGGCTCCGGTATAAAGCCCTTCAGTATTCTCACGAATAACCGCAAAGTCTATATCTTCCGGCCCCTTATTCTTCAGAGGAGTCTCAACGCCTTCGTACAGTTTAACGGGTCTTAAATTGATATACTGATCAAAATGGAATCTTAATTTTAACAGAATGCCCTTCTCAAGAATTCCCGGCTTTACATCCGGATGGCCGATTGCGCCAAGATATATGGCATCCGAAAGGGACAATGATTCAAAAACGGTTTCATTCAGAAGCTCGCCTGTTTTTTTATAATGCTCTCCGCCCAGATTATAATTCTGATAAGCAAGCCTGAAACTACTCTTCATTGAAACAGCATCAAGAACTTTAATTCCTTCGGCGATTACTTCAGGTCCGGTTCCGTCACCGGGTATTACAGCAATATTATATTTTTTTGTCATTTTTAATGTGACCTAAAATGGTTTCGCCGGCCCTTGCCCTGCTTCCGACCTGGACACATATTTTTGCATCGGGCGGAAGATAAACATCAAGACGTGATCCGAAACAGATAATACCGAACCGGTCACCCCTGTAAACAACATCTCTTTCTTTCAATCTGCATATTATCCGCCTTGCGATAAGACCGGCAATCTGTACCACGCAAATCTTTTTCCCCATACCTGTTTCGATAAAAACTGCGTTGTGCTCATTTTCTTTAGAGGCTTTATCAAGATTCGCTGAAAAAAATTTGCCGGGAAAATAGCTGATTTTTGAAACTATTCCCTCGTGGGGAATCCTGTTGACATGAACATTAAAAACAGACATGAAAATGCTTATTTTTATGGACCTCCCTTCGAAAAAAGGGCTTTCATCAACAGGTCCGGCAATAATCACCCTTCCATCGGCCGGAGAAACAACAGCTCCCTCCTCTACAGGCACAACCCTCTCCGGGTCCCGAAAAAAATAACAGACAAAAACCGTTACCACAAGCCCGGCAATTGCAACGGAAGCAATTCCTAACAGCGCAAAAACTGCTGTGGCAAAAACGGAAGCAACTATAAAGTAATACCCTGGTTTTGCAATAAAAAAGACGGAATGATTATCCTGATCCGGCCTTTTAAAATCTTTCATAATTATTGTCACTGTATATGTTTCCGGGTAAAATATCCGGGGAACATTCTGAAATGTATAGCCCGATTTAAGAGCATACAAATATAAAGAGATTGCCTCGCCCTCCGCTAATGCATTATAGCTGAATAAATTGCAATACCGACAGGTTACAAGTGCAATCTCGGTCTAAATCATGGTCTCACAAATTTTATAATGCACCTTTATATCAAACCTAATAACATGCTGTCAAATATAAGATTAATTATTTTTTTCTCCGAATTGAAACGAAACAGCGAGCATAACCCCGCTGCTTTTTTTCATTACCGCGAAAGTCCGCCGCGTCGGATTTTTATGGGAGGGGATGGATTTCCTGATTATTCTGTAAAGTGTCTGATTTAGTTCCTGAATTTACCTCTGAAAGAGGCTCTGTTTTCTCGCTGCGTTGATATTTATTAACCGCCAGGTTGTGCTCTTTGAGATTTGCCGAAAAGTAGTGTGTCCCGTCATTTTTTGAAACGAAAAAAATATAAGGAGTTTCAGCCGGATAAAGAGACGCTTTGATCGAATCGTATCCGGGACTTGCAATAGGGCCGGGCGGCAAACCTTCTATTTGATATGTATTGTAAGAGGTTTTTGATGAAAGATGTTTGCGGGTAACATTACCGTCAAAGTTTTTTATTCCGTATATTACTGTAGGATCAGTTTCGAGGCGCATACCTTTTTTCAGCCTGTTATAAAAGACCGATGAAATCAGTTCGCGTTCATTTTTAGCTCCTGTCTCTTTTTCAATTATTGATGCAAGAGTAATAACCTGATGTATTGAAAATCCGAGTTCTTTGGCTCTTTCCTTCCATTCAGGTTTAAAAACAGCCCATAATCTTTCTATCGTGGCAGATACAATATCATCAACAGATTCATCTTTAGGAAAATAATATGTATCAGGATATATATAGCCTTCAAGAGATTCTGCCTCGATTCCCTGATTACTGACAAACGAAGGATCGGTTGTTTTTTTGATAAATTCTTCCTCTGTACCAAAGCCGGCATCTGACATAAGAGCAGCAATCTGTCTCAGATTATACCCTTCTGGAATAGTAACCTTATGAAGGTATGTTTTTCCTCTGACCATCATATCAAGTATTACGGCAGGAGGCATTAAAGATGAAAGTGCGTATTCCCCGGCTTTTATTTTTGTGTCATATCTTTTTATCAGGGCCAGGAGCTTGAACTTAATAGGATCATTTATAATGCCGGCTTCACTCAAATTCGCAATTGTTACATTGAATCCCTCCCTCTTGCCTACAGTCAGAATTTTTACGGTCTTATCAACACCTGCCGGTTTTTTTGCATATTCAATTATATCAAGCAGAAGTAACAACCCTGCTATGACAATAAAAGACAATATCGATAGAATTATTATAAAATGTTTATTCAAAAATAGAATCCCTAGTTTCTGGAGGCAATCGCAAAAGTCGTCATTCCCGTGCAAACGGGGCACGTAGTGAAGCATCAGCGCTATCCAGAAATCATTGCAACATATTGAAAAAACTGGATTCCCACTTTCGTGGGAATGACAAATTCTTCTCTTTGAAGTACTTTTGCAATTACCTCTCTGATCTATGTTTTTTAGCGGGAAAAGAACTTTGTTTTTTTTATAATACGCCAAACCCGGCTGGATTGTCAAAGACGTATTTGAAGACGTATTTGAAGTTTAATATTATGCTAACTTGATTATATCAGCATTATGTTTTATAGTTTGTTTCAAAATGAATATTTTACTTACTCAATAAACTGGGAATAACCACTTGAAATCAAAAGAAACTGCATCTTCAGAATATAAGGGGTTTGAGCAGGGGCCGATCCGCCCTCCAAGCGAAGCCAGCAGCCTTTTAATACGCGCTACAAGAAACTGCCCGTGGAATCGTTGCGCCTTCTGTCCTGTCTATAAAAGATCAAAGTTTTCTCTCCGCCCCCTTGAACACGTCATTAAAGACATTGATACGGTTCACAGGTTTGTTATAACATTGCTCAGGCTTGCAGGAGAAGCAGACAAAGCAGGCCGGATGGATATCGATACTGCCGAATTAAAAATAAAACCTGAAGAAAGACAGGCTTTTAACGCTGCATACCACTGGCTCTCTTACGAAATGAAATCAATATTTATTCAGGATGCAAACAGTCTGATAATAAAACCATCCGATTTTATTGAAATACTTAAACATCTTAAAAACTGTTTTCCCTGGGTTGAACGGGTTACATCCTACGCGAGGTCCCATACGGTCGCAAGAATAAGCGATGATGATCTATCTGCAATCAGAGCTGCCGGTTTAAACAGGATACATATCGGCCTTGAATCAGGCTCCGACAAAGTCCTTGAAATGGTGAAAAAAGGGGTGTCAAAAGAGACTCAGATAAAAGCCGGGCGGAAAGCAAAAAAAGCGGGATTTGAGCTATCGGAATATGTCATGCCCGGTCTTGGCGGGATTAAATTATCAACCGATCACGCTCTTGAAACAGCGGATGCGTTAAATCAGATAAATCCGGATTTTATCCGCCTTCGAACACTCGCAATTCCTGAAAAAATAGCTCTATATGATGAGTATAAAGCAGGCCGTTTTGAAAAATGCAGCGATGTAATTATGGCAAAAGAGATTCTGCTGTTTATAGAGAATCTTAACGGAATAAACAGCATCATAAAAAGCGATCACATTTTAAACCTTTTTGAAGACGTGGAAGGAACTCTCCCCCGGGACAAAGAAAAAATCATTAATGTTCTTAGGACATTCCTTGACATGCCGCCCAAAAATCAAATAACGTATCAAATCGGAAGGCGGCTTGGAATTTTTTCACGTCTATCCGACATGCAGGATAACCAAAGGCTTGAAAATGCCGAAAAGGCGTGCATAAGTCTCGGCATAACTCCTGAGAATGTCGATAGTGTTGTTGACGAGCTTATGCAAAGATTTGTATGAAGAGGCGATAGGCTGAAGGCTGAAGGTGGAAATACCGTGGTTCGTAGATCGTGAATAGTAGATTGAACGACGAACAACGATCCACGAACTTCGATGTACGATGTACGAACTTCGATGTCCTAAATTCGATGTCCGAAATTCGAATCATAAATTATAAACAAGAAACCAGAAACAATAAATATCGAACCACGAACATCGAAGTATGAAGTACGATGTACGGTGTTCGAACCAGAAACCAGGAACCAGCGCATGGCGAAGAAACCTAAACTGAAAGAACATCGGATAAACAGGAACTGGTGCAAGGGATGTGGCATTTGTGTGCATTTCTGCCCGAAAAATGTGCTTGAACTCGACTCGGAGGAAAAAGCAATTGCGG
This sequence comes from Desulfobacteraceae bacterium, assembly GCA_011391695.1. Taxonomy (GTDB): domain Bacteria; phylum Desulfobacterota; class Desulfobacteria; order Desulfobacterales; family RPRI01; genus RPRI01. The sequence continues at coordinate 82,890 of JAABQB010000002.1, read as the reverse complement.
TCAGACCGGAGGATTGCATAGCATGCAAATTATGTGAATTAAGATGTCCTGATCTTGCCATAGAAATAATCACTGAATAGGGCTATAATATGAATGAAAAGAATATAAAATTTATTCAGGGAAATGAAGTCTGCGTTGAAGCGGCATTGTATGCAGGTCTCAATTTTTTTGCCGGCTATCCCATAACGCCTTCCACAGAAATAGCCGAACATCTTTCGGTAAAACTCCCTCAGATAGGCGGCAGGTTTCTCCAGATGGAAGATGAAATTGCATCAATCTGTGCAATCATCGGAGCGTCTTTAACCGGCAATAAAGTTATGACAGCCACGAGCGGTCCCGGTTTTTCACTTATGCAGGAAGCCCTCGGTTATGCGGTTATGGCTGAAATTCCCTGCGTGATCGTAAATGTCCAGCGCGGAGGGCCTTCAACAGGCAACCCTACGCATGTCAGCCAGGGTGATGTAAACCAGGCCAGATGGGGAACTCATGGAGATCATGCCATAATAGCTCTTACCGCATCGAATCACCAGGATATATTCTCCTTGACGGTCGATGCATTCAACATGGCCGAAACCTACAGGACTCCTGTTATCCTTCTTTTCGATGAAATCATAGGGCATATGAGGGAACGCCTGGTATTCCCTGAAAAAGGGGAACTTCCAATTGTTGAGCGGCTCAGAACTTCCGTTAAAAGGGGGGTTGATTACCATCCCTACCTCCCGCGGGAAGACGGCCGCCTGCCGATGTCGGACTTCGGCGGAATTCACAGGTTTAATGTCACTGGTCTTTTTCATGACATGTGGGGCTTTCCATCAAGCGATCCGGCTGTTGTTCACGGGCTTCTCCGCCATCTTGTAGATAAAATCACAAATAATGAAAACACAATTGCAAGGTACAAGGAATATTTTCTTGAAGATGCCAGGACCGTTCTTGTTTCGTACGGCTCTTCGGCACGCTCCGCCCTTCATGTGGTTAAAAACAGGAGAGCAAGGGGAGAAAGCCTCGGGCTTCTTGAACTCCAGACACTGTGGCCCTTTCCTGCCCAGATTGTGCGGGAAAAATGCGCCAAAGCGACAAGCGTGATAGTTGTTGAAATGAATATGGGGCAGGTGCTTCAACAGGTCAAAATGGCCGTTGACAAGCCTGAAAATGTTTATCTTGCAAACCGTATCGACGGGGCGCTGATAACTCCGACAGATATAAGAAACATAATGCGGCTGATCCAGGGTATGGGAGTATAGAACATGGCAATAAAAGATTACATAAGAGAGAGATTCTTTCCCCACATGTGGTGTCCGGGATGCGGTCACGGCATTGTTTTAAACGGCCTTATAAGAGCCGTTGAACAGCTTGGAATAGATAAGAGCGACATTGTAATGGTTTCAGGCATAGGCTGCTCATCAAGAATTTCCGGTTATCTTGATTTTCACACCCTCCATACGGTTCATGGCCGGGCGCTTGCCTTCGCGACAGGGATAAAAATGAGCAGGCCCGAACTTAATGTCATAGTTCCGATGGGCGACGGGGATGCCCTTGCAATAGGAGGAAATCATTTCATACACGCTGCGCGCCGCAACATAGACATGACCGCAATAATCATGAATAACCGGATATACGGAATGACGGGAGGGCAGTACTCGCCTCTTTCAGGTTATGGAACACTTGCAACAACAGCGCCTTACACAAACATCGACCATTCATTTGATATTGTTGACCTTGCAACAGCCGCAGGCGCGACCTTCGTGGCACGCACAACGACATACCACGCCCAGCAGCTTCCCGATATTATTAAAGAGGCTATTAATCATAAGGGTTTTTCGGTGGTTGAAATTCTTTCCCAGTGTCCGACTTACTTCGGGAGAAAAAACAAGGAAGGCAGCGCCTTCGAGATGATGGAGCGTATGAGGGACAACACAACTCCGATCGGTTCAAAGGCAAAACAGGATAATCAGAGCCTCATTGAAAGAGGTGTTTTCATAAAAAAAGATATGCCGGAGTATTGCAGCGAATACGGCAAAATCATCGAAAGGGCGATGAAGGGGAAGTAATCATGGAAAGAATCAGGATTGTATTTTCGGGTTCCGGCGGCCAGGGAGTGATTACCGCCTCTATAATAATTGCCGAAGCAGCCGTGCTTTATGAAAACCTTGTTGCAGTTCAGTCCCAGTCTTACGGAGCTGAAGCGAGAGGCGGTGCAACAAAGGCCGATGTGCTTATATCAGATACCGAAATAAATTTCCCCAAGGTAACGCATCCCAATATTCTTGTCTGCCTGACCCAGGAAGCATACCATAAATTCTCACCAATTATCCGTCCTGGAGGTCTCCTTATTACCGATACCCGCTTTGTAAAAACTCATAAAAAAGTCGACGCGCGCCAGAGAGAACTTCCAATGTATCAGACAGTCATGGATCAGATAGGAAAACCGGTTGTTTTCAATATATGTATGCTCGGAGCCGTAATCGGGATAATGGAAGTGGTAAGGCCCGAATCGATAATGAAAGTGCTTGGTAAAAGAGTACCGGCAAATATGATAGAAATAAACAGGAAAGCTCTTGAGCTTGGAATAAAACTGGGAGAACCTTATAAGGCTTGAGGCGAAAGGCGTAAGATGTAAGTCGAAATTCGATGTACGATGTCAGGGATCAGGGGCCAGGGATCAGTAATCAGGAGACGATATTCGAAGTACGATGTACGATGTACGAAATTCAAACCAGAAACCCGGAACCAGCCGCGCCGGCATGTACATCCATATCCCATTCTGCGTGAGAAAATGCCCTTACTGTGATTTTTATTCCGTCACAGATCATTCGATTGTCAAAGCATTTGTCGATACCCTGATACTTGAAATGGAGATGTACAGTGAAGTCGGGCTACTGTTTGATACTCTGTACATAGGTGGCGGCACCCCTTCTATTCTCAAATCAACAGAGATAGACAGAATTATAAAAAAAGCGTTTTCCCTTTTTCAAATAACACCCGATCCTGAAATAACAATCGAAGTCAACCCCGGGACAGTAACTGCTGAATCATTAAAGAATTTCCGGCAATCGGGCATAAACCGGGTCAACATCGGAATTCAGTCTTTTCAGGACGGCAATCTGAACTTTCTGGGCCGGATTCATTCGGCCGAAGAAGGAGAAACGGCTATCAAATGTGCGCAAAATGCCGGTTTCGAAAACATCGGTCTTGATCTTATAAGCGGGCTTCCGGGGCAGACCGTCAAGTCATGGCTTTTTGATCTTGAAACAGCCCTCCGGTTTGAACCGGAGCATCTCTCCTGTTACATGCTAACTTATGAACACGGAACACCGATTTATGAAGATCAAAAAAACGGCAGGTTTAAACCGATATCAGAATCCCTTGCAGTCTCCATGTTCGGATCAACAGGAGATTTTCTTGAAAACAAGGGTTATATCCATTATGAAATTTCCAATTTCGCTCGCTCCGAAGAGAAAATATCCCGGCATAATACAAAGTACTGGGCTTTTGCGCCATATATCGGGCTCGGTCCTTCAGCTCATTCATTTTACGGAACAATGCGAAGCTGGAACAGGCGAAATGTTTCCGGTTATATAAAAAATGTTGGAGCCGGAATACCACCTGTAGAAAGAAAAGAGGATCTAACAAGAGAACAGCAGATTATTGAAGCCGTCTTTCTTGGCCTGAGGCAAAAGTGCGGGATAAATATCTGTTATTTTAATGAATATTTCAATGTAAGGTTTGAGGATATATTCAGTGATACCATTTCGGATTTAACCAAAAAGGAGCTTGTAGTTATTCGCGATGACAGGTGCGCTCTCACAAGAAAAGGAATGGTTCTTCTTGACAGCATTTGCGCCGAGTTTGTATGTAGGATGTGAATAGTGGGTAGGCATGAGGCGTGAGGCGGAAGAGGTCAGTGATCAGTTATTAGTGATCAGTTATCAGGGGTCAAGGATCAGTAAGGCATGTGAGACATAAAGCAGAAGATAGGCTATAGGCTGAAGGCTGAAGGTAAAATTCGATGTCCGAAATTTAATATTCGGATTTACATGCCACTTGAACCCTTTTTTTACTATTCACTATTCACTAACGACTATTCACTGTTTCGATATTCGATGTACGAACTTCGATGTACGGATCATAACCATGAACAGATTTTATGTTTTTATAATAAGGATTATACTTGGTGCGGCATTTGCCGTTTTGTTGTCACGGTTTTTTTATCCGGACTGGAAAATCATATATGTTGCCGGGTTGGGTGCTTTTTTAGTCGTGGTAGCTTATGTTCTTGAATACTGGAGAAAGAGGAAGTCATAAAAGGCATGAGGCGTAAGGCAAGTGAAAGGCCGAACTTCGTATATCGTACATCGTACTTCGTTTTTCGATATTCGATGTCCGATATTCGATATTCATTTTCAGTCAAATCCTCGAACCCCTTTTTTTTACCATATGACCATATCCTTTATAAATAAGGAGATATTATATCTGTGAAACAGATTGTTCTTGGAACCGCCGGACACATCGATCACGGGAAAACAACTCTCGTTAAGGCCCTCACAGGCATAAATACAGACAGGCTCAAGGAAGAACAGCTCCGTGGAATAACAATAGAGCTCGGGTTCGCGTGGCTGGATCTTCCGGGCGGCCTGAGAATCGGAATCGTGGATGTCCCGGGACATGAAAAATTTGTAAAAAACATGGTTGCCGGAGCCACGGGCATTGACGTTGTGGCAATGGTGATAGCTGCGGATGAAGGCGTGATGCCCCAGACAAGGGAGCATATGGAGATCTGCCAACTCCTCGGGATAAAGTACGGTTTTGTTGTCCTTACCAAGACGGATCTTGTAGATGATGAATGGCTGGAGCTTGTAACAGATGACATCAAAAAGTTTGTAAAAGACACTTTTCTCGACGACGCCCCTCTTCTTCCCATATCGGCCGTAACCGGAAAGGGAATTCCCGAATTCATAAAAACGCTTGATGAACTGAGCCCGAAAATTCCCGGACGCTCCTCTTCAGGACTCTTCCGACTTCCCGTGGACAGGGTTTTTACAATGAAGGGATTCGGCACTGTTATAACCGGCACCCTGATATCCGGAAAGGTAGAGGTCGGGGAAACGATCATGATATATCCGTCAGGCGTAACTTCCAAAGTGCGCGGAATCCAGGTTCATAATGAAAGCGTGAACGAAGCTGTTGCCGGCATGAGGACGGCGATCAATTTCCAGGGACTTGACAAAACATCCGTGGATCGTGGAGAAGTCGTTTCCACGCCCGGCGCCTTAATTCCAGGGTACATGCTCGACGTTTCCCTGCACTTTCTTAAAAGCAACAGGAAGCCTGTCAAAAACCGCACCCGCGTCAGGTTCCATACCGGCACAAGCGAAATACTGGGGAATCTTATTCTGCTTGACAGGGAGGAGCTTCTTCCCGGAGAAGAGACTGTGGTACAGATCAGGCTCGACACGCCAACGGCGGTTGTAAAAGATGACAGGTTTGTTCTCAGGAGCTTTTCTCCAGTAAGAACAATAGCAGGCGGGCAGATTCTCAACCCGGTCCCCCGGAAGCATAAGAGATTTAAGCCTGAAGTCACGGAAGCCTTAAAAAATCTTTCGAGTCTCCCGGCTGAAGAACTGGTCGGTTATTATGTCGCGGAATCAGGATACATGGGCGTCTCATTCTCGGATTTGAAGGTCATGACAAACATTACCGAAAAGAATCTTGACAGCGGCCTGCAAAATCTTCTCTCGAAAAAAAAGATTGTCCTTATTGATAAAGAGAGCAGAATTTATCTTCACCAGGCCGGTATCGAGAATCTCAAGAAGGAAATGCACGATTATATAGATGCTTACCACAAGTCAAACCCTCTTAAAGCAGGCATGCCAAAGGAGGAGCTTAAATCCAAATTACCGGATTTTCTGAACCCGAAGCTTTTTATCCTCATAATCAACCAGATGATAAAAGATAAAAAGATTGCCCTTGACGAGGACATGGTTCGTCTCGAAGGACATAAGGTTTCGCTCGGGGAAGATCAGAGCAGCATAAAAATTAAAATAATAAAGGCCTATAAAGAGAGCGGACTCACACCTCCATATCTGAAGGAATTGGTTCAAGAACATAAAATGGACCCTGCAGGGGCGAAAGAGGTGCTCACGCTTCTTGTTGACGAGGGAATCCTGTTAAAGATAAAGGAAGACCTCTATTTCCATACCGACAATATCAATGACATAAAAGACAGGATTATCGAATTTCTCAAAAATAACGGCGAAATGACGACTCCGCAATTTAAAGATATGACGGGAGCATCCCGCAAGTTCCTTATACCCCTTCTCGAATATTTTGATTCAAAGAATGTGACAATCCGTATCGGGGATATTCGGAAACTGCGGAAAGGATAGAAAGGCAGGAAAGTCGAATTTCGAATATCGGACATCAAATTTCGTACTTCGTTGATCGTGGATCGTTGCTCGTAATTCGGTTCACTATTCACGATCTACGATTCACGTTCTTTCCCCCGACCCCTGGCCCCTGATCCCTGAAATCTATAGCCTCTGTCCCTCGAACCATTGACCTCTCAAATCCTTTCTTTACCATTCACTATTCACTGTTCACTATTCACTGTTTTTTAAAATATCTCTTGAAATGCATTCTCTTATTTGGTAGAAAGCGCCGAGACCTTTGAAGAGTGCCCAATTTTCCAAATAAAAGGAAGGCAAAAATAAAGGCTTAAGTTTCCGGTTAAAGAGAATAACCAGAAACAACAAACCAGAAACCAGAAACCAAATATGGTGGGTGTAGCTCAGTTGGCAGAGCACCGGGTTGTGGCCCCGGTTGTCGAGGGTTCAATCCCCTTCACTCACCCCATTTTTCAAGAAACCTTTGAAGAGCATCCAATTTTGCTCAAGTTCAAGGAAGGCGATAATTTCAACCACAGGAATACATTTAAGTATTTCGAGGATGGAAATTTGAGCCTGACGATGAAATCGGGCAAAAGGGGATGTTATGCAAAAGTTTCTTTTTGCGCCCGTAGCTCAGCTGGATAGAGCGCCGGACTTCGAATCCGTAGGTCGCAGGTTCGAATCCTGCCGGGCGTACCAATAATATCAAGGTGTTGCCACAAATATTATTTCGATCAACTTTCAGTTTCTCCCCTATGTAGGTACTCTTGTAAGCATATTTTGACAATTACTTTCCAGGCTATATAAAAGGCGGATGCTTTCACGCCCACCCAGATAATACAAAACCCATCATCACTCTTAGGGTTAACGGTCGTGACGCGCAACATTAGCAACTTATTTGAATCTGGTTCGTTTGTTCCTTCCTGAAAGCAGTATAACGTAACCCTCAATAAAAATGCTCGATTTCCGTTTTTACTTGACCAGATCAGTAGTACAAATAATTCCCATTAAAAATTCGTATCAAAATCAGGATACCGTTTAGAGCATAATATTTCTTCTTGCGAATCCATCACAATAATATTTTTAAAAAAATATATTGACATCTCCTATAAAATTGATAGGGAAATATCCTACAAATTTAATAGGAATATAATCTGATTATAATATAGAGGAAATAATATGGCACAGAGATTTCTGTTAAGATCGAAAAAGGTCATGATACCGGTCATTATTCTATTGATAATTTTTTGTGCAGTAGGTGGTGGATACAGCGTTGTAAAATCCGATAAGGCAAGACCTGATATAATCATGATAGATCTTCCTGCCGTTGCTGGCGGCGAACAGATGCCGGCGGTGCAGTTTCGCCATGACACGCATACGGAAAAACTTGAGGAGAAAAAGGAGTGCAGCACATGTCATCCTAAAGAAAACAATAAGTTTATATTTAAATACAGACGCATAAAAGACAGTTCTGCTAAAAACGATATGGCAATTTACCATGACAACTGTATTGCCTGCCATTTACAAAGCAAAAAGACAAATAAACCTTCAGGACCTCTTGCCGGAGATTGTCGCTCCTGTCATAACCTTAAATCAAGAATAAATAATTCATCGAAGCAAATCGATTTTAATAAGTCGCTTCATTTTCGGCATGAATCGTCAGTTGATATAAAGCCTATAAAAGATAAAGATGATGTTAATTGCAGTGCATGCCACCATAAATTTGATAAGAATATCAAAAAAACAGTCTATGTAAAAGGCGAGGAAGAAAGCTGCTTTTACTGCCATAAATCTGCAAAAAGCGAGGAAGCTTCTTCGATTCAAACGGCATCACATTCTGCGTGTGTGAATTGTCATCAGATATTGAAAGAACAGGCAAAGGTTGCAGGACCTGTTGAATGTAAAGGCTGCCATGATAATGCCGAACAGAAGAAAATAAAAACTGTTAAATCAATTTCCCGAATGAAAAGAAATCAACCCGATACCGCTCTTCTGGCAAACTGGGCAAAAGCACCTAAAATAAATGAGAAGACAATCGGTAAGCAATTAAACCCTGTTCCATTCGATCATAAGTCGCACGAAATCAAGACCGAAAATTGCCGATCCTGCCACCATGAAACGCTTAAACCATGCGGTGACTGCCATACGGAGACCGGCATCAAGGAAGGCGGATTTGTTCGGCTGGAACAGGCGATGCATAACGGCAAATCAGAAAAAAGTTGTATTGGTTGCCACAAGACAGCACAGCTTGAAAAAAACTGCGCTGGCTGTCACTCCACCATAGCTGAGAAACCTCTTTCAAATGAAAAATGCATAGTTTGTCACAGCATCGACAAAACACAGTTAGGCACTTTCCCAATCAGCAAAGAAAAACGAGCAGAAATTGCACGCAGGGAATTAAACACGAAGATCAGTTTGGCCAAAAAGATTCCGTATGAAAAAATCCCCGAAAAAGTTACCATTGGTGTCATAACGGACAAATATGAGGCGGCAAATTTCCCGCATCGTAAAATTCTACAAAGCCTCGAGTCAAAGATAAAGGATAACAAAATCGCAGAGTATTTTCATGCCGATAAAAATACATTGTGCCTTTCCTGCCACCATAACAGTCCTGCTTCATATGAACCGCCAAAGTGTGCATCGTGCCATGGCAAAGCTTTAAATGGGATTCAGGATGGTCGGCCAGGACTTAAAGGCGCGTATCATGGACAGTGTATTACATGTCATCAGGCTATGGGTATAAAGGAACCGGCGGCTACGGATTGCATAAAATGTCATAAAGAAAAAATAAGTAAGTAACGTTTCAGATAACACAGATAGAGGTGTGACCATGGGTATATCCCGAAGACAATTCCTTGGCTTTTTAGGCGCAGCAGCTGGAACGACTGCTGTTTTGGGAGGAAATACCGAGGCCGCGTCGGATAAGGTATTTAAAGGTTATCCCGGCAGCTTTGGTGTTCTCCATGATATAACACGCTGCATAGGCTGCAGAAAGTGCGAAGAAGCCTGCAACAGGGTCAATGAACTTCCATTACCCGGAATTCCTTTTGATGATCTGAGTGTCTTAAATACAAAACGCCGCACACGACCGGATGCTTACACCGTCGTAAACCGCTTTACTCAAAATGGCGACAAACAGCCTATATTTTTAAAGAACCAGTGCAACCACTGTTTAGAACCTGCCTGTGCTTCCGCATGTTTTGTCAAGGCCTTGAGAAAGGTTAAAACAGGGGCCGTGATCTATGATGCATCTCTTTGCGTCGGATGTAGATATTGCATGGTGGCATGTCCCTTCAATATACCTGCATATGAATATAATAACCCGCTTACACCCCGAGTAATGAAATGCACCATGTGTCACCCCAGGATTGAAAAGGGTTTGCTTCCCGGTTGCGTGGAGTCATGCCCGAAAGAAGCCCTGACGTTTGGCACCAGAGAAAAGCTTCTCAAAACAGCTAATCAAAGAATAGAAAAGTACCCAGACAGGTATATCGATCATGTTTATGGAGAACATGAGATGGGCGGAACCAGCTGGATTTATCTGTCCGGCAGGACGTTTAACGATATCGGGATGAGAGATGATCTTGGTATTCAACCTGCGGCTGTTTATACATCCGGGCCGTTGTCTGCTGTCCCTATTGTTGTCGGTCTATGGCCTGTTCTGCTGACCGGGCTCTATGCCATATCAAAACGAAAAGAGAAGATCTCAGAAGAGGAACGGATTGAAGCTGTTTCCCGCAGCATAGCCGATGCCAATGAGAATATGAAAGTTAAACTGGCAGCCCTGAAAGACAGCATGGCAAAAGAGAAAGAAGCTGCTATTAATCTGGAAGTAAGAAGAGCCCTTGAAGAAGTCGCTAAAAAGTCTGCCTTAGAGCAACCTGAATCTGTAAAGGATGGGTCTATAGATATGTCCGGGGAGGGGAAATAGATGTCACAAGAAACAGCTCGTGCTGAAAAATCTATCATTACACCTTTTAATGTAATAGCAGGTATTATTATAATTGCTGGTCTGATAGTCACGTTTCTGCGGTTTACCAAAGGGCTTGGGGCGGTAACAAATCTCGATGACAACAACCCATGGGGACTCTGGATAGGATTTGATCTTTTATGTGGCGTCGCACTTGCAGCAGGCGGCTATGTGACTTCCGCCGCATGTTATATATTCGGTTTAAAACGATACCATTCTGCCGTCAGACCGGCAATTCTTACTGCATTTCTCGGGTACACACTGGTTGTTTTGGCGTTGCATTATGATGTGGGCCGGCCATGGCGCCTGCCCTATCCCATATTTTTATCACAGGGAACCACTTCTCTTCTATTTGAAGTAGGATTATGTGTCTTTCTTTATCTTTCAGTACTCTTTGTTGAATACAGTCCGGCTGCCCTTGAATGGCTCGGCATGAAAAAAATACGAAACCTGATTGTCCGCTTAACGCTTGTTTTGACAATTTTCGGCGTGATTCTTTCTACATTACATCAATCTTCCCTTGGAGCGCTATTCATGATCGCGCCATCCAAGCTTCACCCGCTGTGGTATTCAAACTATCTACCGGTTTACTTTTTTATTTCAAGCCTTTTCTCCGGGTTGTCCATGGTTATTTTTGAGGGGTCCCTTGCTCATCGTTATTTTCACGACAAGATGGATGAAATGCATCTGAAGGAAAGCAAAGATGTGGCTTTAGGATTCGGGAAAGCCGCATCCTTTATAATGATGGGATACGTGGGAATAAAATTTATCGGCATATCCATAGATAACAATTGGCACTATCTTACTACGAGCTGGGGCGTCTGGTATCTGTTTGAACTGATCGGTTTCGTGGCCCTCCCGGCTTTTATCTATGCCATAGCTGTTCGGGAAAAAAATCTGCGTCTTGTGCGATGGGCCGCGTTAATTTCAGTTTTTGGAGTTGTGCTGAACAGGCTGAATATCTCTCTCGTTGCATTCAATTGGCAGCTTCCTTCAGCCGAACGATACTTTCCCAGTTGGTCCGAAATCGTAATCTCTTTGTTTGTTGTAACTGTCGGCATAGTTGTTTACCGGTTTATTGTAACACGAATGCCCATTTTCCATGAACACCCTGACTATCAACACGACCATTAGAATGAGAGGCCAAATTAAGATGGACGCAATATTTTACACACTACAGGATTTTATGCTTCACTCAAAAAGCATTACGTATATTCTGATAGGAGGAATTCTGATCGGTTTGATGCTGTTCTGGCTTTTCCTGGCCGGCAGAGATGAAAAAAAGCGCACTTTTTAAGTATGTATTCCGCTTTCGGGCGTGAATGGCACATACTAATATAGATAACGGAGGCATTTATGTACAAATTTCTAACCGGACCCATGTTCTGGTTATCATTGTGTATTTGTCTGATCGGCATGATTGTAAGATTTGTGCTGTATTTCAAGGGATTGAGCTGGCAGCTTGACCGTGTGGCATATAAGGCATATCCGGTTCAGGGCTTTAAAGGGGCGATGAACTCAATATTAAAATGGCTTATACCGTTCGGAACTTATGGCTGGCGAAAACAGCCGTTTATGACGGTAATATTTTTCGGGTTTCACACAGGAGCCATACTTGTTCCCTTATTCCTGCCGGCACACAATCTCTTTTTAAAAGAAAAAATCGGAATATCTCTGATTACCTTGAATCCCGTGTTTGCCGATATTCTAACATGGTCTGTTATCGTCAGCGCTTTTTTTCTTATTCTGAGAAGAATTTCCCTGCCGGAAGTAAGAATTTTAACAACGGCTTATGATTATTTTATTCTGTTACTCTCTATGGCGCCCTTTATTACCGGTCTTATTGCCAGATACGAAATCGGCAGTTACTCATTCTGGTTGACAGCGCACATTCTATGCGGTGAAGCCCTTTTGATCGCCATTCCTTTTACCAAGCGCTCGCATATAGTTCTTTTCTTTGCTTCAAGAGCTCAGCTTGGGATGGATTACGCAATAAAACGAGGCGGGATGAAGGGGAAAGGCATGGCCTGGTAAAAGAGAAACGAGGCACTGGAACTTAACAATCAAGGAGAAATAAGACATGCCTGAAGGAAAATATTGCAACAAAAAGCCGATTGAAACCGAAGAAGAACTCAAGGAGCTTCTTGGCGACACTGGCGGGAAAAAATATTACGAGGAGATGAAGGCGCTGGATGTTGACAGCGAACTTCTCTGGAAAACGATCGGAAATACACTTAAGTCCAGAACAAAGACCTGGCTTGAAATTTGTGCTCATTGCGGTATGTGCGCAGACAGCTGCTTTCTTTACCTTATCAATGATCGTGATCCTAAACAGGTTCCTGCCTATAAAATTCAATCCACTCTGGGTGAAATTGTCAAGCGCAAAGGCAAAGTTGACAATGAATTCATGCATATGGTTATGGAAACTGCCTGGGCCAAGTGTACTTGCTGCAACCGTTGCGGCATGTACTGTCCGCATGGAATCGACATGGGCGTTATGTTCGGTTATCTCAGGGGTTTGTGTTATCAACAGGGTTTTGTGCCCTGGGAATTGAAAATCGGCGCGGGCATGCATCGGATATACCGTGCACAGATGGATGTCACGAATGAGGAGTTTGTCGAAACATTCAAATGGATGGTGGAAGAATATGAGGAAGACTATCCGGGCCTTGAGGTCTCTGTAGATAAAGAAGGCGCTGATATTTTATACACGGTTAACGCGAGAGAAGTTAAACACTATCCTGAAGATCTTGCCGAGGCTGCAATTCTTTTTCATTTAGCAGGCGAAAACTGGACGGTTCCTTCAAGCGGATGGGAGCAGACAAGTCTATCCATGTTTGCCGGAGATTGGGCGGCTTGCAAGATGCAGGTTGAGAGCGTTTATTCCGCCATGGAAAGATTAAAGCCTAAAAGGATGGTTGGAACTGAATGCGGCCATGCACACAGAGCCACTGTAATAGAAGGTCCATACTGGGCTGGAAGAAGTAATGGGAAACCGCCTGTTGAATCAATACATTATGTTGAATGGTTGGCAGAAGCATTAAGAGAAGGCAAGCTCAAAGTTGATCCGGCAAAACGCATCAAGAAAAAAGTCACTCTTCAGGATTCATGTAATTATATCCGAAACAACGGGTTGAAGGAAATTACACGTGAAATCATGAGCTATATAGTTGAACCCGGGTATTTTATAGAGATGACACCGAACAAGGAACACAATTTTTGTTGCGGAGGAGGCGGTGGTTTTAATGGGATAGGGATATTCAGGCCCCAACGAAACAAAGCGTTAATTACCAAGAGAGATCAACTGATAAACAGCGGCGCAGAACTTGTAATATCGCCGTGTCACAACTGCTGGGATGCAATCCGGGATCTTGAAGATGAATATAAAATCGGCATTAAATGGTCTTTTTTGAAACCGTTACTGGTCAGCATGGTCGAAATTCCAGAGCACCTTAAACCGAAAGAATAGGATGTCCGAGATCTGCGGTACATTCCCAAACCCAATAATGATGAGGTGAATCATGTTTAAAAATATTTTATTTGCCACATCCGCCACTGAAGCAAGCGATCATGCTGCACGAGTAGCCTTTAACATGGCACAGATATATGACGCAAAAATATGTATTTTCCATGTTCTGGGGGTTCCTACACGTGGTTTCAGTCAATTAGTAATGGACGTGAAAACCAAAGAAAAGGTCGAAATCGACGACGAATACATTGCCTGGGTTGAAGAGGAAATTAAAGTTCACTATTCCAAACAGCTAAAAACGGCAAAATCTTTCAATATTAAAGTCTGCGTCGGTTTTCCTCACCGCGAAATTTTAAGGGAAGCCAGAATATCCGCCCCCGATATTATTGTGCTTGGTGGCAGCACAGGGAATGATGAAGATTCGGTTTATAAAAATAGTACGGTTGGATCTACGCTTCAACGGGTTGCCAAAGCTGCTCCATGTCCTCTCCTTGTTGTAAATCGACCGGCGGCATCCTTCTGGGGTGGAATATCTAAAGTTGTTTTCGGTACGGATTTTTCCAAGGCATCAGACGCTGCTTTTAAATTTGCGGTGAAACTCACAAAAAACCGCAGATGTGAGCTCAATATATTTCATGCACTCGACATCAGCAGTATGCACATGGGAAGGTTGCTCACACAAGACGAAATCGAATCGCAAATAAGAGAATCCTTAAGACGCATCCGGGGCCGCTACATTGACGAAATGAAAGAGATCAAGGATTACTCTTTCGATGTATGGGAAGGTTTGCCTTATATTGAAATCGTAAAATACGCGCGGGAAAAGCACGCGGATCTTATTGTCATGGCACATCATACGCAAAAATCATCAAATGAAGACGCGAGGCTTGGAAGCAATATCGAACAGGTGATTGTCAGAGCCGGGTGCCCGGTCATCAGCATTAACAAATAAAACTTCACGGTAAAAAGAGAGGATATAATGAAAAAAATACTTATGGTGGATGATGACCCTGATATTATTGAATACCTCACCACGCTTTTTGAAGACAATGGTTTCATCACTTTTGCGGCGCACAATGTTAAGGAAGCCATGGAAACAGCCAAAAGAGAGATCCCGGATCTTATAACCCTGGATCTGGAAATGCCAGAAGAGTGGGGCCCGCGTTTCTATAGAAAATTATCACAGGAGAAAAACCTTAAAAACATACCTGTAATTGTTATCAGCGGACTATCAGGCAGCGGTCAGGCAATAGGCAAGGCAATTGCATGCCTGCAAAAACCATTTGACAGAGATGAATTGTTGAAAATCGTTAAAGAAACTCTCAGATAAAACAAACAGCTCCCAATGAATGAAATGTTGAGATATGGCCAACGAAATATTGATCGTAGATAAAGACATCAGTCATGCCAAAGCTCTGGGAATATATCTGGAGCGAAAGAAAATGAATGTCTATTCGGCAAAAAACAGTGACCAAATTTTCAAGCTGTTCGACAAGATAAATATTAAGATTGTGCTGGCTGATCCGTCAAAATCTGATGATAAAATTATCAGCATTCTTAAGGATATAAAGAAAACCTATCCGGAAATTTTGATCATCATTATGTCAAGACCGGAAGATTTTGATTATTGCATGGCGCATCTTAAAGATGAAGCGATTCATTATCTGCTGAAGCCGGTCAAAAGCACAGCACTTGATATGGCCTTGAAACAGGCAAAGTCATGGATTGCTCTTAACAATAAGCTTCGACGTTATGAAAAAAGGTTAAAAGTCTTTAAACGAACCCAGAATCTTTTTCAGCAACTTTTCGACGAAGTGCCGTGCTATATCTCTGTGCAGGACAAAGACTTTCGCCTGACTGCCACGAACAAAAAATTCAAGCGCGATTTCGGCGATGAAATCGGCTCGCACTGCTATGAGGTTTACAAACACAGAGGGTCGCCCTGTGAAAAATGCCCTGTTTCAGATACATTCGAAGACGCCTTATCGCACTCAACCGAAGAAGTGGTCACATCAAAATCAGGAAAGCAGTACAATGTTATTACATGGACAGCCCCAATAAAAAATTCGCTCGGACAGATAACACAGGTCATGGAAATGTCGACAAATATAACGCAAATCAGGCAGCTGCAGGATCACCTGACATCACTCGGCCTGATGATCGGTTCCATGTCTCATGGTATAAAAGGAATGCTCACCGCCCTGGACGGAGGTGTTTATCATCTTGAAACCGGTCTTGCAAACGGGGATAAGAAAAGAACGGATCGCGCATTCAAACAGATTAAACAGATGGCCGGCAGAATGCGAAAAATGGTTCTGGAAATACTATATTATGCGAAATCAAGAGAGCTGATATATGAAACAATTCCGATTGAGAAAATTGCCAAAAAAGCCGCTGAAGATGCAATGGCTATAGCTACAAAAAAAGGAATCCGTCTGAAATTAAATATTTCGCCCTCATTGGGAACCCTTCAGGTAGATCCAAACTGGATACACGCCTCTCTTGTCAATATCCTTGAAAATGCCATAGATGCCTGCACGTACGATCGCAGCAAAGAAAAACATATTGTTAAATTTGATGTATTTGAAATGTCCCCTGATCATATATGCTTTATCGTTAAGGATAACGGCATGGGCATGGATCAGGAGACCAGAGAAAAAATGTTCACACTCTTTTTTACTTCGAAGGGCTCTCAGGGGACCGGACTGGGGTTGTTTATCGCAAATCGTGTTATCTGCCAGCATGGCGGTACTATCGAAGTTGACTCCGAGCCGGGTAAAGGTTCTTGTTTTAAGATCTCACTCCCAAGGAAGAAACCCGAACAGTTCAGCAATTACGATTATCCCCGGAAAGATATAACTCAGAACAACGCCGGAGAATCCTTGGAAAAAACAAAAGACATCTTATCCATATAAACGACCCGACTGCCTTCTCTTTTTGATCAATGCTTTTATCCGACACATCGGTCGGAATAATATAAGGTCTTGCACAAACACTGCAATCTGATAAGTATTGAACCTGTCAAAAGCAGCGAAACGTCCATATACAACCTATTGGATAATTAGTCGATGAGACTTACAACAAAAAGCAGGTATGGCACGCGTCTTATTCTCGACCTTGCGATTTATGCCAAGGAAAACCCCGTTCCTTTAAGTGATATAGCCAGACGCCAGAAAATTTCCATGAAATACCTCGAACATTTGATACGGAAGCTCAAAGATGCCGGTTTAATAAAAAGCCAAAGAGGACCATTTGGCGGACATATGCTAAATAAGCCACCTGACAAAATCACTGTTGGTGATATTGTTCGAACGCTTGAGGGAACAACCGCTATAACCGAGTGTGCTGAAACGGGAGACAAACTATGCGGTATTTGCAATATGGCAGGAGATTGCCTCTCCCGATGGGTATGGCTTGAAGCGAGCAAAGCTATCTTCAAGCGCCTCGACGAAATTACTATAGGAAGCTTAATGTCAGGCAGGAAAAAGCAGATAGATGAAGCAAGGCGATACAGAGAAGAAATGATAAATAACAAAAAGAAGAAATGATGGATAGAACAGCACTTATAAGGATGCCGTTGTTGTGAGGCCCAATCTTGCTCGTGATCCCATTCTATAACTGGGAAAGAATCCTGTCGATTGTGGCATTTCTGATGGGACGGAGCAGCATGATCACTACCTTTACGGAAGCAATTCATGAGAAGTATCTTCGTCGATACCGGTTTTATTATTGCTCTGGAATCGGTGACGGATAAAAACCACGAAAAAGCTTGGTCTTTCCAAATCTATAATTTTCTGATAAACAAAACATGTACATTCCGTATAACTATGCTGAAGTGAAATAAATATGATGGACTCGCAAAAAGTCCATCAAAAGGCCGAGGGCGATTAAGCCCCGTTTCTGCAACGAAAGAGCGTTTTTTTGTTGCAGATCAACTGGTCGAAGGGGATTTTATAAAGGAACCGGCTTATGAGTGATAGTTCAAAATTTTATATCAGCTTACCGCGGGGAGGAATATTGATACCGACAGCCGGTGGCAACATTCAATTTGGAATCCCTCCTGAAACGATAAAAGATACGATGAAACTTGAAGGTGGTGTTCCAACCACATATATTGTTCCGAATTATATGTTTGATATTTCGAAGGGATTATCTTTATCGGATATTGAATTTCCCGTATATTTCAATTTTTTTATTAATAAACGGAAGGCAAGGATTGTCTGCAGCAAAAATCAGCGAAAGCGAATTGAGAATGTAATATCCGAAGCTTTATTCGGGCCGAAAACAATCGATGTTAAGAATGAATTCGTCGAAGGTGAAGATACGCCTGGATTCACCACGCTAAAAACGGAAATGGATAGTTTCAAAAAAACACCGATGGCATCAAGCGGCATGCTTTCCCTGGACGATTTAGTTGAATTCTCTGTTTTTGACAATAAACAGACCGCAAGATTTAGTGATATCGAAGTGCAATTTGACATCCGTTACAATTTAAGGGTTATTGAAAAGGGAAAAGAGATTGCCCTTATTGAACGGGATTTTCCGATCATGCCCCGGAAACCTGCTTTATCAGGGCTTTCATTGGATTTTCATCCGCCTTTGTTCGGCATAACAACTCTGGGCACAGGTCATGGGTTTGATCCCAATGCCAATACTTCAGGCATGATAATCTGGGTTAACAGACGGGGCATTGTTGTCGATCCACCCGTAAATTCAACCGAACAATTACTGCAAATCGGTGTAAGCCCCAAACTGATAGACAAGGTTATTTTGACACACTGCCACGCTGACCACGATGCCGGTATTCTGCAGAAGATTCTCCAGGAAGGAAAGATCAATCTGTACACAACAAACACGATTTTCAAGAGTTTTATGAAAAAATCCGCGGCCTTGACCGGGATTGAAGAAGAGATGCTGAAAAAACTGGTTAACTTTTTTCCGGTCTCAATTGGAGAAGTGATGATTATCGGCGGCGGCAAATTCAATTTTAATTATACGCTGCATTCAATTCCGACAATATCCATCCAGGCCTCATTGCATGGAAAAAGCATGATCTATAGTTCAGATACTATGAATGATCCGGAGTATATTAATAAGTTGTATGAAGAAGGCGTGTTGACGAAAAACCGCAGAGATTTTCTGACTGATTTCCCGTGGGATCAGGATGTTATTTTTCATGAGGCCGGTTTACCGCCGATTCATACTCCATTAAGCTATTTGTGCGGCCTGCCCGAAGATACCCGAAAACGTATCTATCTGGTTCATGTGAATCAGGATTCGATTCCCAAAGACAGCGGATTGCGGATAGCTCCTACAGGATTGAAAAACACAATAGAACTCGATGTCCGTCCTTTGCCTTATGAAAGTGCAATTGAAATGCTTGACGCATTCTCTCACATAGATTTGTTCAAAAGCCTAACCTTTGAAAAAGCCAGAGAGTTTCTGCTCGCTTTTGAAGTCAATAATTATATGACGGACGAAGTGATTTTTCACAAAGGCGATAAAGGCGACAGATTCTACGTCGTAATAACCGGTGAAGTGGATATTGTTCTGGATGGCAAGTGCATTACAACGTACGGAACCGGAGGTTATTTCGGGGAAAAGAGTTTATTTGTAAATGAAAACCGTACTGCAACGGCAATCGCAAAATCTGATGCCAGGTTATTATCAATCCAAAAAGATGAGATGCTCAGTTTTATACGTGGTACTGAAAGTGAATGCCTGTTACAACAGATAGCAATATTTCAGAATGTGGAGTTGAGGGACACTCTTAAAAGCAACTCGATTTTCATGGCTTTGACCGCAACACAGCAAACAGAATTGCATGGCCTGATAAGACCTTTTTACAAGACCTTCCATGCCGGGGAAAAGATTCTTGATAAGGAAACAGGATCAAAATCCGCATATATAATCATGGAAGGGAATGCGGATGTTTACCGGGAAAATGATCTGATTTCAACGCTGACAAAGGGCAGTCTGTTTGGTGTGAGAAGCTTATTTAAGGAAAGCGAAGCATATCTCTTTTCGATCATTGCCAGGGATGACGTTCGACTATACTATATCGGACATGAAGATCTGGGAAAGTACCTGGATACGAATCCCGGGGTTCATATAAAGATGTACCACCACCCGTATTAAACCGCATATTTTTTATGATATGGCAGTTGCAGCCCGCCCGAGTCAAACCTGGCCGGCAGTCATCTTTGTCCGTGCAATGCGTTCCTGCGCCATTAACTCACCGCACATGTTGCATTTCGCCACGAAGAATCATACGTCAACTGCACGCGCCGCCTGGAAGCACAAGGCAGGATTATCGGATAGTGATCTCGACGCGCCGGTTTTTCGGCTCGGGTGTGTTGTCAAGCGTAATGACCATCAGATTCTTCTCGCCATGCGAAGATATCGTCAGATCGTGCACGTTAAGGCCGGCATTTTTAATGATTTCTGCAACAGACTTTGCACGCTGCAAACCGAGGATTTCGTTGGCCTCGACCGTTCCCATGGTATCTGTATGGCCGATCACTGACACATCGGGCGCAGGACGATTTTTAGCTGCTTCCAGAATCGCCGGTATCATAGCCTGCGATTCAACTGTCAGGACCGTATCGCCGATATTGTAGTGGAGCACAAAGCTGACCGGCAACGGAGGCTGCGCGGAGAACGCCTCCGCGAAGTCCCTGTTTATCCTGCTTTCGTCCACCGTGTAGGGTGTAGTTCCGGTACCGTCCAGGTCAACACCGGAATGGGATTTATTAAGCAGTATCTCACCTCCCGTGCTGCTCACCGACAACTGCCCCACCGTTCCATCCTGGTTGTCCATCAGAACGACATAAGACTTTGGCGCCGGGGGGACGACCGGCGGTGGAGGCGTTGCGCAACCTGCAGCAACGAGCAGGGCGGCACAAACAAAAATCCATGTTTTAAGATCCAGAATCATGGTTGTTCTCTTTCGTCTTATGGTTCAATCTTAACAAGGTAGTGAGTGCCGCGGATCCCGATCGTGCCCGTCGGTGTCTTCATGGTCACGGATTTCGGCTTGAGCTTGGCGATCGCTCCCGACACAACCTGCAGGGAGCCTTTCGCAACACTCGTGCCGAACTTCAGGTTGTCCGTCTCGGGCGCATATAGGTACTCGTCCACCGTAAGTTCGGTGTCCGGCCCGAAAGACATAACGGTATTATCCTTGAAAGTGATGCCCAGTGTTCCTCCGGGTCCGGTCTTCAATGTATTCCCGGTTTTAATCGGCATACCGACCTGGGCCTTGACAGCCTTTCCGGTATCAATCACCTCCGCACTACCCGAGACTGTCTTGACGAATCCAATAGCATCCTGAGCCCATGCCGGTGATCCGGCCAGGAGCATCAGGATTAGCATCAAGGTTGTGTGAATCATAGTTTTTCCTCCCGCAAGCAATTGTGATTCCAAAAAACTTTCATACCGGTGTTTCCATGTCTATTTTTCCCTTAAGATGATAGTATCACCTTCCTCGCCCATCTGCAACCGTTTAAAATGAAGCAGAACAAGCGGGTCCCGCGGACGCTCCCATACGAGTTTTTCGAAAGCTTCCCTCGCATCCGGGTTGCGTTCCTTCAACAGTTCGAACGCTGCCTCGTAAGCTGTGTCCCGTTCCGGTTCAATGCTCTTTTTGCCTGATGTTGTAACCGGTTCGTAGATCATCAGGGATGTGGATTTCCCTTTCAGGATCAGTGATCCAACGGGCCGGACAACCGCGCCGGGGCAGCCGGAGAGGGTCGCTTCGGATACGCAGATCAGCGTTCCAAGGTGCTTGTTCACGCTTTCGAGCCTTGCAGCCGTGTTGACAACGTCGCCCAGCGCGCGGTAGTCGAACATGGTCGAGCCGCCGAAATTTCCGACGATGACCTCGCCGGAGTGTATGCCGATGCGAGTCTGCCCGAAGGCGATGCCTTTCTCGTTGAGATCGTTCGCATATCGTGTCGCAAAAGAATGCATCTCTATAGCGCATTTCAATGCCCGCGTGCGATGATCCGGCTGCACAACCGGTGCCGAGAACATTATCGCCACGGCGTCTCCGACAATCCGGTCAAGGGTCCCGCCGTTAAGAAAGGCGATCGTGATCATCTGATCAAGATAGGCATTGAGGATCGAGACTGCCTCGGCCGGGTCCATTTTTTCCATGAGACCTGTATAACCGGCGATGTCCGTAAAAATGAAACTGCACTCCTGACGCCGCCCCCCCAGTTCCAGTTGGTCGGGGTTGTCGATGAGATAATCGACGCGGTTGGGAGATACGTAGCGTGAGAAAGCCTCCCGCACCCAGCGCTGACGTCTTTCGCTGGTCCTGTGATGGATGACACTGCCTAAGATGAAAGTGATCAGGAGCGCAAGCGAGGGAGTGACCGGGTCCAGCAGCAGGCCGTAACGGGTAAACGCGGTCCATGCGCCCCATCCGGCGGCGAAAAGAACCGCCACAGTGACTCCGGCCGATACGATGGCCTGCGTGGAAAGAGCGATTATTCCGAGGGTCAGGCCTCCGATCACTATTACCAGCGCTTCGATGGCCCCCGCCCAGGACGGACGACTCAGGTACGCCTTCGTTAAAATCTGTTCGAGTGCCTGGGCGTGCACCTCCACGCCCGGAATGATGGTCCCCATCGGGCTGAACCGGAGATCCATCAGGCCCTGTGCCGATGTGCCGACCAGTACGATATGACCCTCCACCTGTTCCCGGGGTATCTCTCCCGCAAGCACTTTCCAGGCCGGCAGGTAACGATCCGGGACGGGCCGCGTGAAATGCACCCAGATTTCACCCCGGGGTGTTGTCGGTACAACGACCCCGCCGATTTTGATCTCCTGCACGCCGGTCCCTTTTTGCGCCGCGGTCTTCACAATGTAATTGCTTTGTCCCTGGGCCACCCTCAACGACTCGGCGGCGATGGAAGGCATCACCTGTTCATTCAGGCGAACCGCCAATGGTATGCGGCGAACTACGCCATCCGAATCCGGGACAAACGTCAACGCGCCGTTTCCTGCCGCTGCGCTCTCCAGCAACGGAATTGACGTCACTGCGCTTGAAAACGGGTGAAGGAAGGAGAGAGGCGGCTCACCCGAAAAAACAACACGAAAGGGGCGAGCCGGGAGCGGTCGTTCCGGACCTTCGCGCTCGACTGCAAAGCCGAGCACCACTTGCCCCTGACGCAGGGTCCGGGCCAGGACCTCATCGTGATCGGGAATCTTTTCAAGACGCCGGCGGATATTATCAGGCAGGTTCCATATGGCCGACATCGACTTCGGTGATGTCCGGTCCGGCTCGGCGAATACGATGTCCATACCAATGGCGGCTGCGCCGGCCTTCTGCAGCCTGTCGATAAGATCGGCAACCTGTGTACGGGGCCAGGGCCACTGGCCGAGGCGTTTCAGGCTTTCCTCGTCGAGGTCGATGATACGAACAGGAACATGCTGGTATAACCGCGGATGCCAGCGCTGGTATTGATCGAAAACGGCATTTCGGAGCACCTGTAAAGGCATCGGCTCAAATAGAAACAGTACAACGCCAAATATAACAGCGGCAAGGGGTGCCAACATGCCTGCCGTGAGCTTTGGAAATCGCTTCATCGTTACTCCCCTCTGTTAATTCAAACTGCCCTATCCGAATACCAGTGTGCCCGCCCCTGACCCTGAAATGATGACGACGATATTTGTCAGCTGGAATTTGTAGCATCTTTCTCCCGAAACAAACACTGTTTACCCGCCCTTACCGGAATGTTTCAGTTCTATTACCGTTACTTCGGGCGGAGCAAGAAAGCGGATGGGCGGACCCCAGGTGCCGGTCCCCCTGCTCACGTAGAGTGCCGAGTTCCGGGGATAGAGCGCGAAACCTGTCCTTACGGGATAAAACAGGTGGGTAAGCAGATTGAATGGAAATATCTGCCCTTTGTGGACATGTCCTGAAAGTTGCAGGTCGAAGAGCCCCAGGTTGTTCCGAACCACAGCCGGGCGATGCTTGAGAAGCAGGGTAAATCTGTCTGGGTCAACTTTCAACAAAAGAGTATTTTCCGGGATCGGCCTGGAACTGGCAATTCTACCGATTGCCGGATCATCAATCCCCACAATATTTATCAATCCGCCTGCCGACACCCCTTCATTACGAAGCACCCTGAAACCCGCCCTTTCGGTAAAACCAATGGCCTGATCGAGTCCAGCATATACTTCGTGATTTCCGGTTACGGCAAACTTGCCGAATCTCGGCCGGATATCCTGAAAGAGTTCAGCCAGCCCTGTCATACGGTTGATCTGCCCGTCTACCAGATCCCCTGTGGAAATAAGAAGATCAGGCGAGGCTTTATTGATCTGGGCAATGATCTTCTTCAGACGCTCTTCTCTCACAATCAGCCCCAGATGCACATCGGAAATCTGGACTATGGTCAGCTTTCCGACTGCACTCGGAATTTTCGGAGTGTTTATGACAACCCTTTCAGTTCTTATATCACGTGCTTCGAAATAGCCATACCACCCTGCTGCAATTCCCCATGCAAGAGGCAGGATTAAAGCGGTGCGTTTTGCCAGGAATAGCGCTGAAAAATCCCGGTGGAAGAAGTATCCGGCGCAATGAAGAAGCCAATGGTATGTGTCTATTGCCAATGATGCGGAAAAGAAGAGAAAGATGAATCCCATCCAGAGGTAGCCAACATAAGCCGTAAAACGCGCAAAAGCTTCCAGTCCCTGATTTTCCAGTACCCTGACCTGCACCGGGGTGATAACCATTAAGAACAGAAAGAGCGCCAGAAAGAGGGAAGCAGAAAATCCCGGAGCAAGCGCCGCCTTCACTTTGAGAAACAAATAGAGATGGGTACCGCCATAAATAGAGAAAAAAACCAGGAAAAACAGGCTCATCATCTGTAAATTACTCCCTCCGGTGTGCGTTTATAATGGAAGCTATTGTTACTGCCAGCACAATTATTCCGCCTCCTATAAGTGCATTGGGACCCGGGGCTTCCCCTATAGCAAAGAAGACCCATACCGGGTTAAATACCGGCTCTATGACTGCTATGAGGATCGCTGAAACCGCGGAGATACGTTTAATCGCAAAGGAAAAGAGAATCGAGGAGAAACCGATCTGAACAATCCCCAGCACCGCGATTGCAGCCAGCGATTTCGCTGTTACATGCGGCAGAGGAAGAAAAAGTGATATGACGACACATATACCGGCCGTAAGCCAATGGGAAAGAAGGATCGACTCGAGCGGCGAACCATCTTTTTGCATGCGCATGAATACAAAATAAAAACCAAACGTGATCGCCGACATGACTGCAAGAATATTGCCGAACAATTTTCCACCGCCAAGTTCGTCAAAAAACATGATGATCATGCCGGCTGCCACAACCGGAATTGCCGCATAATGTTCCATATGCGTGCGTTCCTTCAGTAAAAAAGCTCCGATAAAGGCGGTTGAAACCGGCGCTATATACTGAAGAATGATCGCATTTGCCGCGGTTGTGGTTTTATTGGCCGAAACGAACAGGAGCATGGTCGCTGCATTAGCCACCGCAGCTGCAATCTGCGTAAAAGAAAGATGAATCACGGGACGTTTTAAATAGATGAGGATAACGATTGATGCGATTAAACTGCGCATGCCTGCTATCGCAATCGGATTCCAGTCTATAACTTTTATAAACAGTCCTGCAATGCTCCAGAGAAACGCCGTGGCTGCCATTGCAAGAATGCCCGCGCTATTATTTGGATTTTCCATTCGGTATTCCGGATTAATCGGGTGTGACGGCTTCGCAAGACGTCCTCTGGATTGTCTCGTTGAGCTGATCAACATTCTATTATGGAACCGACATCAAATGTTTCGTTCCAGGTTAATAAACTCTTAGTTTCGGCTCAATCATCCGAATGTTCTTTCAAATAATTCAGCGACCGCTTTCCTTCCTTTATCTTCAAGAAAGCGAGTCCCTGTTCCCACGAAATGAACGTGGCCAATAACAGGTTCATCTCCCTTTTTGCATTCGATCCAATCTTCCTGATTCCAGGTGAACCACAAATTGCGTTTCTGATCGAATACATGCAGTGGCTTGTTGCAAAGCTTGGCAAACTCGGCGCCCCAACCTGTACCGCCTTTTACAGTCTTGTCTTCCAGTATTTCACCTATCACGTAAATATCCTGTCCGCTGTTTATCTGGTACCAGATGCTTTGCAGAATTTTACGAAACATCGGAGTCTTTGTATAGCTGCGATTCATTAATTTCGAAATGTATTCAAGACTTACATCTCCATTTTTCAGTTCATTATGATTCAGGATGCGTACACCCCGTTGGCGAACTATGGCGTGTCCTTCAAATGTGAAGTTTACTTCTTCTATTCCGAACCGCTCCGCGTTAATTCCGAATTCGGATTCAGCCCCTTTAATGCCTCCGCTAAACAATATGCAATCTTCTTTATTCATGCTAATTCCTTTCATTAAATAATTATTTTTTTCAGAGATCCAAACATTTTTTCGTAATCCCGGCAACTATGGTAAACTCTAAAAATAAATTTGCTTCCCCCTCACCCTATCCCTCTCCCACAGGGGGAGAGGGAATAATTCCCCTTCCTTGATGGGATAACTCCTCTTCATTCCCCACCCTTGATGGGAGGGGACAAAGGGTTGGAAATGAGATTGTTAATCTTCCACAATTAAATTCATCAGGTACTGCCCATATTCTTTTTTCACAAGACTTGAGGCTGTTTTCTTTAATTCATGTTATTTTTATTGTTCAGAAGAAAAAAGAGGGCAGGCTTAAAAGACATGCCGTCAGAATATACCAAGATCTTTTAAAACATTATTTATTCCAAGCTTTCTTATTTTAAGCCTGATAAACTCGGAAATTGTCGGCTGATAAGGTTTAACCCTGAGATGCTTGCGGATTTCTCTTGGTGTTCGTGAGCCCTTATGGTTATTACAGGATCTGCAGGCAGCAACACAATTTTCAAAATTGGTTTCGCCGCCTTTTGATCTTGGCACAATATGGTCGATTGTAAGTTTCTCCTTTTCCGTTCCGCAGTAGGCGCATTGAAAACCATCCCTTATCAGAACATTTTTCTTGCTGAAGGGAACCCTGCTTCTGAAAATAGTCCTGATAAGTTTTATCAGCTTCATCACAGCAGGAATTTTCATCAGGGCTCCGCCTGAAGTTTTAATTATTGTCTCGGAGTAAGACAAAACCTCAACCTTTCCCTTTGAAAGAAGGCAGACCGCCCTTCTCCAGTTTACAAGATTAAGGAATGTGTAATCCGCATTAAGTAAAACACACTGGGACATATTATATCAGCCTCGCCTTCACTGATATGACTGGTTTGTGGTTACTGCTCTCTTGTTTCTGGTTCGTTGTTCAAACATCGATTACTGATCACTGGTTACTGATCACTGTTTTCCCGGCGACAATATCAAATATACAAAAATAAATCAATATCCAGGGCTTTTTTGCAGCAATTTCGATGCCTGTTTTATCAGAATTATCATATATATTTGATTTTAATATGCAATTCAGTTATGATAGGCATAAGGCTTGAGGCATGAGGCGAAAGGCGTAAGCCGATGTACGATCCACTGACTTCGATGTTCGATGTACTATGTACGATGTACGATATTCGATGTTTGATGTTCGAACCAGAAACCGGAAGCCAAATTTACATGTTTATTCCCGCAACAAAAGAAGAAGTAATAAAACTCGGATGGAACTCGCTGGATGTTATTCTTGTGACCGGGGACAGCTACATAGACAGTCCCTTTGTCGGAATATCGGTAATCGGAAAGGTGCTTATAAATGAGGGCTTCCGTGTCGGCATCATTGCACAGCCTAATCTTGATTCGGATAAAGATATCTCCAGACTGGGTGAACCTGAACTGTTCTGGGGGATTACAGGCGGATGTATCGATTCAATGGTCGCAAATTACACGGCCTCAAAAAAAAGAAGAAAGAAAGACGACTACACGGCTGGCGGGAGAAATACCCGCCGCCCCGACCGTGCTGTTATAGCTTATTCAAATCTTATAAGAAAATATTTTAAAAACACGAAACCGCTTGTTCTAGGCGGAATTGAAGCAAGTCTCAGAAGGATTCCCCACTATGATTTCTGGTCAAACCGACTGCGCAGATCTATTTTATTCGACGCAAAAGCCGACTATATCGTTTACGGAATGGGTGAAAGAACGACGGTTCTGCTTGCCGAAAAATTAAGAAACAAGAAAGAAGCAAGCGATCTTTCGGGTATATGTTATGCCGGAAAAGAGAAACCGGAAGGCTATATCGAACTTCCTTCGTATGAGGAGCTGCTGAAAGACAAAACGGTATTTATTGATATGTTCACCACATTTTACAGGAACAATGATCCGTTAACTGCAAAGGGACTTTGCCAGAAACATGACCTGCGCTATCTTATACATAATCCGCCTGCGCCATTTCTTTCATCAAAAGAGCTTGATAAGATATATGATATGGATTTTGAAAGAGATCTCCATCCCTTCCACAAAAATGACGGCAAGGTAACTGCTCTTGATACCATAAAATTTTCAATTTCAACACACAGGGGATGCTACGGAGAATGCAATTTCTGCGCTATTTCTGTTCATGAGGGAACAACAGTAAGATGGAGAAGCGAAGAATCCGTTATCAGAGAGGCAAAACGACTAACTTCGTATCCCGATTTCAAGGGGTATATTTCTGATATCGGAGGACCCACGGCCAACATGTACGGATTTGAATGCAAAAAAAAGCTGAGGATTGGAATCTGTGCCGATAAGCGGTGCGTATACCCGAAAGTCTGTCCCAAATTACAACCTGATCACGGCCGGCAGATATCCCTGCTTAAGAAACTGAAGAAAATTAAAGGCATAAAAAAAATATTTGTTTCTTCCGGCATAAGATACGATCTGATTTTTTCTGATAAAAATTACGGGGAAAAATATCTGAAAGAGATCGTGATTGATCATGTATCGGGGCAGTTGAAAATAGCCCCGGAACATAATAATGAAAAAGTCCTCCAGATGATGGGAAAACCCGGAACAAAATCTCTTTCTGAATTTATAACTCTGTTTAACAATCTCACCGAAGCCGCCGGGAAAGAGCAGTATTTAACCTACTATTTCATTGCTGCTCATCCGGGATGCAATTTAAACGACATGAAAAATCTGAAATCTTTTACATCGCGCAATTTGAAAATAAATCCTGAACAGGTACAGATTTTCACCCCTACTCCGTCGACATATTCAACCTTGATGTATTATGTTGAGATTGATCCCTTTACAAAGAGGAAAATTTATGTTGAAAAAGATATTACATTAAAAGAAAAACAGAAAGATATACTGACATCAAAAAGGATGGTTAAAAATTGATGCATCTGCCAGGTTCGGCATTCAGCTTGGAAATATCGGGCATAAAAAACGAAAGATTCGGCTCATGCTTGGATACTTCAATGGTCATTCGCCTCATGGCCAGTTCAATGAAAGAAACATAGAATGTACAGGAATCGTGATCCTTTTCTTCTTTTAGAAGCACAAAGGAAAGAGGGGTTGATTTTATTAAGCAGTCACTGTAGTGAATAACCTTGGAGAAGACAGGAATGAATAAAAAAATTACAGACGAATATCAACCATTGATTGTGGCACACAGGGGAGCACGGGACGAAGCCCCTGAAAATACACGCTCGGCCTTCAATGCTGCCCTCAATTATCCTGTTGATGGCATTGAATTCGATGTCAGGATTACCCGCGATGGCGTACCGGTTATTCATCATGACAGGTCACTAGGCCAAATATCAGGAAGCCGCAGACAAATCGAGTCGGTATTCTTCAGCGAATTGAGCCAAATGGATTGCGGAAGCTGGTTTTCAGGTAAATATAAGAATGAAAGAATCCTTACATTTGAAAAAACAATAGATCTTTACAGCAAAACAACCCGGCTTTTCGTTGAAATAAAATCGAATGAAGATGATTTCCTTTCGGAAACATCCCGGATATTGACGTTAAAGGTTTTGGAAACCATAAACAAAAGAGTCCCCTACAAATATTTAAAGAACATCTCTGTTCTTTCCTTTAATCTGAATATACTCGATTATGCGCGTCAGAAAGTTTCCGGACTTAATTATGTTTTCAATCTTTCCGGGGCTTCTTTTAAGCAACCGGATTATCCTTCTTACCTTCACGGCCTCTGCCTTCCTGTAAGTAAGCTGTCGAAAAGTTTTATGGATAAAGCCGAAAAAGGCAAATATCGTATTTTAACATATAGCTGCAACACTCCGAAACAGGTAAAAAAGGCTTTAGAGGCCGGCGCCAATGTCATAATGACAGACAGGCCGGGGTGGCTTTGCGGTTATTTGAAAAGGGAAAATTGATTTACTCCCAATAAGTCGTTAACGAATGCATCAAACTCCTTCCAGAAAGCATTCCTGACATCATCCCTTTCTTTCAGTATTTCGTGATACGAACCGGATATGGTGACAAATCGGCATGTAAGCATTCTGGAACATATGGCTTTCTGGGCTGCTTCAGATACTATCCTGTCCCTCCCCGCGCTAATAATTAATACCGGCGAGGATATCTTCTCAGCATATCCTCTGCTCAAAAGAATACCTATTGAATCAAATGCCGCCGCAAGCCATCCATATGTCACGCCGCCCAGGGCAAGATCCGGATTCGATTCGATTGCCCTGTGCTCATCCATGAAACGCACCGGATCAGATGTAAGCCTGTTCCCTTCAAAATTCTTTTTTGAAGCCAAATACCCTTTTGAACCTATGGAATAAAGATGGCCCAGGCCGTTATTTACAGCAAGACGTGAGATTGATCTGACAAGCCATCCCGGCACGTACGACACATTAATATCTATCATTGGAGATGTAAGCACTGCTCCATCGATAATCCCTTGATAATCATGCAGATAGCGAAGCACAATATGTCCGCCCATCGAATGAGCAAGAACTATCAAGGGTGAAACGGCGACGGGCTTTACGATATTGTTTATAAAATAATTCAAATCCTCAAGATATTCGCTGAAGTTGTTTATATGACCCTTGTGCCTGTTTGAAAGGAGCCGCGTTGAAAGACCCTGCCCTTTCCAGTCCATACTGTAAACATCAAGTTGTCTCTGTTTCAACTCATTAATTGTCTCTTCATATTTTTCCATGAATTCTTTTCTGCCGCCAAGGAGAATAACCGAGCCCTTTTTCCTTTTCTCCGCGCAGGCGCTTATTCCAAAACGTATTGAAACATTATTTGATGAAGTGAAATAATTAAAAACCAAAATGATGTTATCTCCCGATTTTTAAGACAAACTTATGTTGACCGTTTATAATTTTCTTTATATAAACCAGCAGGAATACACAATAAGCAGGAAATAAAGTCAACTTAAAAAATTATTAAGGGTTCATGGATTCGAGGTTTCAAGTGAATAATCGTGATTCGTCGTTCGTTGTTCGTCTTTCGTCTTTCGAGTTCCGATCTACTGTTCACTGTTCACCATTCACTATTCACTTTGTGCGCTTTAGAGTCTTTGTGTGAGAACAATTAACCTTTTCAGTTTCGGCATGTCCGGGTTGGAGATGGAAAAATGGGTGTCCATTCACATGATTTTGTAGAAACATACTCAGGTCTGGTTGGTTTTGGTCTTGACAGGGAAACCGACGAAAAAACCGTACGCTATTATCTGCAAAAATTTTCAGATGATAAGCTTTCAGAACAATTACTTGGAAGACTTAACGATGACGAGCTTTCCGAAATATTTTTCATGATATCAAGAATTCTGAAAAATCATTTGAGTGAACCTGAGTACCACTCGCTTTTTCTCAAGGATGATTGACTCTTAATAATAATAAGTAACCCAGAGGGAAATGTAAAAAAGCAATTTTTCACACGAAGGCACAACGGCACGAAGAATGACCTAATAAAAACATTCAGGTTTTTCTTTGTGTCCTACGTGATCTTTGTGTGAGAATAATTATTACGAATGTATCAATAGCGATTGAGGACAATATATGCTGACTGAAAAACAACTCTACAAATATGCTGATGTGCTTCTCTGGGGACTTAAGACAGCAAGAACTGGCAAATACAAAAAGAATGATATTGTTCAGATCAGATTTAATCTTCCTGCAGTCAGGCTTGCCGAAATCCTGAATGAAAAACTCCTGAAGATGGGCATCAACCCGGTTTTGAGAATGAACTCCACTCCTGTCATGGAACGCAGCTATTACGATATTTCAAACAACAGGCAGCTTGTTTTCACGCCTCCCGGCGAAGAGGAGCTCTATAAAAAAATAAACGGCAGCATTTTTCTCCATGCTCCCGAATCGATAACTCATTTAAGCGGCGTCGATCCGAAAAAAATAGGCAAAGCCGCTGTCGCAAGAAAGCATTTAAGGGATATTATCGACAAAAGAGAGGAGGAAGGAGTTTTCGGCTGGACACTCTGCATGCTTCCGACCGAAGAATTGGCGAAACATGCCGGATTAACCATGAAAGAATATACAAACGAAATCGCTGCTGCATGCTTTTTAAACAAAGAATCACCTGTTGAGGAATGGCAGAAAGTTCACAGCAACGCCGCCCGGATAAAGAAATGGCTCAACGGCATGAACGTCAAATCGTTCCTTATCGAATCGGAAAATATCGATCTTGAAATCACGCCGGGAGAAAAAAGAAAATGGATCGGCATATCAGGCCACAATATTCCAAGTTTCGAGTTGTTCCTTTCTCCGGACTGGAGGGGAACAAGGGGAAAATACTTTGCCGACCAACCTTCATACAGGAGCGGAAATTACGTTGAAAAGGTGAGGCTCGAGTTCAAGAAAGGATCTGCGGTTAAGATTGAGGCGAAAACAGGGGAAGAATTCGTGAGAAAACAACTGGCGATGGATAAGGGCGCAAACAGAATCGGGGAATTTTCCTTGACCGACAGGAGATTTTCAAAAATAAACAGGTTTATGGCAAACACCCTTTTTGATGAAAACTATGGCGGCATCTTCGGGAACTGCCACATAGCCGTCGGCTCATCATATTCGGACACATTTTCCGGAGACCCCAAAAAGCTTACGAAGGAGATTAAGAAAAATCTGGGATTTAATGACTCTGCTCTCCACTGGGATCTTGTAAATACAGAGAAGAAAAGGGTAACCGCCCGTCTTGCAGGCGGAGAAAAAGCCACCATCTATGAAAACGGAATATTTACCGTTTGAGACAAAGCATTATAGAAAAGCCGATGCATTTTGCTGCATCAGGTTGAAGTCGGCTTCTGTCAGACCTGCGCCGAGGACAATTTTTAATGCCTGATCCCGGCTTATCAGATCTGAAGGTTCGTGGGTGTCAGTATTTATGACAAGTTTTGCGCCCGCTTCTGCCGCAAGTTTAGCCACATGTCCGTTTGTAAGGCTGTGACCTTTGCGGGCCGTGATCTCGAGAAGGATGCCCTTCTCTTTTGCCATGATTACCTCTTCCATTGATATTAGGCCCGGATGCGCAAGAATATTCACACCGGCGTCTATTGCAGCCCTGTTTGTCCCCGGAGCAACGGGTTCGGCTATTGTCTCCCCGTGAACAATGATTATTCTAGCTCCAAGATTCCTTGCTCTCCTCGCGCATTCTTCAATAAGTAACGGGGGTACATGGGTAAGCTCAATCCCCGGGATAACCTTTATGTTCATGAATCTGCTTAAATCACATGCGACAGCCACAATCCTGGGGACAATAAAATCTATATTGGAAGAATCCCCATGGTCAGTTATTCCTATTCCTGTGAGACCCGCAGATTCTGCCCGCCTTGCAAGTTCAGAGGGAACCAGTACCCCGTCGCTGAATAATGAATGAGTATGAAGATCTATCACTTGTTTTTCCTTTATATGTTATCAGACTTTGGATTTGCCGAAATCTTCGGGAGACAGCTTTTCAAGATACTCGGCCCACTTTTTACCTTCCTCGCTCGTATCAACAACCACCGGTTTTTCTTCCATCCCTTTCGATTTTTCAATGACCTTATCATCCAGATAAATCGGGGCATCGAAACGCAGAGCAATAGCAATTGCATCGCTCGGGCGGGAGTCCATATCAAAATCCCCCTCATCGGAAGAAAAATATATTTTAGCGAAATAAGTATTGCCTATCAAATCACAAATTTCCACCTTCGAAACCTTGATGTTCATAAGCTCAGCAAAATTCTTGAAAAGATCATGCGTCATCGGACGTTCAAACTTGATCTTCTGAAGAACCGAGGCTATTGATGTCGCTTCAAGTAATCCGATCCATATCGGAATAGAATGATCTCCCTCCGCCGACTTCAATATTATTATCGGGGTATTTGATGCCGGATCCATGGTCATACCTGCTATGCTTACCTTAAGCAGCATAACTCTCCTCTCCTTTCATCTTTAAAGGCATTGGTTTCACATTAACCGGTCTGCCCCAGAGAGAATGCAAAAATGCTTTTTCAATCATTACATCGATTCTCTTACCCAAAAGATTACCGTCACCTGAAAGAGTATCTGCATCGACAAAATTTACGATTTTATTTGTTGATGTCCGTCCTGTCCACTGTACACCCGAAAATCCGTCTTGTCCGTTAACAGGATTATGCTTTTTGCTGAATCCGTCAACAAGAATCAACTCGGTTGTTCCGACAAGAGCCCTGTTGTTCTTTGCATTATAATATTCCTGCAATTCCAGCAGCATACGAAGTCTTTTATTTTTCTCATTGCCCGGAATCTTGCCGGAAAATTGTGCCGCCGGAGCATTTGTACGATCCGAATATTCAAATGTGAAGAGGCTGTCAAATTCAACTTTCCTGACAAGATCAAGCGTCTCTTCAAAATCTTTGTCAGTTTCCCCCGGAAAACCGACTATAACATCGGATGATATTGCAATACCAGGCAATGCCTTTCGCAGCTTATCTGTTTTGTCGAGGTAAAGCTCCCTGGTATATTTCCTGTTCATCCTCTTTAAGACACTGTTTGAGCCGGACTGGACCGGCAGGTGGATGTGGCCGCAGAGCTTTTCAAGATCCCTGAAGGCGAAGATGAGTTCCTCGGAGAGATCTTTCGGATTAGAAGTCGTAAACCGGATTCTGAAAAGGCCTTCTATTTCGTTTACAAGTTTCAGAAGTGCGGAAAAAGAGCAAAGCCCTTCTTTTTTGCCATAACTGTTTACATTCTGCCCGAGCAGCGTAACTTCCTGCACGCCGGTTTCAACAAGCCCCCTTATTTCATTTATGATATTCTCAGGTTCCCTGCTTATCTCCCGGCCCCTTACAAAAGGAACAACGCAATAAGTGCAATAATTGTCACACCCCCGCATAACTGTCACAAATCTTGTTATGTTTCCATTTACAACCGGAGCGCCGGGGGAAAACTCGATGATTTCAGGCGACATTTCAATGTCAGCAATCCGGCATCTTCTGACTGCTATATCCATGACATGACCGGGCAGCCTGTTAAGCGCCTGAGTGCCGAAAACAAGATCTATATAGTGGATTTTCTCAAGGATCTTCCTGCCTTCCTGCTGGGCGACACATCCTCCGACACCAATAATAAGTTCCGGTTTTTTTCTTTTCAAACCGGCCAGGCGTCCAATGAAGCTGAAAGCTTTCTGTTCCGCCTTTCCCCTTATTGCACATGTATTTACAATTATGAGATCTGCCGCACCGGGGAAAGAGGTTATCTCATATCCCAGGGGCGATAACACTCTTAAAATCTGTTCGGAATCATAAACATTCATCTGGCATCCGAATGTATTAATATAAAGGTATTTCGTATTCATTTCCTTCTTTAATTTCGTCTTTGATACCTTCGTAAAAAGTCAAAAAATGACTTTTTCCTTGGCGGGAAAGGGATTCCCCTCTCCCGCCGCTTGAAATAAATTCAAGCGGTTCCACTCTCACCCCAGGCCGGGGCTTAATCGCCCTCAGCCTGTTGATGGACTTTTTACATGTCCATCAAGTTTGATATCAGGCATATACTCTTCGATCATAATTTCTTTTTTTAAGCCCTGTATGACCGTTTCAACATCTTTCTCACAGCCGGGAGGAATGCGAAACAATATGAGCCCAATTTCCGGGTCGATTGTAGTAATAACTGCAATTCCTTCACAAGCTTCAAAAATAAACTTCAAGTAAGAAATATTCTTTCGATCAATGATATAATATTTTTTTGTTATTTCCAAACATCATCCTTGATAAAGCTCCCCCCGCAGCGAGCTACAGTAAATGCGCCGGCTTTTCCAGTAACTAAAACCCTGAAATACTTGAAACTTAGAGCCGTTATATGATCACCAACTCTTTTGGATATGATCCATATTTATGAGGATGGTATCATCATTTTGTCAGCATTATCAATAAAAAATGCCTGAAAAATTAATAATCCTCTTGACAACATGTGCTAATCCACATAATTAAGAGAAGTTAGAAGGGTTGCAATCTTTTTTTCGCATGTACGGAATATTTACTTCTTCAATGATGATAAACTCGTAAAAACTATATTTTCTCACAAAGACACGAAGAACACGAAGAAAAAATCATTTAATATTAATATTTTAACTTTGTGATCTTTGTGGCTTGGTGTGAGATCCTGGCTTTTTACAAAGTCATCAGTAATGAAGCAACATTAAACTGTCCCATATAACCCCGCAATGTTTGAGGAGGATCAGAGAATGAAATCGTTTTCCAGGTTTTTGGTCGTTGTCGGTGTAGGTATTCTTCTTTTGGGGGCTGGAAACGCCCAAGGAGAAACTCTTGAGGAAGCTATAAAATATGTTCTGCAGACCAATCCGGATATCAGGGCGATCGCTTATAATCGACTGGCCAGGGATCAGGAAGTGATTCAGGCCAGGGGAGGTTATTTTCCAACCCTTGACGCCTCCGCTTCATATGGCAAAGACATAAAAAAAGACGTATCAACGTTAGAATCTGATAGGGTGACAACCGAACCTCAATCCAAAGCCCTGAGTCTCCGCCATAATGTGTTCCATTTCGGCACGACCCAATCCGAGATAAAAAGGCAGAAAGCCCGTGTCAAATCTGAAGCTTATCTGTTGCAGGGAACATCAGAGAACGTCGCTCTGCAGGCGTCCAAGGTTTACCTGAATCTGCTTCGCAACATGGAACTGTACGAACTTGCTAAAGAAAACCTGCTTAATCATGAGCGGATTTCCGACCAGATGAAGTTGAGAAGCACTTCGGGAGTAGACCGCAAAGCCGATCTAGACCAGGTTATGGGGCGCCTTGCGCTTGCGCAATCCAACGTGGTCGTAACCAATGCAAACATTGCTGACGGAAAGACAGATTACCAGGCTGTAATCGGCCGCCTTCCGGAAGACCTTGTTAAGGTTGCCCCGATGGATTCCGCCATTCCGGCAACTATGGATGAAGCTGAGCAGGTGGCCTTGAAAAATCATCCGATACTCAAGTCTGCTTTAGCCGATCTTGAGGCAAGGCGGGCTCAGTATGAGACTGCAAAGCGGGTTAATTATCCGAGCCTTGACGTTGCCGTGGATTACAAGTGGCAAGAAGACGTTGATTATCCCGAAAAATATGAGGAGCTGACGGCAAGTGCCGTGGTGAGGCTCAATATTTTCAATGGATTCAGGAACAAGGGGCGAATAGCTGAAACATCGCATCTGATCAATGAAGCAAATGAAATACTCAACAGCGCTCAGCGTCAGGTCGTTCAGTCCGTTCGCCTTTCCTGGGAGGCTTATACGGCTGCAAAGGACAGAGTGACGCATCTTGAGGAATATGTTAAGGCAACCGGAGCAACAACAGAGGCTTTTGCTGAGCAGTGGAATATCGGCAGACGCACAATGTTCGATGTCCTTGATACCCAGGCTGAATATATCACTGCCAAATCCGACATCGTAAAAGCCAAATACGAAAAATTATATGCCGAATACAGGGTTTTAAGCGGTATGGGCAAGTTGATAGAGACCCTGGGCCTGCGTATGCCTGACGAAAGCATAGTTGAATCTGAGCTTAATAAGCCGACCCCCTTGCCGTCAAAATGAGATAAACAATCGAATTAAAAACAGATACTATTTTCTTCTATTGGAGATTCCCGGGTGCTTTTAGGCCGGAGGAATCTCCACTGGAAGTATCTGCAGACGTTTAGGTTGCGCATTGTGGGATGATTCCGGGGTCTCTCCTCACAGCTCCGGAATACTGAAAGATGTGCTCCTCCCTTCCGAACAACGTCTCAACACGATGGGTAAACTTCAATTACAGTGGCCAAGCATTTGAAAAAAAATAAACCAATCCTGTCGCTTTTTACTATTTTCATATGCCTGGTAATCGCAGCGCCGGTCATCACAGGAACAATCTTTCGTTTCGATAATATTTTTCTGAAGAAAGCAGAAGAGAAGTGCGGTAAAGAGGCGCCGGTCAGGTTCACTGCGTGGGAAGAGCTGATCTACAATGATAAAAGCTTATCTGATCGGGAAAAACTCGAAAAAGTCAACCATTTTTTTAACAGCAGGATTCTGTTTGTAAACGATATTGACCTCTGGGGTGTCAAGGATTACTGGGCGACGCCTCTCGAATTTCTCTGTAAGAAGGCAGGTGATTGTGAGGATTTTGCAATTGCCAAATACTTTACCCTTAAGGCGATGGGCGTAGCCGAAGAAAAATTAAATATCGCGTATGTCAAGGCGCTGCAATATAATATAGCGCACATGGTACTGACTTATTACAGCCAGCCGGGAGCCGAGCCGCTAGTTCTTGATAACCTGATAGACTCAATCGATCCTGCTTCTAAACGAACCGATTTAATGCCCGTATTCAGTTTTAACGGCTTGGGACTCTGGACGGCCAAACAGCGCGGAGAAGGCAAGTTGGCCGGCAGCAGCAGCGACAGGCTCAAACCATGGCAGGGTCTCATGCAGAAGATGTCGGAGAACAAACTGTAAAGAGGGGAGTTATACAATGACACTATACCGCCAACTCATTATTTTTACGCTGGTTCTGTTTTTTATTCTCTTTGCCGGGACTTGGTACGCAAAGCTCGACAGCACCCGTTCATTCCTGGTAGATCAGCTCGAATCACATGCCCAGGATACGGCAACCTCTCTTGGCCTCTCCGTCTCCCAGCACGTCATTAAAAATGATATGCCGTCGGTTGAAAGCATGATCAACGCAGTATTCGATCGCGGATATTACGAGATCATAAAACTGGTCGATGCCAGGGAAAAGGTTATGATCGAGCGCGTCCTCAGCGTGAAAATCGAAAATGTACCCCCG
Source organism: Desulfobacteraceae bacterium (assembly GCA_011391695.1). Lineage (GTDB taxonomy): Bacteria > Desulfobacterota > Desulfobacteria > Desulfobacterales > RPRI01 > RPRI01. Next base: position 43,845 of record JAABQB010000002.1, on the reverse strand, counting down.
TGGTTCATCCGCTGGATCCCCCTGGAGACCCCCGAAGCAAGTTCAAATGTGATGTCCGGCTGGATTCAGGCCGGCACGATTGTGGTGAAAAGCCATCCCGGCTATGCTTACAAGACGCTCTGGGAAGATATGGTCAGCACGACCCGGTGGTTTATCGCCTGTGGTATTTTCGTGCTCATTGCCGGAGGCTTCGGGCTGCGCCTTCTGCTCAGACCGCTGGTACTCGTTGAGCGTCAGGCCGACGCCTTGTGCAGAAAGGAGTATGAGATACAGGAACGCGTGCCCTGGACAAAGGAGTTAAGGCGCGTGGTCGAGGCCATGAATCGCATGACCCAAAAAGTTAAGGAGATGTTTGAAGAGCAGGTAACCCAGGCCCAAGGACTAAGGGAACGCTCCTACCATGACCCGGTAACCGGCTTGGGAAACCGCAGGTATTTCGATACCCAGATCACCGCGCGGCTCGATCGCCGTGATAGCGTCACAAAAGGCATCCTGATGCTTATCAAGCTTAATGATCTGGACAAACTAAACCAGCAGAAAGGTTTTCAGTCCGGTGACGAATTCCTGAAAAGAGTTGCGACGCTGCTCTCGGAAGCCACAAGTCATTACCCGAGCTGTGCCCTTGCCCGTCTTACGGGAGGCGATTTCGGAATCTTCCTTCCCGACGCACCGCCATGGGATGCTGAGACGATCGCCGGCAGCTTGGCCAACAATCTGAGCCAGCTTGCCTCGGAACAGATAGCGGTTACGGACAACATAGGCTACGTAGGAGCTGCAACCTATGAAGCAACCACCACACTCGGCCGCCTGATCTCGGAAGCCGACCTGGCGCTGACCTCCGCCATGCAGACGGTACCTAACGGATGGATTGTCCGCGCAATTACCGAAGAAACAAATAAGATGCCACTGGGTAAACAGCACTGGAAGGATATGCTTGAAAAAGCCCTCGCTGAGCGCAGAATCAGCCTCGATGCCCAGCCGGTCGTTAAAACAACCGACAGGAGCCATCTCCTGCATATGGAGATTTTTTCCAGGATCATCCAGGAAGACGGCAGCTTCTTAAGCGCCGGCGTGTTTATGCCCCTTGCCGAACGCCTGAATCTCGTTTCTTCCATAGACCGAATCGTTATCGAAGAAGTTATGAAGCTCGACAGCAGCCGGCTCAGTGTTGGAAACATCGCGGTGAACCTGTCTTCCGCCTCTCTGAAGGATGACGCATTCAGGCAATGGCTGCAATCCTCTCTGAAGACTCTGCCACGGACAGCGCCCCGGATCATCTTTGAATTTTCCGAACTCAGCGCAGTTCAGAATCAGAATTTAGTAAGTGATTTCGGCTTGTTCGTACGTGAATACGGGCACGCCATGGGACTCGATCATTACGGCCAGAGCTTCTCCAATTTACGGTACCTCAAATCAATTCGTCCCGACTATGTAAAGATCGACCGGGCCTACACCGGGGAACTCAAGAATGAGGAGAATGACAGCCGGTTCTTCATAGGCTCGCTGTGCAGCGTAGCTCACAGCATAGATGTCAAGGTTATCGCGGAAGGGGTAGAAACAGAACAGCAATGGCAGATTCTAAAGGATCTGAATCTCGATGCAATTCAGGGATATATCGTTGATAAGCCTAAACCGATAAGTGGTATGATGAAAAGCTGAAAATCCCTTGTTTATATGAGAGCGTCAAGGGTCATAAAATATCATCAACCATCAGGTCCTGGGACGCAACCGTTTCCCGAAGCCGCTTTCGCTCCGTGATTCTTTCCTGGGCCTGTTCCGGAAGCTCCGTAAAAATAATAACGTTTTTCTGGATGAGAAGATCGATCAGGTCTTCCAGCAGTCGGATGATACCCATATCCGATAACGCCAGTAACATTTTCCGGGAATCTGCGCTGACGGTTTTGTGAAGAAAATCGAGAATTTCTTCATCCATTACGGATTTCTGTTCACCGGCATCCGGACGGGGGCTGCTGTACAATGCGGTGATTTTTCCATCTCGGGCTCGTTCTACATAAAGCATGACTTTTCTCCTAAATAATAATCGTTATCAGGGTGAAAATATTTTCAGCGCTTTTTTGATTATAAGGATAGCATCATTTTAATACTTAATATATAACGAAATTGATGTATTTGGAAATATTTTCCAAATTTCTAAATCAGTCTCGACAAAAACCATATAAATATTATAATGTACTTTGCGCTGTTGAAATTATCGGTGTTCGCAAACAGAGTCAAGGGATTTAACGGTTCCCCAATGTTTATTTTCTCACAATCGAAAGAAAATATTTATGTCAGAAATTAATGCAGAAGCCCGACCGGAAGAATGGAATCTCGGAGAGGACTCGGATAGACATGATGATCCGCTTCTTGATTGCCTGATGCAGCTTGCGAAGCTGCATGGACGTCCGGCCTCCCGCACCGGCTTAACTTCCGGTCTGCCGCTCGTTTATAATCGCCTGACGGTAGAGCTGTTTTCAAGAGCTGCCGCTCGTGCCGATATGGCAGCCCGCATTTTGAAGAAACCTCTTGCCAAAATTTCCTACATGCAGCTTCCGGCAGTATTGCTTCTCAATGAACGGCAGGCATCTCTTCTCGTTGAAAATATATCCGGAGATAGATTTAAGATACTGATGCCTGAAACAGGCATGGGAGAAAAAATCATATCGCGGGAGGAATTGGAAAAGCTTTATTCGGGATATGCCATTTTCGTCCGCCCGAAATTCCGGATGGAGAAGAAGTCGCTGGACGATCTCAGCCCTGGTGCCGGAAAACACTGGTTTTGGGGAACCCTATTTAACTCATGGCGCATCTATCGTGATGTTCTTGTTGCTTCCTTCCTGATAAATGTTCTCGGTCTGGCCAGTCCCTTTTTTGTTCTCATCGTCTATGACCGGGTCATTCCCAACAATGCTGTGGAGACCCTCTGGGTTCTCGCCATCGGCATTATGGTTATTTATCTGTTTGCAGTATCAATGCGCGCATTGCGCGGTTATTTTGTAGATGAGGCTGGAAAGAGGGCCGATGTGCAAATGTCTGCGATGCTTCTCCAGAAAGTTATGGGTCTCAAGCTGGAGGTTCGTCCCCAATCCATAGGCTCTTTTTCCAAGAACCTGCAGGAATTCGAGGGCATCAGGGATTTTGTCACCTCGTTTTCCATCACATCTCTTATCGATCTTCCATTCATGTTTTTGGGCCTGCTTGTTGTCTGGTATATCGGGGGCAGTATAGTCTGGATATTCGTTGCCGCTATCGTATTGATGCTAATCTATGCCGTCCTTATCCAGATTCCCCTGCAAAGAGCTGTTGAAAAAACCTTCAAGGCATCCTCTCAGAAAAATTCCATTTTGATTGAAGGATTATCGGGACTTGAGACCATCAAGATGCTCGGCGCGGAGAGCCAAATCCAGCGAGCGTGGGAAGAATCGGTCGGCTACATCGCAAAATGGAGTTCCGTGTCGAGACTCCTCTCGTCATCTGTCAATCACTTTGCTTTTTTTGTGCAAAGCGGAGTGGTTGTGGTTGCCGTCATCGCCGGCGTCTATATGATTTCAGAAGGAACTCTCACGCAGGGCGGCCTGATTGCCCTGGTAATCCTGTCGCGGCAGGTTATCGCACCCATGGGACAGGTCGTCAGTCTTGCCACCCGTTTCCAGCGCGCAAAGGAAGCGCTTAAAACACTCAATGATATCATGGCTCTTCCCGTGGAGAGACCTCTCGGTAAGTCATTTTTACACAGGGCTCATTTTCAGGGCGCCATAGGTGTGAAAAATCTCACTTTTTCATACCCGGGGCAGACAATAAAAGTCCTGAACAATATCACTCTCGACATTTCTGCGGGTGAGAAGGTAGGCATCATAGGCCCTGTCGGTTCAGGTAAGACCACTCTGGGCAAACTGCTCCTTGGCTTATATGAGCCAATCAGCGGCATGGTCACGATGGACGGAACAGATATACGGCAGATCGATCCTGCGGAATTGCGCAGCTTTATAGGCCATGTTCCCCAGGATCTCATCCTCTTTCGCGGAACAGTCCGGAACAATATTACCATGGGTACCCATGATGTGGATGACACTACCATTGTGCGCGCAGCGGAACTTACCGGCGTCGATGAATTTGTCAAGAAACATTCCCTTGGTTTTGACATGGAGGTCGGAGAACTGGGCAGGGGACTCTCCGGAGGACAAAGGCAATGCGTCGTTCTGGCGAGAGCCATGCTGATGGATCCGCCCGTGATTGTTTTAGACGAACCTACGAGCAACATGGATAACCGGACTGAAATCCGTTTGAAAGACAAGTTATCCAAGGTAATCAAAGAAAAAACACTGATATTGATAACGCACCGGGCATCTTTGCTGGAAATGGTCGATCGCCTTATCGTCATCGATAACGGTGTGATCGTAGCGGATGGGCCCAAGGCTTCTGTAATGGAGGCGTTGAAAAAGGGTAGAGTTAACGTGTAGGCAGGAGAATACCATTGTCTGAGTCTGAAAAAAAACCTAAATCAAACGAGTTGTTCTATCGCATGCCGTCTGAGGATATCGACCTTGTCACGGATATCAGGTCGTCCGTCATGGCCCAGTCTCCCAGGGGAGGCAGGGCGATTCTGTGGGCGGTTCTGATTCTGACCGCCATTGCCATTTTCTGGGCCTCCGTTTCGGAAGTCGAAGAGGTGACCCGGGGACAGGGCAAGGTTATTCCGGCAGGCCAGATACAGGTTATCCAGAATCTGGAGGGCGGCATCCTTTCGGAGATCATGGTTGAAGTAGGCGATACTGTAAAAAAAGACCAGTTGCTGCTCAAGATTGATCAGACCCGGTTTTCTTCATCGGTTCAGCAGAATCAGGCCAAATACCTTTCCAACAAGGCAAAGGCGGCGCGCCTGCAGGCGGAAACGAGCGGCGCGCCTTTCAGCGTTCCCCGTGAGGTGATGGCCCAACAACCGGAGATCGGCATCCGCGAGCAGGAGCTCTATGAATCGAGAAAAAGGGAACTTCAATCCAGCCTGGAAATCAAACAGCAGCAATACAATCAACGCAATAATGAATTGAGAGAGCTCAACACCAAACTTGCGGAGCTGAACAAAACCTATCTCCTTTTTCAGGAAGAGCTGAAACTGACCAAGCCGCTTGTGGCCAAGGGTGCCGTTTCGGAAATGGAAGTTCTTCGTCTTGAACGCCAGGCAAGCGAGATGCAGGGTGAGATAGAACAGACAAAACAGGCGCTTCCCAGGGCTCAGTCCAAGATCGAGGAGAGCCAGGTGGCCATGAAAGAGTTGCGTCTTGCCTTCATCAACAAGGCCAAGTCGGAATTGAACGAGGTACTGGCACAGCTCGGTGAGGATTCCGCAACATCCGTTGCCCTGCAGGACAGGCTTGATCGAACCCTTGTGAAATCTCCAGTAAACGGTACGATTAATCGTCTTTTTATTAATACGGTCGGCGGCGTCATCCAGCCAGGTATGAACCTAATCGAGATTGTTCCCCTGGAAGGCACTTTGCTGATTGAGGCCATGATCAAGCCTTCCGACATAGCATTCCTGAGGCCTAACCAGGACGCCATGGTGAAGTTCACCGCCTATGATTTCACGATATTTGGCGGTCTGAAGGCGAAACTGGAACAGATAAGCGCGGACAGTATTACGGATGCAAAAGGCAACAGCTTTTATCTTGTCAGGCTTCGGACCGACAAAAGCTATCTCGGACCCCAAACCAGTCCTCTACCCATTATTCCGGGTATGATCGCAACCATAGACATCCAGACGGGCAAGAAAACGGTTCTGTCTTACCTGTTGAAACCCGTACTCAGAGCCAAGTATATGGCATTAAGAGAGAGGTAATACCATGGTCATTCTTTTAAGCAGCGCTAACAAGTCCGTTATTACAAGGTGGGAAAATATGCTCAGCGGCAAATACTCACTGGAACAGGTGACATTATTGAGGGAATTGAAGATCCGATGTAAGGAAAAGACATTTGATCTGATTCTCCTTCATCGCTCCCTTGTTGACATGGCCGCGTTTGCGGAGCTCCGTCTGGCGGCCCCCCTGAGCAAATTTTTTCTCCTCTCCGATCAGCCGAATGAGGAAGATGGGCTCACTTTCCTGAAGATGGGGATTGTGGGATATGGGAATACCTATATCTCTCAGGTACGGCTCCTTGAGGCGATACGTGTCATTTCTGGCGGCGCCGTCTGGCTTGGGCAGAAAGTCATACAGAAGCTTATTCAGGAATCCTATTCAAAAGTAAAAGAACAGGGCAAACCGGAAACCGGACAAAGCTTGACCGGTCTGACCCCGGCAGAACATAAGGTTACCGAACTGGTGGCCAGGGGCCAGTCTAATCTTGAAATTGCGTACAATCTCAAAATATCTGAACGAACGGTAAAGACTCATCTTACTTCAATCTATGAAAAGACGAAAACCGGCAGCCGTTTGAGTCTGGCCCTGCTTATGAACCGGGGATAACACTTACCCCTGCGACATGTCTCATTGATTTTCCAGGCATTATGTCCATGTCGTCAACCATGGGGTCGCTGTTTTTGTTCAATGTTTTTAACATGTTATATGTCTCAAGATCATTTCTCCATTCCATTCTTATGGTATCGCGGTCAACATGAATATCACTGAGGCCTTTGAATCGGCAGAAGAACGATGTCTCTGTTATGATCGGTCTTTGAAAAATCGTCATGCTTTAGTATAGTACTCTTGAGGAAGTATATGTATTGCTGCGTCATAGGGTTTTTCATAGTTCAGGCACCTCATACCCCTTTGAAGAAAGGCTTGATGAGCTTAAAAAATTCGCCTGAAAATATCATGATAGTCTGGTTGCGGTTTTCAAGGTTGACAGCAGCCTCGAGCGAAGGAGCATCAATATTCTGATCAAGAACCCTCTTTGTCAACTCGAGTGCTCCGGCTCCCTTGGCTGTCATAAGCCTGGCGCTGGAAAGAGCAGCCTCCAGAAGGGCCTCCTTAGGCACCACCTGATTGATCAGCCCCATCCTTTCGGCCTCTTCAGCATTAACCTTTCGTCCTGTGTAAAGAATTTCAGCGGCTCTCGCGAGGCCGATGAGGCGCGGGAGAAGATAGGAGGTACCCAATTCTCCGCCGGAGAGACCGATATTGGCAAACGAGGCTACAAAATAGGCTTCCGGTGAGGCTACCCGGATATCACTGGCTAATGCTACTGAAAATCCTCCGCCCGCAGCAGGCCCGTTAACAGCGGCGATTACAGGCTGGGGAATCCGCCGAAGCCCCAAGATAAGAGCGGCAAAACGCTCCTGAGCCAGCCTGAGATATTTCTCCGGATCTGACAAGGCTTCCGAATCCTTGTGAGTCAAAACTTCGTTGAGGTCCGCCCCGGCGCAGAATCCGCGCCCTGCCCCGGTTATGATAAGTACACGTATGGCATTATCTTTGGTTAGAACGGCAAACAATTCATTGAAATCGTCCAGCATCTCAACATTGATCGCGTTCAGCTTATCCGGACGGTTCAGGGTAACGAGCCCTATACATGGCTCGACCTCTTCAAAAACAAATGTGCCATACTTGCTCATACCGGTCTCCTTTTTTCATTCATTTATAAAATTTCCAAAAGACAGGCAATCATATATATTTTTTTTAAATAGTTATCAAGCTTTTGCAAATTATCTGTTTTTAAACATTTTTTGACACATGGAACACTTTGTGATATTTGTCCTTTCGACCGAAGATTTGAAGATTTTCCGTTTTCTGTAACAGGAGGCTTCAATATGCTTTATTCAAAAACAATCAGCAGGAAAGATATAACGTATCACATTGGAAACCAGTCAGTCAGTCAGTTGATCGACCTGTCGGATCATCATAAGGTTATTGAGGAAGTTCAGATTATTACGCGTATGATCTTCCCTTCTTTTGACTTCCAGTTTGTGGCAAAGGTCTTTTGGGATGTGGAAGCCCTGTTTAGCGGTGAATATCCCGGATATCAGGCCTGCAATACAGAATACCATGATATCAGGCACACCCATCAAGTTCTTCTGGCAATACTGCGCTTGATGCACGGATCCTTTATTTCAGGTATTCGATTCAACGAGAAGGAGATCAATATCGGCCTAATCGGAGCCATGATGCACGATACCGGCTATATCCAGAAGTCGTCTGATAAAACCGGAACGGGAGCTAAATATACCCTGATTCATATTCAGCGCAGCATTAAATTCACACAAAAATATTTTGCCGGTAATGCTTATTTCGAAGATTCGCTCCCTGATTTTATCGATATTTTGAACTGTACCGGTCTGACAACAATGGCCGCTGTAATCAAATTTTCCTCATCAAATATCGCCCTCATCGGCAAGATGCTGGGCACAGCCGATTTGCTTGGACAGATGTCTGACCGCTTATACCTCGAAAAACTGTTGTTTCTTTATATGGAATTTCATGAATCCGGAATTAAAGGATTCACCAGTGAATTTGATCTCCTGGAAAAGACAATTGGATTCTATGAGATGACGCAAAAGCGTTTCGTTGATGAACTTGGGGGCGTCAACAATTATGCCATCCACCACTTTCGCGAAAGATGGCACATCGACCGTGACCTTTATGCGGAGGCCATCAACAGGAATATTGAATATCTGAAAAAACTGCTGATAGACCATCCTGACGATTATCTTTCATTCTTACGCCGCGCCGAATTGACACGGAAGTTAAAAAAATTGCGATAACTGCATGAACCTCCGGATTCTTGCACATACCTCAACCAGGTCTTCAGGATATGCAATTCCCCTGAAGAGATCAGGCGCTTATCTCCTCTGTGCACAGGCTCTGTCGAATAATCAGGCTTTTTTATAATTCTTGACATAAATTCATTTGAAGTGATAGTAAAGACAACTTTAATTGTGTCATAAGGCGCAATTTTTTAATCCTTGCTCCGGATATATTCCGGGGCTTTATATCCAGAAGGAGATTCTTTATGAGAAGGTATGAATCAATTGTTATTGTTGATCCTGATGTTTCATCAGAAAACAGGGTCCCCTTTTTAGAAAAAATCAAAGATCTGATCCAGCAAAAGGGAGGATTTCTGGTAAAGATTGACGAATGGGGAATCCAGAAGCTTGCGTATGAAATCATGAAAAAGGTCCGAGGCTATTATGTCCGGATTGATTACTGTGGAACCGGGTTGCTTGTCAGCGAAATAGAACGCTCTTTCCGTATTGATGACCGCGTTATTAAGTTCATGACTATCCTGCTTGAAAAAGAGGCCGACATAGACAGGATAAAAGATGAACTGGCCAAAGCTGCTGAAGCAGCTTTAGCAAGTTCGGCAGAACAAAGCGGCAAATCTGAAGTTTCCGCAAGTCCTTCCGACGATATCCAGGCCGATTCGGAAGAAATCAAAACAGAACTTGATAGCAACGGAAAGGAGTAGTATATGGCTTTTGATAATCAGGGAAAAGGACAAACCGATACCGATAGAAAAAAGAAACGGGTATTTCACAGGCGGAAAATTTGCCGCTTCTGTGCAGATGCAAGCATTGTAATAGATTATAAAGATTCAAAGTCGCTGCGATACTTTACAACCGAAAGGGGCAAAATAATTCCCAGACGCATTTCAGGCACATGTGCAAAACATCAGAGGGTATTGACTCATGCAATAAAACAAGCCCGCTCAATAGCTCTTTTACCGTATGTTGGCACTTTGGATTTTTAACTGACAATAAACGGTCGGTATCCAGGACTGCTTCAGGGGAGGCTATTACGGTGCCAACTGCCGAAGAAGAAATATTCAGAGATTTAATAAAGGGAATAGCTTTATCGGTTCTCATTTGCCTCATGTCAATCTACATTCCGATAATAGGTTTTTTCTGCGCCCTGTTTATTCCATTACCAATCATATTTTACCATTCAAAACTCGGCAGAAAATATGGGCTTGTTATTTTTGCAGCAACAATCATAGCTATTGTATTCGTAATAAAAAGTGTGTCGATCGACTTAATCTTTTTTGCCGAACTTTTGTTTTTAGGTTTTCTCCTTGGAGAATTGCTTCGTCATGATTTATCGATTGAAAAAATAATTTTGTATTCCTCCTGTGGCGTTATTGTTTCAGGACTTATATTCCTGATGATATTCTCAAACATCCGGAATATAGGAATTTATGCGTTAGCCTCAGAATACATTGCAGAAAACCTGAAACTCGCAATGGATATTTATGAAAACATGGGGGTTTCGGAAGAACATATTCAGATGATTTCAGGTTCCATGGAACAGATACGGTATGTGCTTGTAGGAATCATCCCGGCTTTAATAGTCGCTTTTACGCTTCTTGTGAGCTGGACTAATCTAATGATTTCAAAACCGGTGCTTATTAAAAAGAATCTGCATTATCCTGAATTTGTATCCCTGAATTTATGGAAGGCACCTGAATATCTTGTCTGGGCTGTAATTGCATCATCTGCTATGCTTTTCTTTCCCGACAAGGTTTTCAAAATTGCAGGTTTAAATTTTTTACTTGTCCTGATGATGATATACTTTTTTCAGGGCATAGCTATCGTCTCTTATTATTTTGAACAAAAGAGGGTTCCCCGAACGCTCAAAGTTTTTTTGTACAGCCTTATTGCTCTTCAGCATTTCATATTTCTGTTTGTAATAGGGCTTGGTTTTTTTGATACTTGGCTTAACTTAAGAAAGCAGAACAACACTTAAACAGACATTTAAAATAAAAACTTGACGGCTTTTTTGTACTGCAATTTTGGGAATATTACAAAAAGCCTGCCTGATCTTTGGAGGTTAAATTATGAAAGTAATATTGAAGGAAACAATAGAATCTTTGGGACTTGTCGGCAGCATTGTGAATGTTTCCGAAGGTTATGCGCGCAACTATCTTTTGCCCCAGAAAAAGGCTGTTCCAAACACTCCCCAGAACCTTAAGATACTGGAACGGGAGAAAGTTAAACTTGAAATCCAGATTGCTAAAGAGAAAGGGCTTGCTGAAGAGATAGCCAAAAAGCTTGAAGGGGTTGTGTGCAGGATAAACGCAAAAGTAAGCGAGGAGGACCGGTTATACGGGTCGGTTTCAGTCCGTGACATTGTGGACTCTCTTGCCGCTCAGGGCTTTACTGTGGAAAAAAGTATGGTACTTCTATCAGAACCCATAAAAACCCTTGGCACCTTCACTGTACCTGTACGTGTGTACAAGGGTGTTAAACCGGTAATAACCGTTGAAGTTGTACCTGAATAAGTCTGGTTTCTTTCCGCAAAGTTGGCTATGGTATCCTGTAACGAAAAGTTTCTTCAACAAATAACAGAGGGTATCAGATAACTTCTGATACCCATGTTTACTTTTTCATCAGATCAAATGGCAAGAACCAAACATCAAAGCGAAAAAGAGACATCCCACCTGTTAAAAGTTCCGCCTCAGAGCCTTGAGGCAGAGGAATCTTTATTCAGCGCCATTTTGATTGACAACAATGCTTTGCTTGAAGTTATCGAAATTCTTTCTCCAAATGATTTTTACAAGATAGCCCATCAGAAAATATACTCATCAATTCTTGACCTCTTTAACAAAAACGAACCGGTCGACCTTGTTACATTAGCCAATGCACTGAAAGAACAGGGACGGATTGAAGAAGTCGGCGGCGCGGCTTATCTTGCAAGGTTCCTTGATATTCCGCTTGCTACAAACGCAACTCAATACGCCCGCCTGGTCTATGAAAAGGCCTGCCTGAGACGTCTTATTGAAAAGGCTTCAACTATAGTCAGCAAATGTTTTGAAGACAGCGGCAACCTGGATGAAATTCTTGATTTTTCCCAAAGTTCAATTTTTGAAATATCCGAAAAAAAAATAAAACAGGCTTTTTATCCTTTAAAGGATATTATTGATGACAACTTTGACGCCCTTGAAGAACGGCAGGGGAAAAAAACCCTTGTAACCGGAGTTGAAAGCGGTTTTACCGATTTTGATGCGCTTACCTCGGGGTTCCAGAATTCGGAGCTGATCATAATTGCAGCTCGTCCCAGTATGGGAAAAACCGCTTTCGCATTGAACATTGCAAGAAACGCTGCGGTTAAATCAAATGTTACGGTTGCTCTCTTTTCTCTTGAAATGTCTAAAGAGCAGCTTTCACTCAGGATGCTATGCTCAGAGGCAAGGGTCGATTCTTCCAGACTAAGAGGAGGCTTTCTAAGCGATGCCGACTGGGTCAATCTGACTAACGCGGCTGCGACCCTGTCTCAGGCTCCCATCTTCATAGACGATTCACCCAGCATCTCTGCCATGGAAATCAGGGCAAAGGCACGAAGGCTTAAAATGAACAAAGGGCTTGGCCTTGTAATAATTGATTACCTGCAACTTATGAAAAGCTCTTTTTCAGCTGAACGGAGGGACCTGGAGATAGCTGAAATGTCAAGATCTTTAAAAGCTCTCGCCAAAGAGCTGGAAATTCCCGTTATCGCACTCTCCCAGCTTAACAGGAAGCTCGAGGAACGAAACGACAAAAGACCGCAGCTTGCCGATTTAAGAGAGTCCGGTGCACTCGAACAGGATGCTGATGTTGTTGCATTTATTTACAGGGACGAAATATACAACAGGAATGAGGACAACCCGAAAAAAAATACTGCGGAAATTCTTTTGAGAAAGCAGAGAAATGGTCCAACCGGTGAGATCATACTTTCTTTCCTGAGTTCCTATACCTGCTTTAAAGATAAGGCAAAAGATACCTACGTCACATAGGAGGATTGGATTATAAGGCATAATAATCTGAAATGAAAAAACTTTCTGGAAATACCGGCGGCCTGAAAGCCGGTCATATAAAGAGACTTGAGAATCTCTACCGCCGCCGCACCCCCCCCGAATTCCTCATAACCCCGGAGATAGCCCGTGAACTGTGCATGCTTGCCATGGAAATACGCCGCCAGTTAGGTCTTCTTATTGACCGCCAGGGGAGGATAACAAACGTTATCGTTGGAGACCATAGAAGCATTTTAATACCTGATTTAAGCGAATACAGGACAGCGCCTGACAGGCTTAAGGGCTTAAGGTGCATACACGTCCACCTTAAAAAGGAATCGCTCTCCAGGGACGATATCACCGATCTCACCCTTCTGAAGCTCGACATGATGGCAGCCATAACATCAACAGATGACGGGCAGCCATATGAAATCCATGTGGGACATATACTCCCCCAAAGCCATGATGGCGAAGCATACCGCATTCTTCAGCCCATAAAATCCGGCCATCTTGATACCGGATGTCTTGAACTGATTCAGGCCATTGAATCGGAACTTGCCCAGTCCAGGCCTGTAGGTTTTTTAAAACAGCGCGAAGAAAGGGCTATTCTTGTAAGTGTTTCAACAGATTCCAGAGACGAGGCTTCAGACTCGATGGATGAATTGAAGGAGCTTGCCGGTTCAGCCGGAATAGAAGTTATAGAAAGCTTTATACAGTACAGAACCAGGGCCAATCCAAAATTTTATATTGGGACTGGAAAACTTGAGGAGCTCTCTCTTCTTGCTCTTCAAAGGGGTGCGTCAATGTTAGTCTTCGACCAGGAACTGAATTCATCCCAGATAAGATCTATAACGGACAAAACGGATATAAAAATCATAGACAGGACCCAGCTTATACTTGATATTTTCGCTCAACGGGCACAGACAAAAGAAGGAAAGCTGCAGGTGGAGCTCGCCCAGCTGAAATACATGCTCCCCCGCCTGGTAACTAAAAACACCGCCATGTCCCGTCTGACCGGCGGCATAGGCGGAAGAGGCCCCGGAGAAACAAAGCTTGAGTTAAACCGCAGGCTGGCACGCAACCGTATAAACCAACTGGAAAAAGCGCTTTCGCTGGTAATACAGCACAGACAGCAGCAAAGGGCAAAACGCGGTAAAAAAGAATTGCCGGTTATTTCAATAATAGGCTACACAAATGCAGGCAAATCAACTCTTCTCAATACCCTGACAAAAAGCAATGTGCTTGCTGAAAAAAGACTCTTTGCGACTCTTGATCCATCGAGCAGGCGTTTGAAGTTCCCCAAAGATACCGAAGTAATAATAACCGATACTGTCGGTTTTATCAAAAACATCCCCAAAGACCTGCTTGTTGCTTTCCGTGCAACACTTGAAGAATTAGACAATGCCGATCTAATGCTACATGTAATAGACATCAGCAATCCAAGATTTGAGAATCAGATAGAATCTGTTGAAAAAATTCTTTCAGAATTGAATTTAAATAATATATCGATGATCCGTGTTTTCAACAAACAGGATCTTGTCGGAAAAGAAACAACCGAAACATTATGCCGGATTTATGACTGCATTCCAATTTCAGCTAATGATGTATCAACCTTGTCCCGCCTTATTGAAAAAATGGAACATTCGATAGAATCTATTTATATAAAGCATCCTGAAACATAGTAAATCACCCGGACAGATAACCAGCCGTGAATCATAGGCAGATAAAATAAGGTCACAAAATGGGTTGACATGCACCGGTAACGTATATAAAGAGAGACCCTTATGATGGATCTGAAATCAGTTAAAAGAGTCGGTATCGCAGCCGCATATAAAGGCGCAGAGGTACTTAAAGCCAACTTCGGAAAGAAGTGTAAAGTTCAAAAAAAGGGTGCGAAAGATCTGGTTACCGAATCGGATACCGAGTCTGAAAGATTAATAATCGAAACAATCAGGCAAGTATTCCCATCACATGGAATACTTGCCGAAGAGAGTGGAAGCTATAATAATGGCGCCGAATGCATATGGATTATCGATCCTCTTGATGGAACCACGAACTTTGCCCATAATCTTGGCATGTTTGCGGTCTCAATAGCCTTTTCCATAAAGGGTGATATAGCGGCAGGTATCGTATTAAATCCCATAACCGGGGAACTTTTTACCGCAGTCAAAGGGGAAGGCGCGCAATTAAACGGCATACCAATACATGTTTCAGAAATAACATCCCTTTACGAGAGCCTTCTTGTGACAGGATTCCCATACAATGTAAATGATATGAAACCCCTACAGGTTCGTTTTTTCAACTGCCTGAAGGCATCCCAGGGTATCAGAAGGCTCGGTTCAGCAGCCCTGGATCTCTGTTTTGTTGCATCAGGACGATTTGAAGGTTTCTGGGAAGAGAATCTCAAACCCTGGGACACGGCGGGTGGTTTGATAATCGCGAAAGAAGCAGGAGCAATTGTGACCGATTTTTCGGGAAATCAGTTTGATGTAAATAAAAAAGAGATTCTGGCGACAAACGGCCTGATACATCTGGAAATGATAAAGTCGCTTGAAATAAAAGGATAGAAAATGAAGGAAGTCTTGAAAATAAAAGATATTTTAAACAATCATGTCGGATGCTTCGGAAATTTCGCAACTAATGATCCGGTATGCAAAAAATTTTGTGCTTTAAACTTAAGATGCTATATAGAAAAAGATCAGAATTCCAAGATCGAAATTATTGAAGAAATTGTATTCGGTGAAAATACATTCAAAGGCAGGCTGCAATAAAACGCTTTATTAGAAAACACATTACACAAACATCTTTCCGGGGTTTAATATCCCTTTCGGATCAAGGAGCCTTTTTAGCTTTTTCATAAGATCTATTTCATCTTTACCAATTTCTTTGGGCATGTATGGCGCCTTTGTGATGCCTATTCCGTGTTCACCCGAAATAGTCCCGCCCAGCTCAACCGTGTAATCAAACAGCTCTTCAACTGCCGCCCATGCCTTTTTCTCTTCTTCTTTGTTCTTTTTGTCGAGCATGATATTGAAATGTATGTTGCCGTCACCGGCATGCCCGAAACTGACTATTGTAAGGCCGGTCTTGCTTTTCATTTCTTCAATTCTTCTTACCATATCCGGTATCCTGCTCCTCGGAACCACAATGTCTTCGTTAATCTTGTCGGGAGCATACGTAAAAAGCGCTGGGGATATGGCCTTGCGTGCCTTCCAGAGAACAGCGGCCTCCTCTTTTGTCTTTGCTATGGCAACCTCTCTGGCTCCGAGATTTATGCAAAGCTCCTTAAGACGATTTATCGCAGATTCGGTCTCTTCAGCCCTTCCATCGACCTCAATTAACAGCAATGCCCCGGCATCAACAGGAAGGCCTATTTTAAGATAATTCTCAACACAAATTATTGAAGCTCTGTCCATGAATTCTATTGTTCTCGGAACAATTCCCCTTCTTATTATATCAGAAACTGTTTCGGCCGCCTTCCCGACTTCATGGAAAACCGCGGTCATTGTTCTGACTGATTCAGGAAGTGCTATAAGTTTCAGCGTCACCTCCGTAATTATTCCAAGAGTTCCTTCCGAACCTACTAACAGACGCGTTAAATCATATCCGACAACCCCTTTTGCTGTTTTTACACCGGTTTCAATTATTTCACCGGTTGGGAGAACCGCCTTAAGCCCAAGAACATAATCCCTTGTTACTCCGTATTTTACCGCCCTTGGCCCTCCTGCGCATTCAGCAAGATTTCCGCCAAGGGTTGAAAATTCTGCGCTTGATGGATCGGGAGGATAGAAAAGGCTTAATTTTTCGACTTCCCGGTGAAAGCTGGCGGTGATAACTCCGGGTTCCGCAACAGCTATCAGATTGTCTGTATCAATATCAATGATGCGGTTTAACCGGGTCATGACAAGCACTGCTCCGCCCATAACGGCAACAGATCCGCCCGTCATTCCCGAACCTGAACCGCGGGGTATGACGTAAAATTCTTCGGAATTGGCGAGCTTTATTATTTTCGAAATCTCGACGGCATCTTTCGGGAATATAACGGCGTCAGGCAGGTACCGGTTTGCAGTTGCATCGTAAGCATAGCAGGCAAGATCTTCTTTTTTCCTGCTGCAGTATTGGGCACCGACTATATTCTGGATCTTTTCAAATGTAGAATCATCGAGGGTCATTTATAATAAAATATCATGTTTCGAAGGTTTTTTTAAGGGAAAAAATAGGCTTAAAACTTGCCGGATTCAAGTTTCTGGGAAAAATAATCAACCTGCTTCCTTAAGGAACTGTTCTCTTTAATACCCCTCTCAACAATGCCTATGGAATGAAGAGCTGTGGCATGATATCGGTTAAAACTCTTTCCGATTGTCTGCAGCGGCGAATCAGTGTACCGGCGTGACAGATAAATCGCAATCTGTCTCGGACGGGTAAATGTCTGCTTTCTGGAAATTGAAACAATGTCTGCTATTGTAATGTTAAAATGCTTGCAAACCAGTTTCTTTATAACATCAATCGTAATGCTTTTTTTATGCAAAACGATGTTTTTTACGACGCTTTCAGCAAGATCAATATCGATCGGAATACCCATGAGAGATGACTTGGCGGTAATTCCAATAAGTCCGCTTTCAAGCTGCCTTACATCTTCATTCAGTTCGCTCGCAAGATAATGAACTATTTCCTCCGGAACCTGAAATCCGTTTAAAAGCGCTTTCCTTTGAAGTATTCTTACTCTTGTCCTGAAATTGGGAGGTTCAATAGCGGAAATTATCCCGTATGAAAAACGTGATTTTAATTTATCATGTAATTTGGGTATATCACCCGGGAGATAGCAGCTTGAAAAAATTATCTTTTTATCGGAATCCATTAAATTATCGAGGGTGAGAGCAAGTTCAATCTGTGTGCGCTCTTTTCCTCCCAGATAATGAACATCTTCCAGCAACAGAACATCACATTCTTTTCTGTATTTGCTCTTGAACTTGTCGAATGAATCATTACGAATAGCCTGAACCATCTCATTGCTGAAATCTTCAGCAGTTATATAATATACGCGTTCTGAAGGAGATTGAGAAATAACATGGTGTCCGACAGCCTGGGCAAGATGGCTTTTGCCCATTCCGGTCTTTGACAATAAAAACAGACAGCTTTGCTGAGAGTTGTTTCTTGAAGCTAGAGACAGAGACGCTGTGAAGGCGAATTCGTTATTTCCTCCGACAACAAACTGGTCGAAAGTGAAGTCTTTTCTTAAAAATCGCCCGTAATGTGGTTGAATGTTTGCACTCTGAAGAGGCAGTTGATGATTATTATACGGCTTGTTCCGCCCCGATTTTTTTTCTCCGCAAATCTCGATAACATAACTGCAGTGATCGCCGGCAATCTTTTTTAATTCCGAATCTATCAAACTTCCATAGTGGTCCTGAACTCTTTTTTTGGAAAAGCTGTTTGGAACTGACAGCACTAGAACGCCATCCGCAGTTCTGTTGAACTCGAGAGGTTCTATCCACATTTTGTAACTATGCCCTGGAATACTTTCCCTGATAGCTGATTTTACATTGTTCCAAATAGCTTCCATAAAACCAATCGAATAAAGTTATTATAAAACCGGATTAAAATACTGTTAACAGAAGAGACCTGTCTACAAAACAACCGCAAATATTTGTTACGGTCAGTTCGAATAGCAAAAAAAAGTATGCGTCCTTTTAAGGCATAGAATCGGTTGTGTCAAACCTGATAAAAACTGGATATCGATTGTTTTAAAAAAAGTTATCAACAATTTATATCCATTTGAATTTATATTTATAATATCATGCATCAAGACAAACGCCTTTATCCACAATCTTTTCTACCGGAGTAATTTTTTCAGGTATTTTAAGCATATCTGTATCAATTTCTAAGAATCAGACAATAAAGCCTTTCTATCAAATCTCGTGAATTCTTCGATTACCTTTTATTTTTATCAATATCCTCATAACAGGTTTTTATTATCAAATCATATTGGAAATTGTTGAAAAAGTATGCCCGACTCTGTAGTATAATCTTTTTTATAATTATGAGAGGTTTTTCAATGAAAAAGAACAGACCTGTTATCGGCATAACTGCAGGAGATCCAGCGGGAATTGGCCCTGAAATAATACTTTCCGCCTTAAGTGACTCCGGGCTGTACCACTTGTGCAAACCCTTGGTAATTGGAGATATTGGCGTTTTTACTGCCGCAAAAATATGTACCGGGAGCACCTTGAATTTAAAATCCGTATCCAACCCTTCCGAAGGTTCATACAGTCCCGGAAGCATAGATATATTATCTGTTTCAGGGCTTGCCTCTGATGAAATATCCTGGGGGAATCCGACTGTGCGGACAGGAAGGGCCATGGTTGAATATGTTATTGCAGCAACCGACATGGCCATTAACAGGGAGATAGCGGCTGTTGTAACATGCCCGATAAACAAAAAAGCCATGAATATGGCAGGCTTTCATTACAACGGCCATACCGAATTAATTGCAGAACGAACCGGAACCAGAGATTTCGTTATGATGCTGGCCGGTGACCGGCTCAGGGTATCTCTTGTAACCATTCACATCCCTATCAGCAGAGTTTCTGATTCTATTTCAACAGAAAATATTTTAAAAACAATAAGAATTACCGGAAAGGGCCTATATGAAAGATTCGGCATTGGCTCTCCCCTGATCGCTGTTGCAGGTCTCAATCCACATGCCGGCGAAAGTGGAATATTCGGAGATGAGGAAGAAAGAATAATAAGACCTGCCTTGGAAATATCGGCGAAAGAAGGTTATAATGTATCCGGACCCTACCCGCCTGATACAATATTTTATAATGCATTAAAGGGTAATTATGACGCTGTTGTATGCATGTATCATGACCAGGGCCTTATCCCATTCAAGATTATTCATTTTACCGATGGCGTAAACACAACCCTGGGAATTCCTATTATAAGAACTTCCGTTGACCACGGAACAGCGTACGATATTGCCGGAAAAGGAAAAGCCGATCCAGGCAGTCTGATTGCCGCAATAAAAATGGCTTCATTCCAGGTATCCTGTTTAACTAAAAGGATTCAGGGAACGTAATAATCTCCCGACTGTTTTCAACTGAATATTTGATAAATCCAGGAATAATTGAATGAGTTCTGATAAGATAATAATACGCGGGGCAAGGCAGCATAATCTTAAAAATATCGATGTTGAACTGCCAAGAAACAGGCTTGTTGTAATCACAGGTCTCTCAGGGTCGGGCAAATCAACTCTCGCTTTCGATACTCTCTATGCGGAAGGACAGCGCAGATACGTCGAATCTCTTTCAACATATGCCAGGCAGTTTCTGGAAAGAATGGAAAAACCTGATGTCGATACAATCGAAGGACTGTCTCCTGCAATTGCAATCGAACAGAAAACAGCAAGCCATAATCCAAGGTCAACTGTCGGAACTGTAACTGAAATTTATGACTATCTTCGGCTTCTCTTTGCCAGGGCAGGAACTTCCCACTGTCATATCTGCGGAAAACCTATTACTGCTCAAACGCTCGATCAGATCGCAGATAAAATCATGTCCTTTCCGGAAGGAACAAAAATAATTATTTTAGCCCCTCTGGTTTCAGGCCAGAAAGGATCCCAGGAAAAGCTTTTAAAACAACTGAAAAAAGACGGGTTTTCAAGGGTCCGGGTAGATGGGAAAATACTTGAAATCGAGGAAACAGGCAAGCTCGATAAAAACATAAAACATACTATAGAAGTTGTGGTTGACCGGCTGGTTATAAAAGAAAATGTCCGAAACAGGCTGGCTGATTCTCTCGAGCTTGCAATGTCCCAGTCTGAAGGGCTTGTTAAAGTGGATATCATGGGAGAAGAATCGGTTCTTTTCAGTGAAAAATCAGCATGCGTTCAATGCGGAATAAGCTATCCGGAATTTACCCCTGCAAGTTTTTCATTTAACTCACCCCAGGGCGCATGCGGTAAATGTGACGGGTTAGGAACTACAACAGAATTCGACCCCGACCTTATTATCCCAAACAAAGAGCTCTCCTTAAGACAGGGGGCTGTGACGCTATGGGCAAACCGGAATTCGGTTCAGTTTAGCGAATTTCTTGAATCAGTTACAAAGCACTATGATGTAGATGTTTACACTCCTTATAAAGACCTGCCGGAGAATTTTCAAAATGCGCTCCTTTATGGATCAGGAGATGAATCAATCGCTTTTTATTTTGAACAGAATAACCGCCGTTTCAGTTTCAGGAAACCTTACGAAGGAATCATCCCGAAACTTCAGAGACGTTATATGGAAACAGATTCAAACCTGACCAGAGAAGAGATCAGGCATTACATGACATTCCGCCCATGCCCTGAATGCGGAGGAACAAGGTTAAATAAGGCAAGCAGTTCAGTGAGAGTCGGAGGTCTGACTATATTTGAAATCACAGCTCTTTCAGTGTCCAAAGCAGCAGCCTTTATGATAAAGCTTAAACTTGAAGGGAAAAAGGAGCTTATAGCAAAGAGAATTATCAAAGAGATAAATGAAAGGCTTTCTTTCCTTGAAAATGTTGGACTATCCTACCTCACACTTGACAGATCAGCCTACACCCTTTCAGGCGGGGAGAGCCAGAGAATACGTCTGGCTACACAAATCGGCTCTAAATTGACAGGAGTCCTCTATGTTCTGGATGAACCAAGCATTGGTTTGCACCAGAGAGATAACCAGCGGCTCCTTGCAACACTCGTGAAGATGCGGGATCTTGGCAATACGGTTCTTGTTGTTGAACACGATGAAGAAACAATCCTCTCTTCCGATTATGTCATAGATATGGGCCCGGGCGCGGGAGTTAACGGAGGACATGTAGTCTTTTCGGGCGAACCTGCAGCTCTTTTAAAAGATAACAGCTCACTGACAGGGCAGTACCTTTCAGGCCGGAAGCAAATAGAGGTGCCTAATAAACGCCGCCCAGGGAATGGCACAAAACTCCTGATAAAAGGAGCTTCGGGTAATAATCTTAAAAATATCGATGCTGAATTTTCACTTGGTAAGTTTATTTGCGTGACAGGCGTTTCGGGTTCCGGAAAATCTACTCTTGTTCTTGAAACACTTTATAATATTCTCGCAAGGAACATTTATGGTGCAAGAACAGCGGCAGGCACCCACGCTTCTGTAATGGGTATAGAGCATGTTGATAAGATTGTAAACATAGACCAGTCGCCAATTGGAAGAACTCCACGATCAAACCCCGGTACCTATACGGGTCTCTTCACATTCATCAGGGAACTTTTTGCCAGAACGCCGGAAGCACGTATGCGCGGATACAAGCCGGGCAGGTTCAGCTTTAACATTAAAGGGGGGCGGTGTGAAGCATGCAGTGGAGACGGGATAATCAAAATAGAGATGCATTTTCTGCCCGATATTTATGTGCCGTGCGATATCTGTCACGGTAAAAGGTACAATCGTGAAACCCTTGAAGTGAGATATAAAGGGGAAAATATTGCCGATCTCCTTGACATGACCGTGGATCAGGCTCTATCATTTTTTGACAGAATAAAAAATATCAGATCGAAGCTGATGACTCTTTCTGATGTCGGCCTTGGCTACATTAAGATAGGCCAGTCTGCAACTACTCTTTCGGGAGGCGAGGCCCAGAGAGTCAAGCTTTCACGGGAACTCAGCAAAAAAGGGACAGGGAGGACGGTATATATTCTGGATGAACCCACAACCGGCCTCCATATAGACGACATTCAGAAACTGCTTAGCGTACTGAACAGGCTTGTCGATTCCGGGAACAGTGTAATCGTAATTGAACATAACCTTGATGTGATAAAGACTGCAGACCATATCATTGACCTTGGACCTGAAGGCGGGGATGAGGGCGGCTTCATAGTAGGATGCGGCACGCCTGAAGAATTATCTGACAACGAGGCGTCATACACCGGACAGTTTTTAAAAAAGATACTTAACAAATAAAACAGGGCTGCGCCCAAAGGTACAACCCTGTTTATTAAACACTGTAAATCTAAAATTAATGACCGAAAAGCTTTGCTATAGCAGCTGCCTGAGGATGCGCATAAATAAGAATCAGGGCAATTACAAGTGCATAAATACAAAGAGACTCGATCATGGCAAGACCGATCAGCATTGTAACAGTAACTTTCCCTGATGATTCCGGGTTTCTTGCAATACCCTCTACAGCGGCCTTAAGGCCAAGACCCTGGGCAATACCGCAACCAAAGGCTGCAACTGCAATTCCAAAACCGGCTGCCGTGACACATGCGATGAAAAATTTTAATGCTTCAGCTTCCATACTTTACCTTCCTCCTTTTGATAATGATTGACTTTGCTTCTTCCTTTATCCCATAAAAACAAACCTATTTTTTTCCGGCAAATCAGTGGGCGTGTTCCATAGCGCCGGTAAAATACATGATTGACAGCAAAAAGAAAACAAACGCCTGAACAAGGGCAACAAAAATACCAAGAGCCATTATTGGCAGAGGAGCAAAAAAGAGTCCGGCGAGAACGAAAAGAATACCAAGCACCAGCTCATGACCCATCATGTTTCCAAAAAGACGGAATGAGAGGGAGAGAATCCGTGCAAGATGACCGATAACTTCAATCGGAAACACAATTGGGATCATCCACCAAACAGGCCCAAGAAAATGTTTAATATATTTTATGCCGTGATATTTTAATCCTATTATATGGGTAAAAATTACAACAGTCAGTGCGCATGAAGCTGTTGTATTCAGACTGGCGGTTGGGGGGAAAAATCCTGGAACAAGACCGATAAGATTACAGGTGAAAATATAAATGAATATTGTTGCAACAAGAGGAAAAAGCCATCGGCCCTCTTCGCCTGAAACATCAACCATAAAATTTTCAATTCCTGATACTATAACTTCAAATACATTCTGCGCTTTTCCGGGAATCAGGCTGATACTCTTTGCACCAATTGCACCTAAAGTTAAGAGAAGAATCATGACCACCCATGAATAAATAACATGCGGATATGCATGGGCAAAATGTTCCAAGCCAATAGCCTCAAAAAGCTTCACAAAAAACAGATAGGGATGTGCCACCTTATATTGCCTCCTTGAAAATAAGTTTTGTAAGTTCAAGCATGGTTGCTATTATTATGCTTGCAACCACGACGGAGAGCCCGACAAAAAGACCGAGTGGGTGAACATAATGCCCAGATATCAATATAAATATAATAAACCCGCTCACCATGAAACGGGCATAATACTTGGCCAGCACAACATTGTGGGAAGCAAGCTGTGGAGGTGTGAGCGCTATTTTAAGCGTCCTGTAAAGCAGATGAAAATTTATAGTAACTATAAGTCCTCCAAATACTATTCCCAATGCAAACTTTGGAGAAGCAATAATAAGTCCTCCCATACTAGCAACACAAAAAAGTATCCAGTTGGTCAGGGTTACAAATTTCAGGATGCGCTGCTGTATTTTCATTTTATATCTCTTTCCTGCGGAGACTTCTCACTCTTTCTTATCACAAGCCAGATGTTCCTGAATCCTGCTGCAATACCAAGTCCAAGAAAGGCAAGCGTAAGCCAGGGATAAAATTCAAATCGCCTGTCAAGATACACGCCAATAGCAAGCCCGATAAATATAGAAAGCGCTACTTGGAGGCCAAGACTGCTATAATAAGCCAGCTCCCGTATATAACGTCTTGTTTCTCTTTTCACATTAAAGAACGCTTTCTATTTTTGCAATAGAGTCAATGCAGACCTCAATAAAGCTTCTGCCCTCTAACATATGATTACAATCAAGTCAACGCAAAATTACATCCATCTTGCGTATAATAAAATACCTGTAAAATCAAAATGATACGATAGATAAAATCAATTGACAACCAGATGCCCGTCTATGCTCTCCTCTGAAACTTCGCCTATTATTGCACAAAACAGACCTTCATTCTGCATTGCTTTCAGGCATTCTTTTGCTTTTTTTTCTGGAAGAGATATTACAAGACCTCCTGAAGTCTGGGGGTCAAAAAGCATATCAATAACAACCTGTTTTACCGATGCACCGATACTTATATTTTTAATGCAATAATTTTTTGTATTATAGCTTCCGCCAGGAATCAGTCCCATGAGGGCATATTCTCTGGCTTTTTTAATGAAAGGAATCATATCAGTATGGATAACAATTTTCTTCCTGCTTCCTTTAGCCATTTCGAGCAAATGCCCGGCAAGACCGAATCCTGTCACATCGGTGCAGGCGTTTGGCCGAAACCTTTCCATTATTTCAGCAGCCCTTCTGTTAAGAGTTGTCGTGACTTCAATAAGCGTCTTTACAGCCTCTCCATCGGCTATTTTCCTCTTAATCGCAGTTGCTATTATTCCGGTGCCTATGGGCTTGGTCAAGATCAGCCTGTCGTCTGTCTTTGCATTCCTGTTTGTAAGTATCCTGTCCGGATGAACTATACCCGTGACAGACAGTCCGTACTTGAACTCTTTGTCATCGACACTGTGGCCACCCACCAGAACTGCGCCGGCTTCATATATTTTTTCAAGACCGCCGGCAAGGGTCTCTTTCAGAATATCTTCGGATAGCTCTCCGACAGGGAAACAGACGATATTCATGGCCGTTACCGGCCTGCCTCCCATTGCATATATATCGCTCAGAGAATTGGCTGCGGCTATAAGGCCAAATTCATATGGAGAATCAACAATGGGTGTGAAAAAATCGAGCGTCTGCACCAGCGCAGTTTCGGAATCAAGCCTGAATACTCCGGCATCATCAGATGTTTCCATTCCAACAAGGAGATCGGGATGCGCTCTCACAGGCAGGCTCTTTAATATATTATCCAGGACCCCTGGACCTATCTTGGCAGCTCACCCGGATGCCCGGACTTTTTCAGTCAAATATGTTTTATTATCTTTTTCCATATTCGTCCTTCGTTTATCGTGGTTCGTGATTCGTCGTTTGTTGTTCTATCCACGCCTCTCGCCTCGCGCCTCTCGCCTTTGTGCCTTTCTTAGCTTTTCCCTTGAACCCTCGAATCCTTGAATCCTCAAACCCTTCTTTTTACTTTTCACTTTTCACTCTTCAGAATCTTACATCGCGGCTGTCAAACACAGGTCCATCCTTACATACATGAAAATATTTATTCTCATGCTTCGATTCAACCGCACAGCCAAGACAGGCACCAAAACCGCAGGCCATTACAGACTCCATGGAAATCTGACAGGCCACTCCGTGATCTTCAGCCATGCCGGCAAGGCATTTCATCATCCCGGATGGCCCGCATGCATAAATAATATCAGGCCGTGTTATTTTCAGGGCTGCCTCGACCGGGCTTGTTATCATACAGGTTTCACCCTCACTGCCATCTTCTGTGGTGACTGCAACTTGAATGCCGAGACTTAAAAAATCATCTCTGCATAAAAGATCATCTTTCGATCGTGCCCCAAGAAACACTTTTATATTTGATGCGGCAAAGTTTTTTTTTCCGACAAGATATGAAGAGAAAAAAACCAGCGGAGCAACTCCGATTCCTCCTGCAACGATAAAAACTTTTCCGCCTTTTTTTGGCAAAGGGAATCCGTTCCCAAGAGGCCCCAATATATCAACGCTTTCACCCTCCCTCATCTCTGAAAGCATGCCGGTGCATTCTCCTACCACCCTGTAGAGAATTTCCATTCCTTTCTTATCTTCCATTATTTTATAAATGGAAAAAGGACGGCGCAAAAGCGGGGCAATCCGGTCGCCAATTCGCAGCATGACAAATTGTCCTGGTTTGGCATCATGAAAAGAGCCACTCCATTTTAAGCCCATTTTAAAATATGCGGGGCTTAGTTTTTTGTTCCACAGAATCTGAGCTTTTTCAATAAACATGTGCCCGTCTGGTCTTTCTTCGTACTTCATTCTCCCGCCCCTTGTTTTCTGTATCTTGCCACTCATGTCTTATTTTTTTTGTCCTTTCCATGAATTGCGTTTTAGCCCAATAACAGACGCAAACCTTCCGGTATTCTTTTCCCCACGGTAGGAAAAAAACAAAGTTGTATTGCATTTTGTGCAGATTTTGCTCGAATAAATATTTGATTCTCTGAGACCCGCACTCCGGAGCTGGTCTTCACTCATACGCCAGAAATCGAAATGGTCGGAATTTATCCTATACTTCCGGAACTTCTCAGGTATTTCCCTTTCATAGTTTATAAACTCCGCACAGCAAGGCCCGAGAGAAGGGCTTATACCTGCCACCAGATCTGAAGGGCTGCAATCAAAACGCTCTTGCATGCTCATTACAGTGCAGCCTATTACATTTTTAATGCTCCCCCTCCACCCTGAATGAACATTTGCAGCAACTTTTTTTACCGGATCATAAATGAGAACGGACTGGCAATCGGCGACCTTAATGACAAGCATCTTATTGCCAATATTGCTTATCATTGCATCTCCCGTGTGAATACCAGGCTGACTGGCAACATTATCAGAAATAATCACAACACCAGTGTCGTGGACCTGCCTGGCAAAAATCAGTTCATTGCCATCCATGCACATGGAAACAACCGCTCTGTTCTGTTCAACAACGTCAGAATCATCTCCTACGCCGTGACTAACATTCAGACTCATGTACGGCTCTTTGCTGAATCCGCCGCATCTCGTAAACACACCATGCCCTAAATCAGGAAAAGAGATAAGATTAGGAAACTGTAAAAATGAAATTCCGTTAAATTTTGTTACAATCAATCTTTAATACCCCTATAGCCAATTTCAAAAGTCGTCATTCCCGTGCAAACGGGAATCCAGAAATTTTTGCAATATATTGAAAAGACTGGATTCCCACTTTCGTGGGAATAACAAATTCTTCTCTCTTTAGAACTTTTGCAATTGGCTCCCTATTCATTTTTATTCGGAGCTCTTCTTTATACCGGGCTGACAGTACAATTCCACTATCCTATTTATTATAAGAGAAGTCGATATATCCGGCACCAAAGAAACACTTACAACCTTTCCTCCGTTTATCTTTACAAAATCGGCTCCTATGATATCTTTTTCTGCCCAATCACCACCCTTAACAAGTATATCGGGCATGACATCCTGAATAAGTTTCAATGGATCAGGCTCATCAAATAGAATGACAAAATCAACGCTTGAAAGAGCTGAGAGCACTTCAAGTCTTTGCGTTTGGGTAACTATCGGCCTTTTTTGATCCTTTATCAATTTCACAGATTTATCGGAATTCAGACCCACCATAAGGACATCGCCTTCCGCCCGTGCGGCTGCAAGGTATCTGACATGCCCGGCATGCAGAATGTCAAAACATCCATTGGTAAAAACTATGCGTTTGCCGGCCTTCTTCAGACGGCTTGTCTCCCGTACGATCTCTTCATGTGTCAATATTTTATTCAATGTTCACCATCTTCGCATACCTTGCATCGTACTTCGATATTAGATATTCACTTTTCACTATTCACTGTTCACTATTCACTTTTTACCATCAAACCGCTCTCGCGAGAGTCAGCACATCGACACTCGCCGCGCCTCCTCCTAAAATCGCCTTTGCGCACTCATCGACTGTCGCTCCAGTTGTAAACACATCATCAACAAGCAGAATTCTTTTACCTGCAACTTTTGATTCATCACCAACAGAAAAGGCCCCCTTGATATTTTCCATTCTTTGTTTACGGCCCAGCCCAGTCTGCGGCTGTGTCCATGCCGTTCTGGAAAGAGCATCCTTCCCTATCGCAAAATTACCGGATTGAAGCTTCACTCCGCAAGGTTCGGTCCGCTCGAGGCCGATTCGGCCACAGGAAATTGAGTCTGATTTAAATTCTTTCGCTGACTCCGCAGCAGGAAACGGAGGATCTGCCGTCTGTTTCGATTCAGCTTTGAACATTCCTGCAATTTCCGGCCAGTCTCTTACAAGTAGATAAGCCTGATTAAAGCCCCTCTTCCTGAAACGTTTTAAATGAAGAGGCACAGGCACAACAAGATCAAAATCATCCATATTCCAGTTCCGTACAAATACAGAAAAAAGAAGCTCTTCAAGGGGCCTTGCAAGCTGGAGCTTTTCCTTATACTTAAGAGAATGAATCACCTCCATGAGAGTCTTATCGTAAATACCAAGTGCACGGGCTTTTCCGAAGCGCTTCGGGTGCTCTATGCAATTTCCGCAAACATGGTCTTTCCCTTCGCGGCTTTTGAAAACATATCCGCAAACAGAGCATAAAGGAGATTCAACGGGCAGAAAATTGCAAAGGCAGTCTGAGCACAGAAAGGGTGCCATCACTTTTTCAAATGTCATTGCCTCCAATTCATATGCTTGGGCAGAAGTATTATCTCTTTGCGCGGCATGCCTTGAAGAATGGAAAAAAGTGCCGCACCCCATGCATTTTGAAGGGAAAAGAATCTCTATTAAGATCCTGACCAGCCGGATAAAGGGCATTTTAAAGCTCGCCTATCTTTTCAACAATCGCCATGGCAAATTCTGAACACTTAACTTCTTTTGCGCCTTTTATCTGTCGCGCAAGATCATATGTAACAATTCCATCCTTTATAGCTGACTGGAACCCTGCTCTTACCAGTTCCGCTGCCTTTTTCCACCCAATAAAATCGAACATCATCGCCCCGGACAGGAGAAGGGAGCCAGGGTTAACCATATCCTTCCCGGCATATTTGGGAGCCGTACCGTGAGTTGCTTCAAACACAGCACAGTGATCTCCGATATTGGCTCCAGGCGCCATGCCGAGACCACCCACCTGGGCTGCGAGGGCATCTGAAAGATAATCACCGTTCAAGTTGGGAGTTGCAATAACATCAAACTCTTCGGGACGGAGAAGCACCTGTTGAAATAGCATATCAGCGATACGATCTTTTATTACTACTTTCCCTTCAGGTTTATCTCCATTGTACTTATCATAAAGCTCCTGTTCAGTTATTGTTTTGTCACCAAATTGTTCCCTTGCAACTTCGTAACCCCATTTAGAAAAAGCCCCTTCGGTAAATTTCATTATATTGCCCTTGTGCATGAGGGTCACGCTCGAACGGCCGGTTTCAAGAGCATGACGGATGGCGCTCGCAACAAGACGTTTGCTGTTTTTCTCGCTTATAGATTTTATCCCGATGCCGGCATCTTCAGGAAGGTTAACTCCCATATTCTTTTCCAGAAAAGATCTTATCTTCATCACCTCATCACTTCCTGCTTCCCATTCTATACCTGCATAAACATCTTCAGTGTTTTCACGGAAAATTACCATGTCAACTTTCTCCGGGTACTTCATGGGACTCGGAACAGGATCAATGTATTTAACCGGGCGGATGCATGAATAAAGATCAAGCTTCTGCCGCAAAGCCACATTCACGCTTCTTATCCCTTTACCTACCGGAGTTGTCATGGGTCCCTTTATAGCAACCACATGCTCCCTGATGGACTTCAGTGTTTCCGCAGGAAGCCACTTCCCTGTTTTCTTGAAAGCCTTTTCACCGGCCAGAACCTCTAACCACTTAATACCTTTATTGCCTTTATAAGCCCTGGCAATTGCTCCGTCCATCACCAGCCTTGATGCCTTCCATATATCCGGACCTGTTCCATCCCCTTCAATAAAAGGAATCACCGGAAAATCAGGAACATTCATAATACCGTCATCATTAAAAGTAATTTTAATCCCTGTCATTTATCCCCTTCTTCTCCTTGATCTTTTGGTTCCTGGTTTGCACTTCAAATGTCGTACTTCGAATATCGAATATCTTACATCGAACTTTGTTGATCGTGGTTTGTGATTTGTCGTTCCTTCCCCCTTGACTCCCCTAAACATTTTATTGCCTTGTTCTTCAATAATTGCGCTGCCTGAATGCTTCGTACATGACAACAGCACCCGCAACTGAAGCGTTAAGGGAGCTTACACTTCCTTTTTGCGGGATCGAAACAAGAAAATCGCAGTTTGTTTTAACAAGCGGGCGAATTCCTTTTCCTTCGCCACCGATAACTATTGCAAGCCGGTCTCCGAGTTCACAACTGAACACCGGCATTTCAGCCCCTGCATCCATTCCCACAATCCAAAAGCCTTTCTCCTTAATCTCCTTTATTGCACCAACCATGTTGGTCACCCTGCACAGCTTCACATGTTCAAGAGCGCCCGCCGATGCTTTTGAAACAGCGGGAGTAGGAGAAGCAGACCTGTCCTTTGTAATTATTATACCCCGGACTCCAACGCAAAGAGCAGTTCGGACAAGGGCTCCGAGATTATGGGGATCTACAACATTATCCAGCAGGAGCAGAAAATCGTTATTACCGGGTTTTATATTATTTAAAATATCTTCAAATGCAGCAAACGGGTATTCGCCCACTCTTGCCCCGATACCCTGGTGAAGATCAGAGCCCGTAATTCTCTGCAGTTGCGGAGAGCTAAGCATTTTGAGGGGGATATTCCTTTCCTGAACCAGTCCGGATATTTTCTCAAATCGTTTCGAATCCTTTTCATCAACAATATAAATCTCGGAAAAATCCCTCCTGCCAGCCTTGAGGGCTTCAAAAACAGGGTGGAATCCGTATAGTATTTCGGTTTTCATAACGATTCGTGGCTCGTTCGCCTATAGTTTCTGGTCTCTGGTTCCTGGTTTCTGGTTCGAACTTCGTACTTCGAATTTCGACCTTTCATATTCCCTTAGTGCCTTTGCTCCTTTGCCGCTTTTTTTTCACTTTTCACTTTTAACCATTCGCTGTTCACAGTTCGCTTTCTACCCTTCGATATTCGATGTCCGCCAAAGGCCCGCCAATCTTTGTGGCGGGATATTCGATATTCGGCTTTCGCCTCACGCCTTCTCACGCCTCAAGCCTTCCGCCTTTTTCGGTACATCCCTACTATTGAAATAAGCTCTTCAACCGCCTTCGGAAGGTTGTCGTTAACAATTACATGTTTGTAAATACTTCTTTGTGATATTTCCTTTTCCGCATTTGTCATACGCCTTTCTATTACCTCTTTGCTGTCCGCTCCTCTCGACTCCATTCGGAATCTGAGAATATCAAGGGAGGGCGGCATGATAAAAATCGCAATACTGTCCGGATATCGTCCGATAATCTGTTTGGCACCCTCAACATCAATATCAAGAAGTATGTCGTTTCCGGAGGCAACAGCTTCATCTAAAAATACGGCTGATGTTCCATAATAATTCCCGTGAACTTCGGCCCATTCGGCCCACGTACCGGCATCTATTTGTTTTTCAAAATAATCCTTTGATATGAAGTGGTAATCTATACCATCTTTTTCTCCCTTGCGGGGCTCTCTTGTTGTGTAAGAGACTGAATAATGCATATCTTTGGAATATTCCATCAGGGCACGGCAGAGCGTAGTCTTACCAGCTCCTGAAGGAGCAGAAAGTATAAAAAGGCGGCCTTCCCCGGAAGCTGCCGTATTATCATTTCCCACGTTCATTATGACAGCCCCAGAAGGTATGACATTTATTTGGATTCCTTGAGTGCGGCGTGACGCTGGGATATAGTTTCAGACTGGATTGCTGAAAGCACAACATGGTTGCTGTCCATGACAATTATCGCCCTTGTCTTTTTCCCGTGAGTTGCATCAACAAGCCGCTTTTCTTCCCTTGCATCATCCTTAAGGCGCTTCATTGGAGCCGAGTTGGGTGAAACTATTGCTACAATCCGTTCAGCTACAACTGAACTTCCATAACCGATACTCAACAAAGTCTGTTTCATTTCCCCCCGCAAGTTATTTCTTTATAAATCCTCAAATTATGGATTCTTCCCTCTGACTTTCCCAAATTCCCATTTTCCCATCTTTTTTCATCCCTTGTCTCTCATCCCCAGCCCCCTGCTAATCGCCCCTTCTTAACTTCCCAACTTCTCAACCTCCCAGTTTCACAATTTTGGAACTTCCCGTATCTGCTATTCGATATTCTGCACCTGTTCCCGTATCTTTTCTATTTCGGATTTAACATCCACAACAGTATGGGAGACAATAGCTTTTTCTGTTTTTGAGCCAATTGTATTGAATTCGCGGTTTAACTCCTGCAGAAGAAAATTCATCTTTCTTCCGGCAGGCTCACCTGAATTCATTATCAGATAAAACTGGCTGATATGGCTTCTTGCCCTGACTATTTCTTCCGATATGTCACATCTGTCAGCGAGGAATGCCGCCTCCTGGGCAATCCTTCCGGCATCCAGATCCACATTATCTCCCGCCAGCAAAGATATCCGCTCTTTCAGCCGTTCCTTGTAATAAAAGGAAAGATCCTGTGATTCATTTTCAATATGTCTCAATGATTTTTCAATGCCCTCAAACCGCGTGGTAAAATCCCCTGCGATGAATTCACCCTCTTTCAACCTCATTTCATCGAGCCGGCATACGGCATCTTCCAGAGCATCCTTTATCAAAGGCCATTCCGCCTCAACGTTCTTAACGATCACGGCAGGCTTTATAACTCCTTCGGCTCCTGCAATAATATCAAAAGGTATTCCGGAGTCAATTTTCAAAAAGTTTTTAAGACGCATAAGGGCATTATAGTATGCAGTCGCCTTTTCCTCGTCTATATCAAACTCTCTGTTATTGTTGACATTATTCTTTACTTCAATCCTGATCTCTATACGGCCTCTTGATATTCTGTCACTAATGAATCTCTTGATCTTTTCCTCCAGTAAAAGATAATCGTGGGGAATGCGCAGATTAATATCAAGATTTTTGCTGTTGTATGACCGGATTTCAGTCATAATTTCGACAGGTTCTTCTATTTTTTCGGACCGGGCAAATCCGGTCATGCTTTTTATCATTTCTCTACGTTCCGTTTAAGATCGGCAATATATCTATAGCGAACATTTTTGAGATAATCCAGCATGTTATCATCTGCATAATCGGGATACGTCCAGGGCAATTTTTTAAATCCACCCTCCTGATAAATAAGGGTTAGATCGGCATAAATGTTGTTTCCGATATATATTCTATGAGTGTAATTCTTTCCTGTTGCAAGCACAAACCGTTCGCACAGCATGTATCCGGGATCTATATTTACAGCCCTTTTCCCGTTTTCAGAGTATCTCGATTCAATATAATTGGTAAAAGTTTTTATTTCGGACAGGCTCTGCTGCTCAATAAGGGTTTTGAAAGCAAGCATCCTCCTGAAAAGGGGGGAACCCATTTCAGACTCATAATAAGAGGTATAATCAAACGAAAACCATCTGCTTATTATATCAACCGGGCCGAATCTTTCTGCAAGTTCATTCACAAGCGTCCCAATCAGCCTCTTCTCCTTCAGGATAATTCCTATCACAAGTTTTGCCGGCTTCGGAAACTTTGGAGTGCTCATGCATTCCTCTGTTATAAAGGTTTTGCCTCGTCTATCAGCATGATCGGGATATCCTCCCGTATTTCATACATGAGCCTGCACTTGTCACAGATAAGCTTATCCCCTTCATTGTTTAAATAAATATCGCCTTTGCATTTCGGGCAGGCCAGTATCTCAAGCAATTCTTTTTTTATCGCCATATAAATCCCCTTCTTATGTTACTGTTTTCGGGCTGCTTTATGAAGATAAGGTTATTTTCTTTTTGGCCATAGTCAACTGATCTTTTTATGTATAGCAAATATAAACGGCGCTTGCAAAAAATTATTTCAGACATAATGACTTTACATAAAATCCCAAGGGGGGGCCTTAATGAGGCTGGATTCTTCTTTGAGCCTTTTTACACCTCTGAAGTGAAAATATAATCTCTTATCCTTCACGCCTGTCTTCCCAATTCTGCTTCTTGCATTTTCCCACCACAGTGATTATACTTTTCAACAATGAAGACCATAAATGAAAAAAGGCCTGATCCCGAAGAGATTGAAAAAGAAATAACCCGGTTTTTTGCCAAGAAGTTTGGCGGAGCAGTCAGGATTGCTGCACCATCTCAATTGCCTCTGGATGATCAGAATGAAAAAACGGGCAAATTTCAGAAAGACGATATAAAATTTAGCTTTGATTTAAAACCGGAAGATCTTATTTCTTATCTGGATCAGTATATTACAAAGCAGGATGAAGCGAAGGCTGTTCTTTCCACAAAAATATGCACCCATTACAACAGGATTAAAACGTTCAAAGCTTCCCCTGAACTGGAAGGTGAGTTATTCTGCGGCATAAAAAATAATGTTCTCATGCTTGGTCCTACAGGTGTAGGCAAGACTTACATGATAAAGCTTATAGCTAAAAAGATTGGAGTCCCTTTCGTAAAAGGAGACGCCACGAAATTCAGTGAAACAGGTTATGTGGGGGGAGATGTTGAAGACCTTGTGAGGGATCTCGTAAGGGAAGCCGATGATGATATCGAGCTTGCGCAGTTCGGAATAATATATATTGACGAGATTGATAAAATAGCATCCAGCCATAATATAATCGGAGCCGATGTCTCGCGTACAGGAGTTCAGCGTGCTCTCCTGAAACCCCTTGAAGAAACGGAAATCGATTTAAGGGTGCCCCATGATCCGATATCCATGATCCAGGAAATTGAAAGATTCCGTAAAACAGGCAAAAAAAGCAGACGGATTGTCAATACAAAGAATATACTTTTCATTGTGAGCGGTGCTTTTACCGATCTTGCCAAAATAATACATAAACGAATTATTGAAAAGGGTATCGGCTTTGGCGCAACTGTCTCCAAAACAAGTGATTATACGAATGCCCTTAAAAATGTAAAATCTGAAGATCTGGTCGAATTCGGGTTTGAATCCGAATTCGTTGGCCGTCTGCCGGTAAGAGCCGTATTTGAAGAGCTTAACGAGAACGATCTTTTCGATATTCTGAACAATCCCAACAACCCGATCATTCTGAGCAAGAAGCTCGACTTTGCGGCATATGGAATTGACATCAAATTCGAAAGGAAAGCTCTGCGAATTCTGGCAAAACAGGCTTTTTGTGAAAATATAGGGGCAAGAGGATTGGTTAGTGCAATTGAAAGGGCGCTTCTAATCTTTGAAAAGCGCCTCCCTTCAACAAACATCAGTAAATTTCCTTTCACATTAGATGCCACTGAATCTCCGAAAGCCTATCTGGAAAGTCTTATGTCTCAACCCGGAGAGCAAAATACTGATAATTATGAAAGGCTTCTCAAAGAAGAAAAAGAACTGATAAGCAATTACATCAATTCAAACAAAAAAGCTCTTGTTCAGAAATACGCCCTCACATTAACACCACCCCGCATTAATCTTGCAGCCGATTTCTATTCCAAATATATTATGGATATCGGGGTCATACTTCAAAAAATAAAAACGTTACAGGACGAAATTAAGAATTTTGAATTAAGATTTTTTAAAAACCATGATATAAACATTGTCATTGAAGACGATGCTATCGATTACGTTCTTGAACTTATCGTACACTCTTCAGTCAGGCCTGATGATTTTTATAATCGGATGAACATAGATTTTGAGTACGGCTTGAAACTTGTAAGGGAAAAAACCGGGAAAAACCGTTTCTTTCTTACACGGCAGGCAATTATTGACCCTGAAACTTTTATCAGCTCTCTTATCAGGGATGCACTGAGTGGAGACGGAGAACAGACGGAAAGGGCATAACTGACAAATGATCGGAATCTCCAAATTATATTGCGGAACCGTGGAACCCTCGGATGCTCTCCGTTACGGGCGCTCCTCCTCAAATCTTCCATCCCACCTTTTGCAGTTTTCACTGGATAAAAAGCCTGTTGTCGTGTGGAACATTACACGGCAGTGTAATTTAAAATGTGTTCACTGCTATGCCCATGCAAAAAGCACCCCGGTTGACAATGAGCTCTCAACTTCTGACGGGATAAAACTTATTGATGATCTGGCACAGTTTGGTGCTCCGGTGCTTCTTTTTTCAGGCGGAGAGCCGATGATGAGGAAAGATCTACCCGAACTTGCAGGCTATGCGGTCAAAAAGGGCATGCGGGCGGTTATTTCGACAAACGGGACACTGATAACAGAGCAGGCTGCAAAAACACTGAAAGATATAGGTCTTTCATATGTCGGGATAAGTCTTGACGGCATGGAAGATATCAACGACCGTTTCAGAGGTGTCAAAGGTGCTTTTATTTCTGCCCTGGATGGAATCAGAAACTGTATGGCCGCAGGAATTAAAGTGGGCCTTAGATTTACAATCAACAAAAAAAATTTCTTCGAAATCCCCAGGATTTTTAAACTTCTTGAAGAAATGGAAATTCCGAGAGTCTGTTTCTATCATCTTGTTTATGCAGGCCGAGGTTCAAAGCTCATTGAAGAAGATCTGACACATGAGGAAACAAGATCGGCAGTAGATACAATAATTGACCACACCCAACAACTTTATAATAAGGGCAAGGAAAAAGAAGTCCTTACAGTTGATAACCATTCGGACGGCCCATACCTCTATATGAGGCTCTTGAAGGAAAATCCTGCGCGGGCTGGGGAAGTTCTTGAGCTTCTGAAGATGAACGAAGGCAACAATTCCGGCAGAGGCATAGGATGTATAAGCTGGAACGGAGATGTGCATGCTGACCAGTTCTGGCGCCATTACAGTTTCGGCAACATAAAGGAAAGACCGTTTTCTGAAATATGGACAGATGTATCCAACCCTCTGATGAAACAGCTCAAAGAAAAAAAGAAATATGTAAAGGGAAGATGCGCAAATTGCCGGTGGCTTGATATCTGCGCCGGAAATTTCAGAGTTCGAGCCGAAGCGATCACGGGAGAAGTGTGGGCGCCTGATCCGGCCTGTTATCTTACAGATCATGAAATCAGCAAACAGTGAAAATCAAATTTCGAAGTCCGGAATTCGAAGAACGAAGTTCAAAATGATCACACAAAGGCACGAAGGATGAATTAATACAATCTTTGTGTTTTTGTGGCTTCTTGTGAGGAAAAATATTCTATACGATGTTTGAAAACTCAACGCTTTTTATAACCATAAACCATTACGGAGATTTTTATGCTATTTCCAGACTACAGGCCGAGGCGCCTTAGGCAGAATGAAGCTTTCCGGCGAATGATACGTGAGACCGTATTGTCTGTTGACGATCTTATTCTTCCCCTTTTTGCAATAGGCGGCCGGGGAATCAGGAATCCGATACAATCGATGCCGGGCCATTTTCAGCTTTCAATTGAAAATCTTGTTGAGACATGCCGGAAAGCTTATGAACTGGGAATACCTGCCGTCATGCTTTTCGGAATACCGGATAAGAAGGACCCGCTGGGGACGAGCGCCTATTCAAAAGACGGTATCGTTCAAAAGGCCGTAAAAGAGGTAAAAAACAAGCTGCCTGAGCTTGCAGTAATAACGGATGTCTGCCTATGCCAGTACACAGACCACGGCCATTGCGGGATCGTGGACGGACGCACGGTGGACAACGATGCCACTCTTGAGCTTCTGGCCAAAACCGCTCTTTCTCACGCAAAGGCCGGCGCAGACATGGTAGCGCCTTCTGACATGATGGACGGACGCGTAGCGGAGATCCGTAATATCCTTGATGAAAACAGCCTGAGCCATATTCCCATCATGTCATATTCGGCAAAATACTGCTCGGCCTATTACGGCCCTTTCAGGAGCGCGGCTGATTCGGCTCCCAAATTCGGAGACCGTAGAACGTACCAGATGGATCCGGCAAACGGGCTTGAGGCCATAAGGGAAGTCACGATGGATATAGAAGAAGGAGCCGACATAATAATGATAAAACCGGCTCTTCCCTATCTTGACATCATCTACCGTGTCCGCGAAGAGATCGATCTTCCCATTGCAGCTTATAATGTAAGCGGCGAATTTTCCATGATAAAGGCGGCCGAGAAGATGGGATGGATAGACGGGAAAAAAGTAATGATGGAAACCCTGACCTCTATAAAAAGGGCCGGAGCCGACATGATACTTACCTATTTTGCAATCGAGGCGGCAAAAGTGATTAAAGAACAGTGAACAGTGAATGGTGAATAGTAGATAGTAAAAATATAGTTGCAAGTTTCGAGCTTCAAGAAAGAAACATGAAAACCTGCAACTTGCAACATGTGACTTGAAACTACTTGATTAACGAACGACGAATTACGATTAACGAACAACGGATCACAGATCATGAACCAGAAACCGGAAACCGGAAACCAGAAACCTTCTTCCCTCCGCCTTGTCGCCTGGGAGATAACGCGCAACTGCAATCTCTCATGCATCCATTGCCGGGCTTCTGCCACAAATGGACCATATGCCGGAGAGCTTGACACCGAAGCATCCTTAAGGCTTATCGACCAGATCAAAGATACCGGAAATCCGATCGTCATACTGACCGGTGGAGAGCCTCTTTTAAGGCCCGATATTTTTGATATTGCTGAATACGGCACAAAAAAGGGCTTAAGGATGGTAATGGCTCCGAACGGCACCCTGATAACCGAATCAACGGCAAAAAAAATGGTTGCTTCCGGAATTAAACGAATAAGTATAAGCATTGACGGCCCAACGAAAGAAAGTCACGACAGTTTCCGGGGGGTTGAAGGCGCATTTGAAGGAGCGCTCAGCGGCATTGCTTTTGCCAAAGAAGCAGGTCTTGAATTTCAGATAAACACCACAATAACAAAACTGAATTTGAAATATATTCCAGATATTCAGGATCTGGCTGTAAGCCTTGGAGCAGTTGCGCATCATATATTTCTGCTTGTTCCGACAGGCCGCGGAAAATACATTGTTGATCAGGAAATATCAGCAAAGGAGTACGAGGAGACCCTCAATTGGTTTTATGACCAGCGGGAGGAGACTCCTCTTCAGCTCAAGGCGACCTGCGCGCCCCATTATTACCGAATTTTGCGGCAAAGGGCAAAAGGAGACGGAAAAATCGTCACCTTTGAATCTCACGGCCTTGACGCAGTTACAAGAGGATGTTTAGGCGGAACAGGTTTCTGCTTTATTTCGCACACCGGAATTGTTCAGCCCTGCGGCTTTCTGAATATCGAATGCGGAGATGTGACAAAGAATTCCTTTGAAAAAATATGGAATTCATCTGAGGTCTTTCTTTCTCTGAGAAATTTTGATAAGCTTAAAGGCAAATGCGGAATCTGCGAATTTAAAAGAGTTTGCGGCGGTTGCCGGGCTAGAGCCTATGAGGCGACCGGCGATTATATGGCTGAAGAACCTCTTTGCAATTATGAGCCTGTTTTAGGCATGAGGCGTGAGGCATAAGGCGAGAGGGAAAGAACGTGGATCGTGGATAGTGGATCGAAAAAGCGAACAATGAATCACGACCACCAAAGTACGAACCAGAAACCATAAACCGGTAACCAGACAATTGAGGTGAATGCCATGAAAATCAAGTCTCTTATGATACCTGATCCGATAACCATTACTGAAAATGCTTCCATTGCAGAAGCGATAGAGATGATGAAAGTTAATTCCATTCGCCATTTGCCTGTTGTGGGAAAGAATATGACGCTCAAAGGCTTTGTTACCCTTGCTGATCTGAAACAGGGGCTTATTCCTTCTATGATCGGAGGATTATCCCTCGATGACCTTATGATAAAAAAACCTGTAACTGTCGGCCCCGATGAAGATGTTGAAATTGCAGCCCAGAAAATATTCAAAAACAAAATCGGGGGAATGCCGGTAGTAAAAGGCAATAAGCTTGTAGGCATAATTACGGTGACCGATATTTTAGGGGCATTCATTAATATGATGGGCATTGTAACAGCCAGTTCACGGATAGACGTCGTCGTTGGTGAAAAACCAGGCTCTGTTAAAAAAGTTCTTCAGATTATAAATGATCATGGCGGCGATATTATCAGTGTTGGAATGACTGCAAACCCAAAACTCTCGAAAAGAACTTACTATTTCCGCCTTTCTCCATGCAGAACGACCGGCATCAAGAAAGCCCTGGAAAAGGATGGCTTTAAAGTGGAAAGTGCCATAGACTAAACTGATTCCAGGCATTGAAGATCCACGACAGAAAGTCCGCCCGCCATAGTGATTGGCGGGACCTTCGGCGTGAAATGCGCTCGCTGTTTCGGTTCAACCTTCCATTTAAGAGCCTCTTACGGCTATTTTTATAACTTGACATAATCATTCTATTAATAGTATTTATTCCACAAGTTTATCAATATTTTCTTCCGGATAATCTTGAGTATGTTAAGTGGTTTTTCGGGAATCTGCCAATGAATTTTAAACGTTTATTCCTTTTTTTCGTTGTTTTCTTATTTCTTTTTCCATCCAGCCTTATTGCAGGCAAAATTGTTACTGCAAAGGGAATCAGTTTCTTTGAACCGGGACGAGAACTGATTGCGCGGGACAAGGCGATTGACGAAGCAAAACGGTCAGCCCTTGAGCAGGCAATCGGCGCAATGGTTGAATCAAGCACAACGGTTGAAAACTTCACGGTAATAAAAGACCGGATCATGAGCCGGACCGCCGGGTATTTAAAGAACATAAAGATAATTGAAGAAAAAAAGACCGACATGGGAACAATAGAGGTCCAAATCGAAGCCGATGTCGAAACTTCTGCAATGATTGAAGATATCGACAGATTCAAAAAAGTCTTAAACTGGCAGAAAAATCCCCGCATAAGCATAGTCATAGATCAGGACATTGATAAGAGCTTCCTTACGGCAGCCCAGAAATCGGCTGCGCTTCTCACGGATAAATTGAAACAGGGCGGATTCACAGTCTATAAGCATTCGAAAGGCCGGGAATCCCAGATGGGACTTCTTGTCGGCCTCTCCCTTGAACTTTCATCGAAACGGTCCTCGTACCAGAACATAGAGCTTTCGGTAAACGAAATCAGTTTCAGCACAAATATTTACCGTCCGGATGATGGGGAGATACTGGGATCCGCCACCGCAGTAAAATCTCTTCCAGGCGAAAACAAGCTTAAAGTTCTTGATGAAGGTGCAAAATACTGCATCGATTCAATCTGGACCGACCTTAGAAGTAAACTCATCAAGGTTTGGGAAAAGGAGCTTTACGGCGAAAGGGATATAAATCTGATTATCAAAAAGGTCCCTTCCCATGCAAAAGCCCTTGAAATATCAAATATTTTTAAATCAGATGTAAGTGGCATGATAGATGTGAACATGGCAAACTTCAAAGACGGGACCGCCGAGTTCAATATCAAATATAAAGGGTGGCCGGAACATCTTTTAAATGAAATTCAGATGTCTTATTTTAAGAAGAAACATTTTAACCCAGCGGTTGAAAGTGTCGAAGGAAACAAAATAATTATAAGAATCGATTGATTAATATAAGCTATCGGAGGCAGGATATGACTGGAAAGCCAATTAAACTAGGATTAATTTTTTTTCTTGCCGCTTTTTTGTTTTCATGCGCGGACGGAAAGCAGCAGTTTGAAATCGGCATGAAACTTAGCAAAGCAGGAAAGAGCACCGATGCAATTTCTTACATAGAACAGGCCATTGCAAACGAGCCGAATAATGTTGAGTATCAGAAAGCCCTTTCAGATATTAAAGAGACTCTTATATCCGATTATGTTGCTCAAGTTTCAAAAGCCATAAGCGCCCAGTCCCAAGTTACAATGACAGTACTCAGTTCCGCCAAGGCCAAACTGGCTAAAATAAAAGAGGTTGATCCGAATCATCCTTCCGTTAAAAAACTTTCAGGCGAAATCGACAGGCAAGAGAATTTGCTGCTTTCCGAAGCAAAAAGTCTGTATGCACAGGCAAAGAGTTTTATTTCAGCCGGAGAATGGCTTAAGGCATATTTCAGCCTTCAGCAGATTCAGAGCATATTCCCCAATTATGGAGATTCATCACAACTCCTCTCCCAGACAGCATTAAACGGCTCAGAGGCTCTTTACGGCAAGGCCAAGGCTCTTTTTGACGAGGATGACTTCAGGGGCGCATTAAAAAACCTTAATGAAGCCATTTCACTAAAACCCGATCATAAACCATCCATAGACCTTCTTGCACTTGTAAAAGAAAGGGATAACAAAAATTTTTTCATCGACAAAGGTAAAAAAGCGGATGCAGCCCAGGACTGGTCAAAGGCGCTAAAGGCCTATACCAAGGCCCTTGAGTACACCCCGGGTGACGAATCCTTAAAAAACATTGTGCAGAAGCTGGGCACTCATTACATTCGGACCGCAAATAGCCAGATGTCGGACGGATGGCTTTTCAAGGCTTTTGAAAGCTATAATGTTGCCTTGAAAAATTCCGCGAATCCCAATAATG
Source organism: Desulfobacteraceae bacterium (assembly GCA_011391695.1). Lineage (GTDB taxonomy): Bacteria > Desulfobacterota > Desulfobacteria > Desulfobacterales > RPRI01 > RPRI01. The sequence goes on along the minus strand of JAABQB010000002.1, from coordinate 1,058 downwards.
CTGAATTAAGGGGCCTTTGCAGCGAACTTGCCTCCCAAGCCGGAACTCTGGCGGCAAAGTTAAAGGACCAGGGGAAATATGGCTCGGCCTGGTTCTGGTATACCAAGGTTAAAAGCATAAAACCTGATTATCCGGAAATTTTTTCCAACCACCTTGAAATGGAAGACAAGATAAAACAAAGGGTTCAGAAATCGATAGCCGTTTTTGACTTTTCCAGCCCTTCCGGATACAAAGATGCCGGCATAATTGTTGCCAACAACCTTATAACCTATCTCTTTAAAAATGCGAGCGGGGATATCAAGATTTTAGAGAGGGAGAATTTGAAATCAATTCTTGAGGAGATGAAGCTGGGTCAAATCGGAGTTGTTTCCGAACAGACGGCAAAAGAAATGGGGCGGGTATACGGGATTGATGTTGCCGTTATGGGAAGCGTTCTTTTGTACCAGGTGGAAACCTCCACTTCCCAGGGCACAAAAACTGTCCGGTACCAAATAGGCACAGAGATACAGGACAATATCGAATATCTTAACTGGATAGCAAAAAACCCGAACGCTCCTCCGAACCTTCTTGCTACCGCGCCTCCGGCCAAGATTGCCGCTCCTAAATATACGGAGAAGGATTACTTTGTTTCCAATCATAAAAAAGTCGGGTTCGTGCAGCTTTCATTCAGAATTGTCGATGTTAGGACGGGAGAAAACATTCAGGTCAGAACTATTGAGCGCAAGGAGGTGGTTGAAGACGACACCAGCGCAGGACTTCCCGAAGCAAACGTCAAATTCGACCCGCTTACTATACCGACTGATACGGAACTGCTCCAGAAAATGACGGGTGAAGTGGTTGCAGAGCTTGGAAGAGAGGCATTAAAGCCATTGAACAATCTTGAAAAAACTTATTTTCAGGCAGGAGAGCAATTCATAAAACGAAGAGAAAGACTCCAGGCTGCCGAAAGTTTTTCTGACTCAATTTTTGATGAAAAGATGAAAATGATCCAAGTATCTCCTTTATCTCTTAAGGCAATGGAAAACCTTGATGATATTTTCCGCAACTATAAAGAAAAT
>JAABQB010000029.1:16678-36257 GCA_011391695.1 Desulfobacteraceae bacterium | reverse complement strand
TTTTCCCTTAGTTCTTCATAGAGCGTAACGATCTCATCGCACAGACCATTGATGGACTTAAATTCGGATCAGCGTAGGCAAAAGTTTTATACACACCTACATCATATCAGCAAAATAGTCAAAGGGGGAAACAGGAACGAGGGGGAAAGTTAAAAAGAGATATTGGGGAGAATCAAAATCTCAATAAAAAAGGGGCCAGGACAAATATCCTGAACCCTTGATATTATCTGGCGGGGACGACGAGACTTGAACTCGCGACTTCCGGCGTGACAGGCCGGCGCTCTAACCAAACTGAGCTACGCCCCCGTTTACGAGACCTCTGCATAACACCCTAAAATTTGCTTTTGGTAGGCGGAACAGGGATTGAACCTGTGACCCTCGGCTTGTAAGGCCGATGCTCTCCCAGCTGAGCTACCCGCCCGTAAAAGCAAACTTTACTTTAGAGTTTCACCTAAACCCTAAAGAGGATGAAGCAATTAACAGCTTGGGTATTTAATGTCAAGCCCTAAATCAAAGGCATCCTCTGCTCCACATTTTCACTTTCTGGAAGCATTGGAATAGGCATATCCTCCTTTTGCGAGAGGGTTTCCCCTTCATCTTTAACCAGGGCATGAAAAAGGACCTCGTCCATGTGCTCAACCAGGACAATTTCGATTTCATTAAGAACACTTCGGGGAATTTCTTTTAAATCCTTTTCGTTCTCTTTCGGAATAAGGACCTTCTTTATTCTGCCCCTGTGAGCGGCTAAAAGCTTTTCCTTCAATCCGCCGATGGGAATAACCCGTCCTCTTAATGTGATTTCACCGGTCATGGCAATGTCACGGTGAACAGGCCGCCTGCTTAAAGCCGAAACAATGGAGGTGCACATGGTAATGCCCGCCGAGGGCCCGTCTTTCGGGATTGCCCCTTCAGGAATATGGATATGAAGGTCAACCTCCTTGTGAAAATTAACGTCAATCATAAGGGATTCGGCTCTTGACCGGACATAACTGACAGCGGCCTGGGCTGATTCCTTCATTACATCTCCAAGTTTGCCTGTAATTGTTACTTCTCCCTTTCCAGGCATTACCAGTGTTTCAACATAAAGCAGCTCTCCGCCTACCTGTGTCCATGCGAGGCCGGTAACAAGTCCGACCTGGTCTTTTTCTTCAACCTGGCCGTGTCTGAATTGTAACGGGCCAAGATATTTTTGTATGGAAGAAGATGTGACCCTGAAGGAGGCGTTATTATTATCCGTTAAAACCTCTCGCGCTATTTTCCTGCAGATGGATGATATTTCGCGTTCGAGATTTCTTACACCGGCCTCTCTTGTATAGTGTCGAATGATTGTATAAATGGAATTTTTCGAAAACTGTACATTCATTTCTTCCAGGCCGTTTGTTTTTATCTGTTTTGGCAGCAGGAAGTTTTTGGCAATATTGTATTTCTCTATTTCTGTATAACCGGGCAGTCGGATTATCTCCATTCTGTCCTGCAACGGAAGAGGAATCTCCGGAAGCGTGTTGGCTGTCGTAACAAACAATATATCTGAAAGATCGTAATCGAGATCCAGATAATGATCGTTGAAAGCGTTATTCTGTTCTGGATCAAGAACTTCAAGGAGCGCTGCAGACGGATCGCCCCTGAAATCCATGCTCATTTTATCGACTTCATCGAGGCAGAAAACAGGATTGTTGACGCCGGATTTTTTCAGGGATTGTATTATCTTGCCGGGCATGGCGCCTATGTACGTCCGGCGATGCCCCCTTATCTCAGCTTCATCCCGGACTCCGCCCAATGAAAGGCGAACGAAGTTCCTGCCGGTTGCCCTTGATATTGACTTGGCAAGGGAAGTCTTTCCAACGCCGGGAGGTCCGACGAAGCAAAGGATGGGGCCCTTTATCTTCTTCACGAGGGTCTGAACAGCCAGATATTCTAAAATCCTTTCTTTTGGCTTTTCAAGGCCATAGTGGTCTTCATTCAATATCTTTTCGGCTTCTTTAATATCGGAACGCACCTTGGAACATTCAAACCACGGGAGGCTGATTATCCAATCGATATAATTTCTTACCACCGTAGCTTCGGCCGACATCGGTGTCATCATCTTCAGCTTTTTCAGCTCATGCGCCACCTTCTCCTCGGCTTCTTTCGACATCTTTTTTTCTTTGATGCGCTTTTCAAGCTCTTTCATCTCATCGCCCGGGTCTTCCTCTGATCCCATCTCTTTCTTGATAGCCCGCATCTGTTCGTTCAGGTAGTAATTCTTCTGGGTCTTTTCCATCTGCTCCTTGACGCGGACTTTGATACGCTGATCGGCCTTGAACATTTCTGTTTCCATATTGATCAGCTGCAAAAGAAAGGTAATCCGCTCGCTTATTGAGAGCATTTCAAGAAGATGCTGCTTGTCTTCTATTTTAAAGGAAAAATGAGAGGCCACTGTATCGGCCAGCTGAGAAGGATTTGTAATTCCTGAAAGCTTTTTTTCAAAGTCTTTTGGAATATTCTTGGTAAGATTGGCATAATCATCAAAAGCTTCTGCCAGTGCGCGACAAAGTACGATACTTTCTGTTTCGTCGATTTCAAGTTCTGAAACAGGTTCAACGTCAACCTTATAAAATTCCTCATCGTTGAAAAAGGTTGCAATACGGCCTCTTGTTTTTCCTTCAACAAGGGCTTTAACCGTTCCGTCGGGCAGGCGGAGAAGTTGCAATACTTTTCCGACAGTCCCGATTCTGCTTATATCTCTTTCTTCGGGACTCTCTTCACCGGCCTTTATCTGCGTTGCAAGAAAAACACTCTTATCCCTGCTCATGGCGCTGGTAAGGGAATTGACAGATTTGGATCTCCCCACGAAGAGAGGTACAATCATATGCGGGAATACCACGATATCTCTTAAGGGCAATAGCGGAAGCTGCATCTTCATTGAAGCCTTTTCATGTTCCTTGTTATTAATATTAAAAAAATCCGGCAAATTAACCATGAGAGTATTTATCTCATAAAGTCATTTTAAATTGTATCAAGCCTGTTTCTTTGATTGCTCGTACAATAAAATCGGCTCTTCCTTGTTAAGAACTACATCTTCACTGATTACACATTCCTTCACATTTTTTACAGAGGGAATTTCATACATGATATCGAGCAGGCAGCTTTCAAGAATTGCACGCAGGCCCCTTGCGCCGGATTTCCGTTTCTGAGCTTCTTTTGCGATGGCCGAAAGAGCGCTATCCGTCAGTCTTAAGTTTACACCCTCCATTTCAAAGAGTTTTGCAAACTGCTTGATAAGGGCATTTTTTGGTTCTGTGAGAATCCTGATAAGTGAAGCTTCGCTTAATTCGTCAAGGGTGGCTATAACAGGCAAACGACCCAGGAATTCAGGAATTAATCCGAACTTAATAAGATCTTCAGGCTGAACCAGCTTCAATAACTCACTTTTATTCTTGTTCTCTTTGGGGACAATTTTTGCGCCAAAACCCATTGCTTTGGAACCAAGCCTTCTCTGAATTATCTGATCAAGTCCGTTGAATGTACCGCCGCATATGAAAAGGATATTGGTTGTGTCAATTTTTACAAAATCCTGCTGAGGATGTTTTCTCCCTCCTTTTGGAGGAACGCTCGCAGTGGTTCCTTCAATAATTTTCAGGAGCGCCTGCTGCACGCCTTCGCCTGAAACATCCCTTGTTATTGAGGGGTTATCAGATTTTGAGGCTATTTTGTCTATTTCATCTATGTAAACGATTCCGCGCTTGCATTTTTCAACATCATAATCCGCATTCTGCAGCAAAGAAAGTATAATGTTTTCGACATCTTCACCGACATAACCGGCTTCAGTAAGGCTTGTGGCATCCGCTATTGTAAACGGCACATTTAAAAACCTGGCCAGAGTCTGGGCAAGCAGAGTTTTGCCTGTACCTGTCAGCCCGATAAGCAGAATGTTGCTTTTCTGTATCTCAACATTTCCGCTGTTGATGGTTGAATCAAGCCTCTTATAATGGTTATATACGGCTACGGACAGTATTTTTTTCGCATAATCCTGCTCTATAACGTAATCATCCAGCATTTCCTTTATCTGTTTTGGGGCAAGAAGAGCATTATTCTCAGGAGTTGCTTTGTCACTTTCCTCTTCAATAATTTCACTGCAAAGCTGGATACATTCGTCACAAATATAGACAGCAGGTCCCGCGATCAGCTTTGTAACTTCTTTCTGGTTCTTTCCGCAGAATGAGCAGAAAAGATTGTCGCCGTCGTTCCCTTTTTTTGTCATTTAGCGCCTCCTGCTTTTTCTATATTATCAAGGTCATCCCTGTTTAAGATAACGTGATCTATAAGACCGTATTCTTTTGCTTCTTCAGCCGACATGAAGTAGTCACGATCGGTATCTATCTGTATTTGTTTCAATTCTTTTTCTGTATGGGCGGCCAGAATATCGTTCAGGGTCTCTTTCATTCTGAGAATCTCTTTCGCCTGAATAGCGATGTCTGAGGCCTGGCCCTGGAACCCTCCCATGGGCTGATGAATCAGAATACGTGAATTGGGCAGAGAATAGCGCTTGCCCCTGGTCCCGGCTGCAAGCAAAAGCGCGCCCATGCTGGCAGCCTGGCCAATGCACACTGTTGCAATGTCAGGCTTGATATATTGCATTGTATCATAGACGGCCAATCCTGAAGTAACAATTCCTCCGGGCGAATTAATATAAAAATTTATATCTTTTTCAGGGTCTTCTGATTCAAGGAAAAGAAGCTGGGCAATAAGAAGATTTGCAACCTCATCATTCATGGCTGTTCCCAGAAAAATAATCCTGTCTTTTAACAGCCGTGAATATATATCATATGCACGCTCGCCTCTGCTGCTCTGTTCTATAACTATTGGTATTAATGGCAATGTCTATCTCCTTCCGAGACCAATTCCAAAGTTGTCTGAATTGACTTTTTTCATGTTGCTGTTTCCCGAACCTGTTCTATGTTTTCAATGATACTGCTCTCAAGAATAAGATTGATAGCATTTTTTTCAAGTAATGTGTGCTTAAAAAAATCGAGTTTGTCTTTGTTTTGCCTGTAAAAATTTTTTATTTCTTCAACAGGCTGACTGAAAGATTCGGACATTTTTTTAAAACCTTCTTCAATCTCCTCATCTTTTAAAGTAAGTTTTTCCTGCTCGATTATCTTGTCTAAAATAAGGTGACGCCTTATCTGTTTTTCAGCAGTATCTCTGTATTTTTCAGATAGAATTTCTCTTGAAAGACCAAGGGATTCCATTGATGTGTTGTGGTAGGAAAAAGACCTTTCGGCATCGGCAATTATCTGTTCAAGCTCGAAATCCACCAATGCTTCAGGGACTTCAAACTCTGTTTTGGAAATAAGAGATGAAAATATCGACTCGTTTAATTCCTGTTCGACACGTTTTTTATAACCCTGGTCAAGATTCTCCCTGATGGCCTTTTTCAAATCCTCAAGAGTGGTAAAACTGCCGAGATTTTTTGCAAGATCATCGTCGATTTCAGGAAGAATCTCTTCTCTTACATCATTGAGTGTCACGCGGTAAGTAATTTCAAGGCCCGCAAGTTTGGAATTTAAATAATCTTCCGGGAAATTCACACTGAACTCTTTGTTTTCTCCGGCTTTCATTCCTATGATATGGGTGTCAAAATCTTTTGTTATGCGGCCCTGACCAAGCTTCATCGTGAAATTTTCAGTTTTTGAAGTTTCTTCAAATGGTTTCCCATCTTTGAAACCTTCATATGTAATAAGGGCAAAGTCACCTTCTCTTGCTGGTCGGGCTTCTTCTAAGGTTTTTTGCTGGGCAAGGTTTTTTTGCAGCATTTTCAACTGAGTTTCAACTTCTTCGTCATTTATATTGTAAATATTTTTTTTAAGCTGTAACCCCTTGAAATCTATGTCAGCAATATCAGGTTTGATTTCGATTGCGGCATCATATTTATACGGCTCTTTTTCATCAAAGACGGGTGGTTCGATTTTCGGATCACCGACGATTTTAAGTTCTTTTTCCTTAACAGCCTCTATAAATGAGTCCTGGATAAGTTTGCTTGACACATCCGCATGCACCTCTTTTTTAAAGAACTTTTCTAAAACTGAACGGGGTGTTTTACCGGGGCGAAACCCTTTAAGTTTTGCAGTTTTTTTAAGGTTTTCATAAGCCTTATCGAGCTCAAGCGCGACTTTTTCCTGTGGAATTTCAACATGCAGTATTTTTTTCACGGTGCTGACATCTTCAATAGTAAATGGCATATATTTCCTCTTCAATAAAACAGGTGTAAATAATTATTGATGGACTCGTAAAAAGTCCATCAACAGGCCGAGGGCGGATAAGCCCCGGCCTGGGGTGAGGGTGGAACCGCTTGAATTTACTTCAAGCGGCGGGAGAGGGGAAGCCCTTTCCCGCCAAGTAAAAAGTCGTTTTTGACTTTTTACGAAGGTATCATTATTGATTCTTCTCCCAATTGGTTGGGCGAAATGGGTCAAGGATTCAAGTGTTTTTCCCCCGAATCCTTCGTCAGTCTTGCCCTGAATTCTAATAGGATCACCAATTATGATGGCTTTGTAAAAAGTCAGGATTTCACACCAAGCCACAAAGATCACAAAGTTAACATTTTGATATTAAATGAATTTTTTCTTCGTGTTCTTAGTGCCTTTGTGAGAAAATATAGTTTTTGCAAGTCCATCATTCTTTTAATGGTGCGAAAGGGGAGATTTGAACTCCCACTCTGTCACCAGAGCTGGATCCTAAGTCCAGTGCGTCTGCCAATTCCGCCACTCTCGCAACTTCCTGATAATTATCTCTATTGCAATTTCAAGCAAATAGGATTAAGGAATTGTCATGTTAAATAAATAAACATGCGCCTATGCTTGGTCTTTGTACAATAAAGGATACTAAACATAATATCAACCAATATAAGTGTCAAGCTAAATTGGATAAATGCTCATCATGTCAATGTATTGTAAACAATTATTTCAAGAAGTGGATTGTGCTTGGAGAATATGGGAGCGTTGGTGCAAAAGGATTAAGACCCGCAACCGATACTTTTTTTCAAAATATGAGCTTGCAGGAAAAAATAAAGCATGATAATTGACGGCACCGTGAAAAAGTCGTCTTGAAGTCCGGCTTGTTACAAGTTCATCCGGCACAAAATATCGGGGCGTGGCGCAGCCTGGTAGCGCACCTGCTTTGGGAGCAGGGAGTCGGAGGTTCAAATCCTCTCGCCCCGACCACAAATGACCCTTCAGAATTGATTGCCAAAGAAATCGAATGAATAACCGGAAACCGCAATTTTATTATCTGCTGGCTCTTCTTTCAGGGGCTCTTCTTCTTGCGTTTTTTATTTTCAGGCCATTCCTTTATACCCTTATTTTTGCAGTCATTGTTACCGTTGTGTTTCAACCGGTACATAAAAGAGTGCTCGGGAGTACCCGTCAGCGTCGGGGAATAGCAGCCCTTGTCACTGCTATTATTATAATAACAATTGTGCTTGTACCTGTCTTATTATTGGGAATACAAATTTTCCAGGAAGCGCAGCAATTATACTCTTCCGTCACCGAGGGCGGAGGGAAAGATAATATTCTGAATGCTGTTAAAGAAATAACTGTTCATTTGCAAAAGTATATTCCAGTCCCGATTGATTTTTCTTTGAATTTTGATAAATACCTCGAGCAAGGGCTTGGCTGGTTACTTGAAAACATCGGTGGAGTATTCTCAAACATTGCAAAAATGCTCTTGAATTTCTTTATTTTCCTGATTGCCCTTTACTATCTGCTTAAAGACGGTCAGCAGCTCAAACAAAATTTTGTTGATCTGAGTCCTTTGACGAATTTTGATGACGAGAAAATATTTAACAGACTTGAGCTGGCTGTTAATTCGGTTATCAAAGGGAATCTTATCGTCGCTGTTGTTCAGGGAATGTTGACGGCCATAGGGTTTGCAATATTTGGAGTTCCAAATGCCGTTCTATGGGGATCTGTGACGGCTATAGCCGCCCTCATCCCGGGTGTCGGAACGTCGCTTGTGCTGATACCGGCTATTTTATTCCTATTCTTTAACAGCGAAGTTTTTCATGCTATAGGCCTTATTGTTTGGGGGGTTGTGGCTGTCGGGCTTATAGATAATTTCCTGGGGCCTAAACTCGTGGGGCGGGGGATACAAATGCATCCTCTGATAGTTCTTCTCTCTGTTTTTGGCGGTATCGGCCTTTTTGGCCCCATGGGCTTATTGCTTGGACCTCTGGCAATAAGCATGCTTTTCGCCTTTATTGAAATTTATGGTTCAATATCAAAGAATGAGGATTCCGGGATCCAAGGGGGCAAAGATTCAGGCGAACCCTTGAACCCTTGAACCCTCGGATCCTTTTAATTATCCAAGAGGACGGAAGGATTTCCTTGTTGCCCCGCAAATGGGGCACTTCCAGTCATCAGGCAAATCTTCAAACCTTATACCTTTCTGGATCTTTCCTTTTTTATCTCCCTTGTCAGGATTATATATATAGCCGCAATTTGCTGTCTGGCACTGCCACATCTCTTCAGGTTTTGCCATATTTCAATCTCCTTTCCAAAAAACCGTCGTTCGTAAGTCGTACTTCGCACATCGTACTTCGAAATTCGATGTATGATGTGCGATATACGATATTCGTAATTTATTCTTCTTTATTTTCCGTTTTTTCTTTACCTTCGTCCGGAATAGAACCGGCCATCGTTTTTAAAATATCATACCTTTCGGCATATTCCTTTTCTATCTTTTCCCGGAGCTTTTTGGACTCATCAGGGAATGACTTTTCAAGTGATGCGTATCTGTTTTCACCCGAGAGAAACTGCTGGAGGGTTCCGTCAGGGGCCTTTGATTCAAGTATAAACGGATTTTTGCCCTCCGAAACAAGAAGCGGGTTATACCTGTACAGCGGCCAGTAGCCTGAGGCAACAGCCAGGTTTTCCTCTTCCTGTGTTTTGCCCATGCCCTTTTTGATTCCCTGGTTTATGCATGGAGCATAGCATATTACCAGAGACGGTCCCGGGTATTTGTCCGCCTCAATAAAGGCCTTCAAGGTCTGCTGCTTGTTTGCTCCCATAGCTACGGATGCCACATAAACGTATCCGTATGTCATGGCAATTCTTCCTAAATCTTTTTTTCCTATTTTTTTGCCTGATGCTGCAAACTTGGCAACGGAGCCTGCAGGAGTTGCTTTTGAAGACTGCCCGCCGGTGTTTGAGTATACCTCTGTATCCAGCACAAGAATATTGATGTCTTCGCCTGAAGCAATAACATGGTCCAGACCTCCAAAACCTATGTCATATGCCCAGCCGTCGCCTCCGAATGCCCAGACCGATTTTTTAACAAAAAGGTCGGACATTGAAAGAATGGTTCCCAGCAGAGGAGTTCTTTTTACATCTGCAAGCAGTTTTTTAAGCTTATTGCCGTATGTTTTTGATGCTTCGGCATTGTTCATGCCTTCGAGCCAGCCCGTCATGGCGGCTTTGATATCATCCGGCATTCCGGCAGCAATTGCCTCTTTAATAAATTCTGCCAGCTTGCTTCGGCGCTGCCCTACGGCAATCGATATCCCGTATCCGAACTCAGCAGTATCCTCAAAGAGAGAGTTGCCCCAGGCTGGGCCATGGCCATTCTTATCGACGCAATATGGAACGGAAGGCGCTGAAGCCCCCCATATTGATGAACAGCCCGTTGCGTTGGCTATTATCATTCTTTCTCCGAAAAGCTGGGTCAGAGCCTTGACATAGGGTGTCTCCCCGCATCCTGCGCATGCGCCGGAAAACTCCATGAGAGGTTTCTGGAACTGGCTTCCTTTAACAGTCTCCCTTGAAACGATATCGTCTCTTACAGGGACAGTAAGCGAGAATTCATGATTTGGAATCTGAAGCAGGGTTTGAGTATCAATAGGCTTCATGACAAGAGCTTTCTTCTTGGACGGGCATATGTCTTCACAGTTCCCGCAACCCTGGCAGTCCAGGGTATTGACCTGGATTCTGAACTTATAGGCTTTAAGCTCTTTTCCTATAGCCGGCTTGGTCTCAAAGGATGCCGGGGCTCCTTTAAGCTCCTCATCCGTTGTGAGGATCGGTATAATGGCGGCATGAGGGCATACAAAAGAGCACTGGTTGCACTGAATGCAGTTCTCTTTTATCCATTCCGGGACATTGATGGCAACCCCGCGTTTTTCGTACTGCGATGTTGCAACGGGAAAAAGTCCGTCCGGAGAAAAAACGCTTACCGGCAGGTTATCTCCCTGCTGGGCAAGCATTGGCCGCATAACTTTTTTCACAAATTCAGGGTCATCAGCCGCGCCTTCAGTTTTTCCGCCCGCCTTTTTCCAGGCTTCCGGATATTTTATCTCAACAAGATTCGCAAGGGTCTGGTCAACTGCGTCTGTGTTCATTTTGACAATCTTTTCACCTTTTTTCCCGTAAACCTTGTTGATTTCATCTTTTAACAGAGCGATGGCCTCTCCAAAAGGAATTACGTTGGCAAGTTTAAAGAAGGCGGTCTGCATTATCATGTTTATCATGCCGCCAAGTCCGACTGCGCCTGCAATTTTAACAGCATCAACATTATAAAACTTCAGGTTCATCCCGGCTATTGTTCTTTTTATTTTTGCCGGAATATGTTCTTCCATCTCTTTTAATGACCATGGAGAGTTCAACAGAAAAGTCCCGCCTGGTTTGATGCCTTCAAGAACATCGTATATCTGAACGTAATTTGCCTTGTGGCACGCGATAAAATCTGCTGTATTGACCAGATAGGTGGACTGAACCGGCTTGCTGCCGAAGCGAAGGTGTGAAACGGTAATTCCGCCTGATTTTTTCGAATCATAGGCAAAAAATCCCTGGGCAAAAAGACCTGTATTGTCACCAATTATTTTTATGGCTGACTTGTTGGCGCCGACTGTGCCGTCTGAACCGAGGCCCCAGAACTTGCACTGGACGGTTCCTTCGGGAGTGGTTTCGATATCTTTTCCCGTTTCAAGGGAAGTATGGGTTACGTCGTCGGTTATTCCGACTGTAAAATGATTTTTAGGTCCTGCCGACTTCATGTTGTCAAATACGGCTTTTGCCATCGCGGGCGTGAATTCCTTTGAACCGAGGCCGTAGCGCCCGCCGGTAATAACCGGCATTTCGCCTCTTTCCATGAAGGTGGTGCACACATCAACATAAAGCGGGTCACCGATTGCGCCAGGCTCCTTTGTCCTGTCAAGAACCGTTATCCTGCTCGCTGTGGCAGGCAGGGCGGAGAGAAACGCATCTGTTACGAAAGGTCTGTAAAGGCGCACCTTGACAAGCCCCACTCTTTCTCCGCTGTTATTAAGCCGGTTTACGACCTCTTCGATCGTTTCACAGGAAGAGCCCATGGCAATGATCACTCTTTCTGCTTCAGGGTCTCCGACATAATCGAAAAGATTGTAACGGCGGCCTGTAAGATCCCCAACTCTCTTCATATACTCATTTACTATTGCAGGAACAGCAAGATAATAGGGGTTGGCAGCCTCCCTTCCCTGAAAGTATATATCCGGATTCTGAGCCGTGCCCCTGACTGTCGGATGTTCAGGGTTCATCGCTCGCCTGCGGAAAGCTTCTATGGCTTCAAAATCGGCAAGAGAGGCCATGTCGTCGTATTCAATTATTTCTATTTTCTGGATTTCATGTGAAGTCCTGAATCCGTCGAAGAAGTGAAGGAAAGGAACTCTCCCTTTAATGGCCGAGAGATGTGAAACAAGTGCAAGATCCATGACCTCCTGGACGGAATTGGAACATAAAAGGGCAAAACCGGCCTGTCGCACTGCCATTACGTCTGCATGATCACCGAAAATGGAAAGAGCGTGAGCGGCAATCGCCCTTGCACTCACATGAAATACTCCGGGAAGAAGCTCTCCGGCAATTTTATACATGTTCGGGATCATGAGGAGAAGTCCCTGGGATGCCGTAAACGTAGTTGTGAGAGCGCCTGCTGCAAGAGCTCCATGAACCGATCCAGCTGCCCCTGCTTCGGATTGCAGCTGTTTTATGTTTAAGGTCTGACCGAAAATATTTTTGAGCCCGTTGGCCGACCATTCGTCGGCGATTTCACCCATAGGTGTTGAAGGGGTTATCGGGTATATTGCGGCGACATCGCTCATGGCGTAAGCCACATGAGCCGCAGCGGTATTACCGTCGATCGTTTTCATTTTTTTTGCCATAAAAAAACTCCTTATATGTGTTCAAATTAAAGAACCTGCTGTGCGGTTCTTTTTATAATAGTATAATATCACAGGATATTGAGATTGACTGTGAATGATGACTTTTTATGAATCCGTCAGGATTTCTATTTCGGCAGTCGTATTACCATGACAGGCTTTTTGCATCTTCTAACGACACGCCGGGCAGTGCTGCCGATCAGAGCATCGACAAACAGGCCGTATCCGTGAGTTCCCATAACCACCAGATCGCAGTTTTTTGAATTGACCGCATTTAAAATCTCATCGACAGGAATACCTTCTTTTACTAATATTTCATCAATCAGAAAAGGACAGGCTGTTAAGCTTGAAGACATTTCTTCACAGAAATTATCAAGGCTTTTTTTTACGCTTTCAATAAATTCCTGTTTATTATTTTCCTGAAGTTCTTTCCAGCGATCTGCTCCGAGATATTCGACTATCTGCCATTGGGTGTTTGATGGAATAGTTTCGATGACATTAAGCACCGTGATTTTGGCGGCGAACTTGTTGGCTATTGTTGCTGCATAATTGAAGGCATTTTTTGCGCTATCAGAAAGATCCGTTGCATAAAGTATTCTTTTTATTTCAGGAATCATATTTTCTCCTCTCTTTGCATGCTTATTTGAAATAGATAATTTTTCCGATTTGTACATCATTTGTTTTTTTGCCGCAAGAAATAAAAATGATGGTTTCTTTTTGTTTTAATTTCAGACGATAGAGCCAATTGCAAAAACATGTTTCCCCTCCCTTGATGGGAGGGGATTAAGGGGAGGGTGAGATAAAACTAGTTGATAATTATTGTTTTTCCCCCTCACCCTAACCCTCTTCCGCAAGGGGAGAGGGGATTATTTAGACTTTTGCAATTGGCTCGATAGTGTATTATATATAAAATTATCATTGCCGGGTTAATGCCGGTTTGCTGTAATATGTTGCTATCGAACGAGTTGGAATTCCTAACCTGCTCACTTAAAGGAGAGGATAATGATAAGCGGTTTATTAATGAAAGAGTTTACTAGCTTGCTTGGCCGCGAAAATGTGTTTACCGACAAAGCCGATCTTGTCACCTATTCTTATGATGCAGCCGTACTGGACCGGGTTGTTCCGGCGGCAATTCTTCGTCCTTCAAACTATGAACTGGTCGGAAAAATTGTCGGCCTTTGCAATGAAAACTCGGTGCCGGTTACTGTCCGGGGGGCAGGAACAAATCTTTCAGGAGGCACAATACCATCGGCAAACGGTGTTGTTCTGGTGACAAACGCCCTGAATAATATCCTTGAGATAAACGAAGAAGATATGTATGCAGTCGTTCAGCCCGGAGTTGTTACGGCAAAGCTGGCCGCTGCTGTCGAATCAAAAGGCCTTTTTTATCCTCCAGATCCGGGGAGCCAGGCCGTATCGACCATCGGAGGCAATGTTGCCGAAAACGCAGGCGGATTGCGGGGACTCAAGTACGGAGTAACCAAAGACTATGTGATGGGTCTTAAATTTTTCGATGCATGCGGCAATGAAGTTAAAACCGGTTCGAGAACGGTCAAGTGTGTTACCGGGTATAATTTAACCGGCTTGATGGTTGGTTCAGAGGGAACGCTCGGCATAATCTATGAAGTTATATTAAAACTGATTCCTTTGCCTCTTCACAGAAAATCCATGATTGCCGTGTTCAATGATACGGCCATGGCTTCGGGAACAGTAGCTGCCATTATTGCAAACAGAATAGTTCCTGCCACCCTTGAATTTATGGATAATTTTACAATAAGAGCCGTAGAAAAGCACAGCAGGGCTGGATTGCCTCTTGATGCTGCCGCGCTTCTTCTGATTGAAGTTGACGGGCATCCCGCCCAGGTTGATGAAGATGCGGAAAAAGTCGAATCTATCTGCCGGAAAAACGGCGCTACCTCATTGCATGTTGCACAAACCGCTTCCGAAAGAGACAAAATCTGGGCTGCCAGAAGAAGCGCCCTTTCGGCGCTGGCACAACTGAAACCGACCCTTGTTTTAGAAGACGCAACCGTTCCGAGGAGTAAAATTCCCGAGATGGTTCGCGCAATAGAGAATATCGGGAAACGTTACAATCTTGCTGTCGGAACTTTCGGGCATGCGGGAGACGGAAATCTTCACCCCACCATTCTGACCGACAGGAGAGATACAGTTGAATGGAAAAGGGTGGAAGATGCTATTAAAGAGATATTCGAAAAAGCGCTTGCCCTGGGAGGAACTCTTTCCGGCGAACACGGAATAGGGCTTGCCAAATTAAGATTTTTAAAAGACGAAATAGGGGCCGGTGCCGTCCTTTTTTCGAAAAACATAAAATCCGCCCTGGATCCTAAGAATATTTTAAATCCGGGAAAGGTTATAGGAGAATGATATGCCCGACATGAAAAGGCTTGCGCAGCTTATGGGGGAGCTTGAAGAGCAGCTTGTCGTCTGCATGAGATGCGGCATGTGTCAGGCCGTCTGTCCTCTTTTTGCAGAAACAGGGAAAGAGTCGGATGTTGCAAGGGGAAAACTTGCGCTGCTGGATGGTCTTTTGAATAAAATGTTCGAAGATCCGGATGGAGTTTATGAACGCCTGAACAAGTGTCTTCTGTGCGGTTCCTGCTCGACAAACTGCCCGAGCGGCGTAAAAGTGCTTGAGATTTTCATGAAAGCAAGAATTATCCTGACCGGTTTCATGGGACTATCTCCGGCTAAAAAATTGATTTTAAGAGGAATGCTTTCCCACCCTGAAGTCTTTGATCGTCTCCTCGAATGGGGATCAAGGTTCCAGGGACTTTTCACCAAACCTGCAAGCGATATTTTAGGGACTTCATGCAGCAGGATTGCCTCACCTCTTCTAAAAGATCGGCACTTCGTGCCTCTCGCGCCGGTTCCGTTTCACCGGATTGTGCCCTCCATGAATACTTCTGCCGGAAGCTCAGGCATTAAAGTCGCTTTTTTTACCGGATGCCTTATAGACAAAATTTATCCGAATGTGGCGCAGGCCGCGCTCGATATTTTTTCCTTTCACGGTATCGGAGTTTTTATCCCTGAGGGGCAGGGATGCTGCGGTATCCCGGCAATATCATCGGGAGATGCCGAATCGTTTGAGAGGCTTCTTTCCTACAATATTAAAAAATATTCATCTGCCGATTTCGACTATCTTGTTACGGCATGTGCTACATGCACCTCCACGATAAAAAAAATCTGGCCTCTCATGGTAAATCCCGGCTCAAGTGATGACCTGAAATCAAAAGTGGAGAAAATATCCGCCAAAACTCTTGATATAAATCAGTTCCTGGTTTCAATAATAGGCGTCAAGCCTAACAATGAAGAAAAGACGTCGACAAATAAAGATGATGCGGTTAAAATAACATACCATGATCCCTGTCACCTCAAGAAATCGCTTGGTGTTTCCGCCGAACCCAGGATGTTGATTGCGGCAAATAAAGATTACTCATTCAGTGAGTTGCCTGAGGCTGACTGGTGTTGCGGAATGGGCGGAAGTTTTAATCTGCAGTATTATGAAATCTCGGCTGACATCGGAAAAAGAAAGATCGGGAATATAAAAACCTCCGGAGCCGGTGTTGTTGCTACGGGCTGCCCGGCATGCATGATACAGATATCCGACATGCTGTCACGGTCAAATGAAAAAATAGCAGTAAAACACCCGATAGAAATCTATGCCGAGTCTCTGAAAAAGACCTTTTCATAACATATGATCCGTGCCATGTCGGGTATGAGTACGCATTAATCCGCATAGATCCGTCGTTAGTACATCGTACTTCGTACTTCGCAATTCGCAATTCGATGTACGAAATTCGATATTCGGTTTCATTCATCCCAGAAGTTTTTCGAAAAAATCATTCCCCTTGTCGTCAACTATTATAAATGCCGGAAAGTCTTTTATGGTAATCATGAATATGGCTTCCATGCCAAGTTCGGGATATTCAACTGTTTCGATTTTAGTTATACATTCTTTCCCGAGCCTTGCTGCCGGGCCTCCTATTGAACCCAGGTAAAAGCCTCCATAATTTTTGCATGATTCGGTTACAATTTTAGACCGGTTTCCCTTTGCAAGCATGACCATCGAGGCGCCATTTTTCTGAAATTCAGGCACATAAGAATCCATTCGTCCTGCCGTTGTCGGTCCGAAAGAACCTGAAGGATATCCTTCGGGGGTTTTTGCCGGGCCTGCATAGTAAATTATATGATCCCTGAAATACTGCGGGATGCCTTCTCCTTTATCGAGGCGTTCCTTTAATTTTGCATGGGCGATATCTCTTGCAACAATAATTTTTCCTGAAAGAAGGAGCCTTGTTGCAACAGGATGTTTTGTCAGTATGCTCCTTATTTCATCCATTGGCCTGTTAAGATCGATTGAAACTGCGCCTGCTTCAGATTCTTTTGCCTGCGGAAGATATTTTGAGGGGTCTTTTTCGAGTTTTTCAAGAAAGATTCCTTCTTTTGTAATTTTTGCCTTTATGTTCCTGTCCGCGCTGCAGCTAACGCCAAGCCCGATCGGGCATGAGGCTCCGTGTCTCGGGAGGCGTATCACCCTTGTGTCGAGGCAGAAATATTTCCCGCCGAACTGGGCGCCAATCCCAAGTTCACGTGATATTTTTAAAAGTTTTTCTTCAATTTCAGGATCCCTGAAAGCATGCCCCGTGGCATCTCCTTTTGTCGGAAGAGAATCAAGGTAACCTGCTGTGGCGAGTTTGAGGGTTTTCAAGTTAAATTCGGCCGAAGTGCCTCCAATAACAAAAGCGAGATGGTATGGCGGGCAGGCAGCCGTTCCCAGGGTCTTTATTTTAGCTTTCATGAAATCAAGCAGTTTTTCAGGAGTCAGTATAGCTTTTGTCTCCTGGAAAAGAAAAGTCTTGTTTGCCGAACCGCCGCCTTTGGCTATAAACAGAAACTTGTAAGAATCGCCTTCCGTGGCATACAGCTCTATCTGGGCAGGGAGATTGCAGCCCGTGTTTATTTCATCAAACATTGTAAGAGGGGCGTTCTGAGAATACCGGAGATTGTTTTTTATGTAAGCATTGAAAATGCCCTTTGAAATCGCTTCTTCATCTGAAAAACCGGTCCAGACCTGCTGTCCCTTCTTTCCTGTTACAATGGCTGTTCCTGTATCCTGGCACATGGGGAAAACACCTTCGGCTGAAATAACCGCATTTTTTAACATTTCAAGAGCGACATACCTGTCGTTTTCTGACGCTTCAGGATCTTCAAATATACCCGAAAGCTGTTTTAAATGAGATGCTCTCAGAAGATGGGATACGTCTCCAAACGCCTCTTCAGCAAGGAGGGTAAGCCCTTCCGGCGCAATGTTTACAATCGTTTTTCCGTCAAAATCGGAAGTCGCAACAAACTTGTTCGTAAGCAGCCTGTATTCGGTCGTATCTATCCCCAGAGGAAACATATCCTTATATATAAAATCCGCCATTTGCTTTATCTCCCGGTTAAAATTAGTTTGTCTGTTTCAGCGGTCACAGATTTAATGGTATGATCTTTCTCTGTCAAGGATTTTCGACGGATTAGAGCAGCTGCGCATGCAGGTATCTTTTTCGCGATGCAGGGCAAATATGAGACTGATCTGAATTGTAAGTGAAATAGTGTCCCTAATTTGTTTCCAGATTGACACTAATAATCTATTGATTTCCATTGAAACAATCAATATCCTTAGTTTATTTAAAATCAATTGTTTTTCCGTGTGTTACTGATAATATGATAATATATGGAAAGCTTTCCGTTTATTACCAATGTTGGAACCAAAAATGAAATGAAAAGGGTCGAATATAGATGACGAAACACACACAACCACTTGCTGAGGTCTTTGGGCACATTATAAGTGATAAGTCAAAAAAGGCAGTCAGGTACCGTTCACATCGTCTATGTCCATTCAATAACAAAGTTCCCAATTGCACCAAAGATAAAGCGAAGAATCCGCTCGCCGTTTGCAGTGTATTTCACGATGGTGCTCCCGCGATAACCTGCCCTATCCGGTTTAGAGAAGATTGGCTTATTACCGATGGTGCTGCATCTTTTTTCTTTGGTGATGGTACGGCTTGGAGTTCATTAACTGAAGTTCGTCTTAACGACGCTAACGGAAAGTCGGCTGGTAACGTTGACGTTGTACTTGTAGCATACGACGACAATGGTAAAATATTTGACTTTGGAGCTCTCGAAATACAAGCTGTTTATATTTCTGGAAATGTTCGCGATCCCTTTGAATACTACATGAAAAACCCAAAGGGACGTGCACAAATGGACTGGTCAAACCGACCAAATTATCCGCGACCGGATTACCTATCTTCTTCTAGAAAACGTTTAGCCCCTCAGCTTTTATATAAAGGCGGCATCCTACATTCTTGGCACAAGAAGACAGCCGTCGCAATGAATAAGAGCTTCTTTGAAACACTTCCGCGTTTGAAAACAGTCAGCAAGTCGAAAGCCGATATTTCTTGGCTTATATATGATCTCCAGTTGGTCAAAGAAGAAGGACAAGAAAGGTTCAAACTTACAAAAACCGATGAGGTTTTTACGGAATTTGAACCAGCTCTTATATCAATAACAACTGCCTCACCAGGAAACATAGACGATTTTATAAAGTTGCTTCAAGAAAAACTTGATGAACAGCTTGAATCGCCGCCAAACAACAAAATAATTGAAAAGCCATTCTGATATGAAAGCATTAAAACAAAAATCGCTGTTCCCGAAATTATGTTATACCGAATTCCCTAAACCTGTTAATGTTGCCTCCATACCGCAAAGGAGTCCATTCCGATACCCAGGAGGAAAAACATGGTTTGTTCCCACATTCCGGGATTGGATTAGAAATCACTGCCCTAAACCCGATATTTTGATCGAACCGTTTGCCGGTGGTGGCATAATAAGTATCACAGCTTTGTTTGAGGAACTTGTCTCGCGTGTTGTCATGGTTGAGATTGATGAGGATATCGCGGCAGTGTGGCAATCTGTGGTAGATGGACATGCAGGATGGCTTGCAAAAAGAATCCTTGATTTTGATCTGACCAAGGAAGCAGTTATTCAGGAAATATCAAAAAAAAATACTAGCGTTAAAGAGAAAGCGTTTCAAACTATTCTAAAAAATCGAACATTTCACGGCGGTATAATGGCTGATGGATCAGGTTTTTTAAAACACGGGGAAAACGGGAAAGGAATTCTGTCCCGTTGGTACCCAACTACAATTGCTAGACGATTCGACAATTTAAAATTCGTTGCTGATAGAATTAATTTTCGTCAAGAGGACGGGATGGGCGTTATTCAGGAGTATTCGCAGTGTAATGACGTGGTATTTTTCATCGACCCGCCTTATACAGCAGGTGGAAAGAAGGCAGGCAAACGTCTTTACCGCCATTTTAGTATAGACCACGAATGTTTATTTACCTTATG
>JAABQB010000029.1:16296-16669 GCA_011391695.1 Desulfobacteraceae bacterium | reverse complement strand
ACTCGGATGAAGTTAAGGCAATGGCACGAAAGCATGGATTTCAGATGCGCCTCATTCCTATGAAGAATACTCACCATGCTACAATGGAAGAACTTGTTATAGGTAAAAACCTTTCATGGATGGATAGGTACACATCAGTGCATGAACCGCTTGCAGAATACAAAGTCGATGGCAAGAAAAGAGAAACCCCCGCAACGGCCTCCATTGGACGAAAAAGACCACGCCGCTGAAGCCGAGCATTCTACCGAATAACTGACGACAATGGAGAGCGTGAATCATGCTGGTTAACATTCAGTACAAAAACAGGCACTTTGAAATCCGAGTGCCCGACGATGCTGCCGTGTACCGCACCTCTTACAGGGAACCGGAAAAC
>JAABQB010000029.1:0-16287 GCA_011391695.1 Desulfobacteraceae bacterium | reverse complement strand
ATATGCCTGTATTGTGTCATTAGTTACGGGGAATCCATGTGCCGTTGAAGAGTATAAGAGCAGATTGAATGGAATTCAGGAATTGGCGCATGTAACCATCGAAATGAACGCCTGCAAATAGCGCCGCCGTGAATGGCTTTCATGTATATTGATACAGCAATAGTTCGGTGTTGTTGATTGTAAAATATCATGGTGTGGCCTCCTTTGGATGCCCGCCGTTCTGCAGAATAACCGACAACAAGGGAAAATGTGAATCATGCTGGTTAACCTTCAGTACAACAAGAAGCAGATTGAAATACGTGTGCCCGAAGGTACTGCCGTGTACCGCACCTCTTACAGGGAACCGGAAAATGACGCCGGGATGCTTGTTCAAAATGCTATTAGAAATCCCGTCAACAGCTCTCCCTTATCAGAAACGCTGAAAAATTCAGGCGTACGGTCTGTGGTCATTGTGGTCTCGGACATAACAAGACCGATCCCGTATGCCGATTTTCTCGATACCGTGCTTGAAGAGATTGAGGATGCGGGAGTGGCGAGAGACAACATAATAATCCTCATTGCCACGGGTATGCACAGGCCGAGTACAGCTGCTGAACGGGAGCTCATGTTCGGCCGGGAAGTATGTGAGCGATATCAGATCGTGGATCACCGCGCAGATAAAGCCGACGAACTTGTGACAATAAGTGGAACAAGCAAGGCGGGGCGTCCGATAGAACTGAATCGCTGTTTTGTAGAAGCAGATTTCCGCATAGTAACAGGGCTGGTGGAACCACATTTCATGGCAGGTTTCTCCGGCGGCCGAAAGGCCATTTGCCCGGGGTTATGTTCTCTTGAGACGGTAAAGGCATTCCACAGTTTCACATTTTTGGACGATTCCTCCGCAAGAAATGGAAACCTGGAAGGAAATCCTCTTCATTATGAATCCCTTTCGATTGCCAGGAAAGCTGACGCGGGTTTCTGCATAAATCTCGTGGTAGACAGAAAACACCGGGTCGTTGGGGCTATTGCAGGTGACCTTGAAACATCTCATAATGTAACATGCAAACTTGTGAGTAAAAACGCCTGCCCTCCGGTGGAACAGAAAAAGGATGTAGTCCTCACCTCCAGCGGAGGCTTTCCGCTTGATGCCACATTCTACCAGTGCGTAAAAGGGATGGTCTCCTGCTTGCCGGCAGTCAAAAGAGGAGGCGTTGTTGTTTCAATCGGAAGTTGCTCGGAAGGCATAGGAAGCAGCGAGTATCAGAATATCATGTGCGAATATTCAGGCAGATGGAAGGATTTTCTGGGCCATATAAAGAACAACGACAGTATAATAAAGGATCAGTGGCAATTCCAGATGCAAACAAAGGTTCTGCAGCATGTCGGAAACGACAATCTGATCTTTGTTACAGACGGGCTCAGCGCTTCGGACTTGTCAAGGCTCAGTGTCAACGGCGTACATGTGCCTGAAGACTGCGTTCAGCAGAGAGTTCAAGAGCTATTGGACAGGTTCGTGCAAGAAGGCCGATCCGTGGCCGTTATTCCTGAAGGACCCTATTGTGCCCCATATTAACCTTGCCAGTCCTTTGGATAAGATGTTATGAACAAAGGTGTCAGACAGAATGTTGCCGTGGCATTTGTTAAATTAAGGAGGAGCCCAAGGTTATGCAATACAAAAATGCCGTCGTAACAGGCGCCGGGTCGGGCATAGGAAAAGCGGTGGCGCTTGCCCTTCTGCGCGACGGATATCGCTTGGCCCTGGCGGGGCGCCGGAAAGATCCGCTTGAGCAAACCGCAGCCGAATCGGCCAACCCGGCCCAGGCTCTGATCGTGCCGACTGACGTGCGCGATGCCGACTCGGTGCATGCTTTGTTCGCACGGGTAAAGAATGACTTCGGGCGGCTCGATCTGCTATTTAACAACGCCGGAATATTCGTGCCCGGTATCGAAATCGATGAACTCTCAGTCTCACAGTGGAAGGAGATGGTGGACACCAACCTCACCGGATCTTTCCTATGCGCCCGGGAAGCCTTTCACCTGATGAAGACCCAGGAACCGCGAGGCGGACGCATCATCAATAACGGATCAATTTCCGCGCATGCCCCGCGGCCGAATTCGGCGCCCTACACGGCGACCAAACACGCGATAACCGGACTTACCAAAGCCATCTCTCTGGACGGACGCTACTACGATATCGCCTGCGGCCAGATAGATATCGGCAATGCCGACACCGGAATGGCGGCCGTCTTTGCTAAGGGAGTGCCCCAGGCTAACGGGCGGATGGAGGTCGAGCCGCTGATGGACCTTGCCCATGTAGCCAGCGCAGTGCTTTATATGGCCGGTCTGCCTCTTGATACAAACGTCCAGTTCATGACCATCATGGCAACAAAAATGCCCTTTATCGGGCGTGGATGATACTCACGACATGGTGATAAGGAAACAGGAGGGCAACATGGTATCAGGCAATATGACAAAGCCGGTTTCAGGCCGGCTGAGTTTTCGGGGCGGAATCCGTCAAGACTATCCGGACGTTCTTACACCGGCTGCCCTTGACGCGCTGGAAACCCTTGCCGGGTTCAACCTGAAACGCCGGGAAATAATGCACGCGCGCATAGAGCGGCGGAATAAGCGTTTTAAAGAAGGGCTGCGAATCGGTTTTCTCGATCCGGCCGCTCACATCCCGGGTGTTGGAATCACCGTGCAGCAGGCCCGCGATGGCGGATTCGACGGCTCGGATATTCCACACGACCTTCAGCGACAGTGGATCCAGGGTACTGGCCCTGCCACCAGGCCGCGGGCAACGGTTGAGGCCGGGATCCGCAATGTCGCCTACGCCCTGCTTTCGGGCGCGGACGGTTGGATGTTCGATGGCGAGGACGCTCTCGGCCAGGTCGATACAATGTCGCTGGACAATCAGCGCAACCTTGCGATCGCCTTTGCCCTCAAAGAGCCTTTCCTTCGAATAGCCGAAAAAGTTGCCGCAGAAATGAATGCATGGGCCGAAGGCTTTTTCGGAAGAAAGATTATCAATGACTGGAAGAAGCAGCTTGATTTTACAACCCGCATTTACCGACCGAGGGGGCTCCACCTTGACGACCGGCATATTTGCGAGACAAATGGCGCCGGGTTTTCAGCCTCGATTGTCGACACAGCTCTGTATGTGGTCAACAATCACCGCACACTGAGAAGCCAGGGCCGCTCGATTGTTCTTTATCTTCCCAAGATTCAGACTGCGGAAGAGGCGGCGTTCTGGAACGAAATCCTTTCATCTCTGGAACAGCACATAGGGCTTCCCATTGGCACGGTCAAGGTTTACGTGTTGGTAGAACAACTCGAAGCCTCTTACCAGTTGATGGAGATCCGGGCCGCCCTGGCCTGCCGATTTATCGGTTTCAATACCGGCCGCTGGGATTACATCAACAGCGTGGCCGATGCACTGGCCTGGGACAAGACTTTTCAGAATCCCAACATCGACGCCATCACAATGACCTACGGCTACATGAGGATTTACGAAGACCGAGTGCGACGCGCGGTCAACACACCCGACCGGAATGGCCGTTTCGCCCTCTGGCAGGGGGGCATGGAGCCCAACATTCCGATGGGATCGGAAAAGGGCGTAGCCGAGGCTATGAAGCGAGCTGTAGCAGGAGGTCAGCGCGAGCAGCAGGCCGGAGCCAGCGGAAAATGGGTGGCCCACTGGAAAATGGTTCACATCGTGCGGCCTGTCTGGGAAAAGTCAGGCTCAGTCAACCAACTTGGCCGCAGCTTCCCGCCGCTCACCTACACTCAGAAGGACGCCACTGACCTGATCCTGCTCGAATCCGCTCCGCGCACAGTCCGCGGAGCCCGCGACCTGCTCTCGGTAGCGCTCCAGTACGGCAACGCATTTGGGAGGGGATTTCAAGCCGCGGCGCTCAAGGCTGCCGATTTTTTTGGCAATGATGATGTGCTCTACCTGATGGAAGATATGGCTACAGGAGAAATCCGTCTGAGCATCCTCTGGGAATGGCTGCACAAGCAGGCCTGTTTCACCGAAAATGACGCGGCGAGCGGCATAAAGGCCGGAGATCCTATGCCTCCCGGTTTCTTCGACCGGCTAATGGGAGAGGAGTACGAGAAGCTGCGCCTGGCAAAAAACAGAGATGTGCATGACGACTCCAAGGAGACCACCCTGCCGATTGCCCGTGAAATCGTAGATCGTTATGTTAAAAATCCGTTCAAGACCCCCTGGTACGTTGATTTGCTCAATCTCAACCTTAACAACCATGATCTTGAGCGAGCCCGCCGTCATATCGAGGAGTATCTTGCCGCCTTTGGACGGGACGGAACACGCCTGACAGCTAACCCGGATTTTAAACAGCCGAACATCGAACATTGAACTTCAAATGCGGATCCCATGGTGATTGGAATGTTCCGGGTTTCAATTACATCTTTGATCCCGCCCCTGATCTTTGCCTTCAGCCTTCCGCCTTCCGCCTTCAGCCTTATTTATCAGGTTGGGCGGTTTTCCCGTAGTCAGCGCAGCCACAAGATTCCTTGCGGCCAGCATCGCCATTGCATGCCGCGTGGCGGCTGATGAGCTTGCGATATGAGGAGTAAGAACAACATTTTTCATTGAAATCAAAGCCGGGTTCAAAGCCGGTTCGTTTTCAAAAACGTCAAGCCCGGCGCCGGCCAGCCGCCCGCTTGTCAATGCCTCAACCAGAGCCGTGTCATCAACCACACCGCCGCGTGCCGCATTGATTAAAATTGATCCCGTCTTCATCCCGGCCAGTTCGGAGCTTCCGATGATATGGTGAGTCGACGGGGAGTAGGGCAAATGTAGGGTGAGAATATCGGAGCGTTCCAGAAGCTCCTCCTTGCTCACGAAAGTGGCGTTGCAGGCTCGCTCCAAATCGGGATCTGCCTGCCGGGTGTTGTGATACAAAACGGTCATGTCGAACCCCAATGCCCTGCGTGCAACCTTGCTGCCGATCCGGCCAAATCCCAGGATACCCAAAGTGGCATGATGCACGTCTATACCAAGAAACTGTTTAAGATACCAGCCTTTCCACTGTCCCGAACGCAGATGGGAATCCGATTCCACAACCCGTCGTGCCGTTGCAAGAATCAGCGCCCAGGTAAAATCAGCGGTGCTGTCGTCAAGAACTCCGGGCGTGTTTGTAGCCATTACCCCGGCCCGTGAGCAGGCTTCAATGTCAATGTTGTTGAAGCCCACGGCTATATTGCAGACGGCTTTGAGAGCGGGGCAATTAGAGAGCAGGGCAGCGTCCACCCGATCCATCATGGTGGTCATGACCCCGGACTTGTCAGCAAGATTCTTGACCAGGATATGGGAATCCATTGGGGTGTCGGACTGGTTGGAGCTTACCTCGAAGTGACCAGTCAGATAGTCGAGCACATCGTCAAAAGTCTCACGCGTAACCAGTATTTTAGGTTTCACGAACTCATCCTCCTCGCCTATTCAAACGACCGCAGCTTTTAGTGACCATAAACCAGGCTCGGCAGCCATAACCCGATCGCCGGGAACATATAAAGCAAAAATATGGCAAGCACCTGGATCGCCATAAACGGCATCATCCCCAGAAAGATCTGGTTCAGTGTCACGTGCGGCGGCGCCACACCCTTTAAATAAAATGCCGCCATCGCCACCGGAGGCGAAAGGAACGCCGTCTGAAGGTTGAGCGCCACAAGCAGGCCGAAAAATAGCGGATCGATGTTAAAATGCGTCAGGAGCGGGAGAAAGATCGGCATGAATATGACAATAATCTCCGTCCACTCGAGCGGCCAGCCTAGCAGAAAGATGACAACCTGTGCCAGAAGCATGAATTGTACGGGCGACATGTCAAGCGATACCACCCATGTATTTATGATCTCCTGACCGCCGAGAAGAGCGAACGCCCCTGCGAAAATACCGGAGCCTACAAACAGCCAGCATACCATGGCGCTCGTTTTGGCAGTGAGAAAGACCGCCTCCTTCAACATCTTCCAGTTGAATCGTCCGTAGGCAATTGCCAGGAATAATCCTCCGAATGATCCCATCGCTGCCGCCTCGGTCGGTGTTGCGAGCCCCATGAGGATTGAACCGAGCACACCGAGAATGAGCAGTGCAAGCGGGAAGAACGATCCAAGCAGCATCTTGAAAATTTCGAGTCTGACAAAGTTGAATATTGCATAAAAAATCGCGAGTCCTGCAAGGCAAATGCCTAACGCTATCCAGTAGCCCATCGGTGCTGGCAGGCGCTCGGCTGGCGCGGACGCGGCAACCATCGCAGGAAGTTCAGCCGGTGCGGCTGTTACGGCAGGCGGTTGCCTGGTTTCCAATTCGCTGCCTGCCTTAATCGGAGCTTCCTGGTCACCTTCAGCCGGTGGCTCCTGCAATTCACCGGATTCTTCCGGTTCCGGCTCCTTTAGCCCTCCTACTTCAGACTCATCGACTATATCGGTTGTATCCGCGGTGCCCATTTCTTGTAGGCCGCTCGTATCCACCACAGTCTGCACGGTCGAATAATGATAGATCGACCCCATGAGAAGAGCGGCCGCCAGGGCCGGCAGAAGCGCAATGAACAGATGCCTGAGCAGTGTGGGCACAGGCACATCGACGTTGCGCTTTCCCATGATTGCGCCGACCAGGCCCACCATGACGTTTTTGCTCACGGTGCTGGTGATCACTTCCGCAAACTTGGGAAGCGGCACATACTGATCCTCCTCGGAAAGCGGCGGGGCGATGCTGGGTTTAATTTTTGCATAAACGATAACGTAGCCGATATAAAGCGCTGCCAGCATGAGGCCTGGAAAGAAGGCCCCGGCATAAAGCTGCATTACGGAAACACCCGCTGTGGCGCCATATAGAATCAGAAGCACAGACGGCGGGATCAGGATGCCGAGGGTGCCGCCCGCGGTTACGGCTCCCGCCGAAAGGCGGACGCCGTATCCGGCTTTAAGCATCGCCGGAAAAGCGAGCAGGCCCATCAATGTCACCACGGCTCCAATGATTCCCGAGGCTGTTGCAAAAATAGCACAGGTCACTATCGTTGCTACTGCGAGTGATCCGGGTATGCGCGAGGTCGCAAGATGCAGGCTCTTGAAAAGACTCTCGATCAGATTGGCGCGCTCGACCAGATACCCCATGAAGACAAACAGTGGAACCGAGATAAGAACGTCGTTGTTCATGACCCAATAGGCGCGTTGAACCATCAGGTCAAGCGTCTGCTGAACTGCCAGGTCAGGGTTAACACTGTGGTAGGCGAACCAGGTGAACATCGTTCCAAGGCCCATCAGCGTGAACGCCGTGGGGAAGCCGAGCATAATCGCCACGACGATCAGCGCCAGCATCAAAAGCCCCAGGTGACCGTTGGTCATCTGATCTGACGACGGCATCATTACAAACAAGGCAATCACGACCGCAGCCATTATCGAGAGCCCGAACCAGACTTCTTTTCTCATTTGTCGCTCCCTTTCCTGGCTGTTACATATTTATCAAGCCCGGCTATATCCTCATCCTTGACATGCATCTGTTCTTTCAGTTTTTCGACGTCAACCTCCTCAACGTCCTCTATGCGAGATGGCCAGCGACCGTCCTTGAGGCATATAACGCAGCGGATTATTTCGACAATACCCTGCACCAGCAGGAACGCCCCGGCAATCGGAATGATGGTCTTGAACTGATACACCGGCGGTCCGTTTGCGGTGATGCCCGAGTGCTCCAGAATCCGCCAGGAATCGCCTGCATAAATGTAGCCGGCCCAGCAGAGCGCGATTACTCCGGGCAAAAAAAACACGAAATACAGAGTCAGATCAAGCCCTGCCTGCAGGCGCGGCGGAAAGAAGCCGTAGAGGACGTCGCCGCGCACATGACCGTTTTTCGAAAGGGTGTAGGCGCCTGCCATCATGAAGAGCATCCCGTACATCTGGATCATGCCGTCGAAAGCCCAGTCATGCGGGGCATCTAGCGCGTAGCGCGAGAAAACCTCATAGGTTATGAGCAGTGTAAGCGACACGATAAGCCAAGCGAAAGCCTTTCCTACAAAGGTGCTGATCTTGTCAATGGTAAGCAGCAATTTCTGCATGGTCACACCTAATCCTAAAAATCAGCCATCCTGAAGCCGGAACGGCGCATCGGGATGGCTGACAGGTAATATTATAGAACTCTTTACATTTTCGCGGGTGCAGCTTTCGCAGGTGCAGCCTTCGCGGGTGCTGCCTTCTTAGCCCCGAAGTAATGGTTATAGGCCATGCGCCGGTTGACGTTGTAATCCATATCCCATTTAACCGCGCGTTCGGCAAACTTCTTCTGCGATTCAAGAATTTCCTTGAACAGCGGGTTTACAGCCACTTTCTTTGCCACTGCCTCGTCATAGGCTACAAGTTCCTGCTGGAGAATCGCGTCTGGAGTCTTGTAGAACTTAACCTTGTCCTTTACCTGCAGATCGATGTAGTCCTGCGAGTAGCGGTCGCAAGATTTCCACCATAAATCCGCCGATGCAGCCTCAACCGCGTTCTCGATGATGGACTTGATATTTGCCGGCAGGGCGTTAAACTTGTCTTTGTTGAACAGAATCTCGAAACACTCGGCGTTCTGATGAAAGCTCTGGAGCATGCAAACCTTCGATACGTCAGGGAAGCCGAGCAGGCGGTCGGAGGAGGCGTTGTTGAATTCGGCCCCGTCAAGAAGACCACGATCCAGCGCCGGAACGATTTCTCCGCCGGGCAGCGCGTTAACCGCAGCGCCCAGGCCTGTGAAGACGTCGATTGAGATTCCAACGGTACGGAACTTCATGCCTTTGAAATCACTCATTTTAGTGATCGGCTTTTTGAACCAGCCGAGCGGCTGCGTAGCCATCGGCCCGTATGGAAAAGAGACGACATTCGCGCCGATCGACTCATACACTTTTGAAAGCAATTCCTTGCCTCCGCCGTACTTGTGCCAGGCCAGCATCATGTTGGCATCCATGCCGAAGCCGGGACCTGAGCCCCACAGCGCCAGGGCATTCTGCTTGCCATAGTGATAAACCTGCACACCGTGGCCACCGTCCAGCGTGCCCTTGGATACCGCGTCAAGAAGGTTGAAGGCCGGCACAACCGACCCGGCCGGCAGCACCTCTATCTTGAGAGCCCCGCCTGTCATGTCATTTACCTTCTTGGCAAAGTCAAGGGCATACTCGTGGAAAATGTCCTTGGTTGGCCATGTGCTTTGCCAGCGCATCGTAATCGGCTCCACGGACTTAACGATATTAGGAAAACCTGCCGTGGCCGCTACACCTGCCACGCCTGCCACTGCCGCTTTTTGCAGGAACCCGCGCCGTCCAATTTTCTCATCCTCTTGTTTCTTAACGATCTTTTTAGTCTCTTCTTTCTTCATCGTACCCCCTTCTGAAAAGTTGATTGTTTGCTTTCCCGGTCGAGATGATGCTTTAAAGGACTCTGAACCGCTTGCCATGAACATGGCAAACACCCTCAAAAAAAACCGAAAGGCATTAAAAAAAGAACCATAAAACAGTGAATGACTTTTGCAAACATCCAAATAATTGTCAATAATTATCATGAGATTTATTCTTTTTGCATTTTTATTGATTTAACCAGTTTCGTTTTGTATTAATCAAACCTGATTATATGATTCCCTGAGCATCTAAAAGGAGAAAAAATGTCTGATATTCCAAAAAAATTAAAGTATTGCGCCGGCGGAAAATGGCTTGAATCGAAAACTGAAAAATACATGGATTGTTATAATCCGTCCACGGGCGAGGTGATTGCCCGGGCGCCCCAGTGCACGGCGGAAGAGGTAGAATCGGCCATTTTAGCCGCCCAAGCGGCCTATCCGGCCTGGGCGGACACGCCTGCGAGCAAACGGGTGCAGGTGCTTTACAGAATGAAAGCTCTGGTAGATAAGCATTTGGAAGAATTGACCTATCTGCTTTGCAGTGAGGAGGGCAAGAACTGGAGAGAATCGATGGGAGATGTTCTCAAGGTCAATGAAGTCGTTGAGTTTGCCTGCGGTGCTCCCCACCTGATGAAGGGCGAATCGCTTATGAATGCCAGTGCCGACTATGATACGGTCCTCTACCGGCATCCCATCGGTGTGTTTGCCGGGATTGCCCCCTGGAATTTTCCGGCCATGATTCCCCATGGCTGGATGGCGCCCCTGTGCATTGCTACCGGCAATACCATGGTCCTTAAAGCGGCCAGCTTTGTGCCCCAGTCGTCTATGCGCCTTATGGAACTCTGGCAGGAAGCCGGACTTCCGGACGGCGTACTGAACGTCATAACCACAGGGCGCGAACAGGCGGAGATCCTGCTCAAACACCCGGCTGTCAAGGGCGTATCCTTTGTCGGCTCTACCAAGGTGGGACAGCATATTTATGCCACCGCGGCCGCCCACGGCAAAAGGGTCCAGGCGCTCACCGAAGCCAAAAATCATGCCCTGGTCATGCGGGATGCCAAGCTGGAACGAACAGCACGCGGCATCATCAATGCCTACTGCGGCTGTGCCGGTGCACGCTGCATGGCCTGTCCCGTTATCGTCGTGGAAAACTGTATTGCCGATGAACTTATAGGCTACCTCAAAAAATTCGTTGCCGAATTGAACCTCGGCCCGGCCTACGACCCGAAAACCGGAATGGGGCCGATCATGAATAAAGGGCACCTTAAGTTTATTACGGACTGGATCAAAACCGGTATCGAAGAAGGCGCCGAGCTGATCGTCGATGGCCGTAATCCCAAGGTTCCCGGTTATGAAAACGGATTTTATCTTGCGCCATCCATATTTGACAAAGTAACTGAAGATATGTCGGTGGGACACGAGGAGATCTTCGGCCCCGTGCTTTGCATCAAGCGGGTAAACAATTTTGAAGAAGGCCTTGCGATCATGAACGACAGCCGCTTTGCCAACGGTTCGGTCATTTATACACAGAACGGCTACTATGCCCGTGAATTCGCCAAACGGACTGATGCCGGCATGGTAGGCATCAACGTCGGCATTCCGGTGCCCCTCGGCATTTTCGGTTTTACCGGGCACAAGCAATCGTTTTTCGGCGATCTGCATGTAATGGGCCGCGACGGCATCTGCTTTTTCACCGAATCGAAATGCGTGACCAATACCTGGTTTCCGGAGGATATGGAATCCGCAGGAGTGGTAGATACCTGGGACGGAACAATATCGTCCATGCCGGACGCGGAAAAGAAATAAGCCTATAAGTATTTGAGGCAGGATTCAAGGATTCAAGGATTCGAGGGTTCAAGTGTTTGTTTTCTAATGATTTTATCTTCTGATTTTATCTTGGGCTTTCAGCATCCTCTCAACATCCAGATATAGCTGACAGGACTTTTGCCAGACTTTTAACTCTTTGTATTCTTAAGACACTTGAATCCTTGAATCCTTGACCCCTTGAATCCTGTTTATATTCACTTGAACCCTTGAACCCTCGAACCCTCGAATCCTCGAATTTTATAGGATCACCAACTAATTTGGAGATGATCCATAAATAACTACTTTATCAGCGATTCTATTCTGATTATGAGTTCTTTTATGTTGCCGCTTTTTGAGGCCATCTGTTTGCCCCCTATGATGCCTCCGCTGCTTTCAACATCACTTTTCGATACCAGAGAGGAATGGAAAAGTACGGGAATATTCCTGGTCTGTTCTTTCTCCGACAAAGCTCTCTCAACTTCTCCGCCATCCATTTCCGGCATATCAATATCGCATATGATGAGATCTGGAGATTCCCGCTGAGCCAATTTCTGTGCTTCAGCCCCTTCTGTTGTATAGACGACTTTATATCTCTCCGTTTTCTCAAGTTTTGTTTTCAATAAGTTGATCAGGTCAGCATCGTCATCCACTATCATGATTTTCTTAACTTCTGCCATCTCTTTAATTTCCTTTCCCGTACAAAGTTACGGCTAACACTTTACTCTTCATGAACATATTTTATTATAACATGATCCAAATGGTCCGCCAACAGGTCCAGGTTTTCCCGAATAATGTCGGCTTCCTGATTCCTTGCCGCTTCCTCAATAGCAAGGCATAATGTGCTCATATACTCGAAACCGTACATGCGGGAGGTTCCTTTGAGCTTATGCCCCATCTTTCTTATTTCCTCGAAGTCACGACGATTCAGGGCATCATTTATCTTTGCGACATCCCCCCTTTTATTATCCAGAAAAGAAGGGATAATATCCTCAAAATCAGCGTCTATCTCTACGGAGCATCGTTGATTTGTATCATCCCGCTGGTTCGATGAATCATTGCTTTTCTCAGTTCCAACAAAACTTTTCCCTTGAAAGAAGCGCAGGAGAGTTTCCAACAGTTCGGTCTTGCGGGCAGGTTTTACCAGGTGATGACTGAAACCGGCTTCAAGAGAACGCTGCCGGATTTCCGCTTCGCCATGGGCTGAAAGGAGAACGATTGGAATGGGGCGCCCGCCTTCCTGCGACTGCGAAGTGTTGCTGGAGATAGAAGGCCGAACGTTAACTTGTTGCTCCCAGTTTCGAATCTCCCGCACGGCCTCATATCCGTCCATAACAGGCATTTCCATGTCCATAAACACCATCTGGACATTGCCCTTCGACACCTTTTCTACCGCGGCCCTTCCGTTTCCAGCCGTTTCGACAGTAAGGTTCGGATAATCCAAATACTTCGTCAATATTTTGAGGCTGTATTCATCATCATCCACAACTAGAACGCGAAGAGGAGGCAGTGCTGCGATTCCGGATTCAAGCTCTTTTAAATGTCGGGCCCCAGGCCTGTCTTCATGAGGTTCGCCCGATGCCGCTCTGCCATCCTCTCCTGCAAGCGGCATGTGGACGATTATGCGCGTTCCTTCCGCCTCCGATGTGGCAAGGCTTATCGTTCCTCTCTGGTTTTCGGCCATAAGTCTCGCGGAATAAGTCCCGAGTCCGGTTCCGCCGCGCTTGCCGGAAGTGACATATTTATCAAAAAAATTTGCACGGATATTCTCGGGTACGGCTCCTTTGTTATGAACCGATATACAGCCGTCACTGTTTCTGCTAAAGGACACGGAAACCATTTCATGTTCAGGAGAAGCCTCAACGGCGTTTTTGATCAGGTTGGAAAACATGGAGTAGCAGAGCAATTCTTCGGCCAAAACATTGAACTCATCTTTTTCAGTTGATGGATGTTCTTCAAGCAGAATCTGAAGAGTCACATCTTTGGCTTGGGTAAAGCCCTTTATATCGAAGATGATCTTACGAATCACCTTGATTAAATTTACCGGGGTAGGCTGAAATGCGTAGATACCCTTCTCCATCTTAAAAAGATCAAGGGAGAGGTTGATCATGTTGAGCAATCGATACCCCGACTGCTCAATGGCCTTGAGTGACTCCAGATGTTCGGGATTAAGGCTTTGGTCCTGCAACAACAAATTTGGCAAAGCAATGATGCTGTTGAGGGGGCCTTTCAAATCGTGTTGCATGATGTTGTCAACATCTTCCCTGAGGCGTGCGGCTTCAATGAGTTCCGCATTTTGTTTCTCAAGCTTTTGCCGGGCCGCTTCCATGTTCAGATGAGTTCTCACTCGAGCCTTGATCTTCGGTGGACTTATGGGTTTTGTAATGTAATCAACGGCGCCCAGCTCAAAGCCCCGGATCTCGTCTTCAATTTCTGTTTTAGCCGTCAGAAAGATCACAGGAATATCTTTTGTGCTCCCATCGGCCTTGAGAATTCGACAAACCTCGTACCCGTCTATGCCGGGCATCATGATGTCAAGAAGGATGAGTTCCGGGGGAGTGTCGGATTGTGCCAGCTTAAGAGCTTTTTCTCCGCTGGTTGCGGCAATCAGCGCATACTCGTCCTTGAGGACCTCCGTTATGATACGGATGTTATCAGGAGCGTCATCTACAATTAGTATTCTTTTTTTTGGCGAATCGGTCATCTCAATCAATCACGGCGTCTACTGCTTTGCCTTTGCTTGAAGATCATGCGCAGTATCTTCAAAGCGTTTGGCTATCTGTATAAATTCTTCGGCAATTTCCTTAAAAGCATCCACGATATCCGGATCGAAATGAGTGCCGCTGCTCTCGCAGATTATTCCCACTGCCTTTTCATGGGGCATGCCCTCTTTGTACACGCGCCTGCAGATGAGGGCGTCATACACGTCCGCCACAGCCATCAGGCGCCCGGAAATTGGAATATCGTCGCCCGACAATTCTTCGGGATAGCCCGTTCCATCCCACTTCTCCTGATGAGTATAGGCGATTTCCTTGGCAAAAGAGAGGAATGGCAGATCCAATCCAAGGCGTTGT
This sequence comes from Desulfobacteraceae bacterium, assembly GCA_011391695.1. Classification (GTDB taxonomy): domain Bacteria; phylum Desulfobacterota; class Desulfobacteria; order Desulfobacterales; family RPRI01; genus RPRI01. Next base: position 2,052 of record JAABQB010000029.1, on the reverse strand, counting down.
TCGGCAGAGATTATCGCATCACGACCCAGTTTACAATGGGTCTTCATGATTTCAAATTCTTCTTCGGTAAAACGTCCGGGTTTAAGAAGAATATGGTCAGGTATGCCGACTTTGCCGATATCATGCAGCGGCGCAGATTTGAAAATCAGGTCGATGGTTTTGTCATTGTCAAGAAAATCGCTGAACCGGGGATTGTGACGCAGCTTTTCCGCCAATGCCTTTACATAAAACTGGGTCCGGCGGATGTGATTACCCGTATCATTGTCCCTGGTTTCCGCCAGTGATGCCATTGCCAGAATGGTAACTTCCTGAACAGAGACAACCTCTTGTGTGCGCCGCTGTACCTCAGCTTCCAGGAACACATTTTGATTCTTGAGGTAGTCGCGCATCTGCTTCAACTCGAGATGGGTTTTTACACGCGCCATAACCACGGGCGGGCTGATCGGTTTTGTTATGTAATCAACCGCGCCGAGTTCAAAACCCTTCATCTCATCTTCGACTTCAGCTTTAGCTGTCAGAAAAATGACGGGGATATCTCTGGTCGCCTGGTTTTCCTTTAAATGGCGGCAGGCCTCATAGCCATCCATTACGGGCATCATGATGTCGAGCAGGATGATGTCGGGAGGCGTACCGGTCGTAGCGACTTTAAGCGCCCGTTCACCGTTGTTGGCAATTTTTACCTTGTAAAAATCTTTTAGCAGCCCGCTCATCAAAGAAAGATTGTCAGGTGTATCATCAACCACCAGAATCGTCGGCTTTTCCATAGTGCCTTTAACTGCATCCATTTAACCCCCTCATCATTTATAATTTCAAAGCTGTTACATATTACCCGAACTACTCTCTTCTTACGCCTAAACCCTTTATGGTGGTTTGCTCAAGCTTTCCGCCTGCGGTTTTATCAATTCCAACGCTTTCTCAAAATCATACTGTTCGACGGCATGCTTGAAGGGGCCGAACTGTTTTGCTCCCAGTATGCTCCGCAGTATATCGATTTCCGTATCAAGATAGTCCGCCGCTTCGCTGTCATCGTTGGCAAGAAGTCCCATCATTTTTTCACAAACCTCCGCCGCCTTTGCTTCATCTACTTCGCATGACTCTTCCCGAATCCCCGTCGCTGGAAATGCTTCCATCAGACCGGCAATTAGTTTGCCGTGCTCTGCGCCGAAAGTTTCCAGTATCGCCCCGATTTCCTCGCGGGGCAGCCTCTCCTTGATCGCTTTCTCAAGTGTGGCCGCGATCCCCTGCAACTGCGTAGCGCCTATGTTACCGCTTACCCCTTTTGCAGTGTGGGCCTGCCGTTCAGCCGTCCCGTAATCTTCGGCATCGAGGCTCTGGCGAATCTGTGCCGGAGCCTGCCCCTGGTTATCAATATACTTTTTCAGCATGTCAACGTAAAAAGCCTTCTTGCCCATCACCCGCTTCAATCCAAGGTTGGTGTCTAGTCCGGGAATCTCGGGCAGGTCCTCCAGTTGGGCCGGTTTTGGTTCTTCCCTTTTTGTTTCCACGGAAGGCTTTCCGGCGGCTTCCTGAACCTCGTCGATCTTACGCGGTTTAACCCATTTCAATAACTTGCCGAACAGCTCATCGGGGTCGATCGGTTTGCCGATATGATCCCACATGCCGGCTTCACGGCATTTTTGAATATCCGCTTCCATTACGTTGGCCGTCATGGCTAAAATGGGCAGATTCTTAAAACGTTCATCTTTGCGTATTTCGCGGGTGGCTGTTGTACCGTCCATGACCGGCATCTGCATATCCATAAGCACGATGTCATACAAACGCTTCTCCAGCATCTCAATGGCCTTCCGGCCATTTTCGGCGATTTCCACCTTGAATCCGGCATCGGCAAGCAGTTCACTGGCGATCTGCTGGTTGAACTCGTTATCCTCCACAAGAAGAATGGAAGAACCCTTTATGGTGTTGAGATTTTCCATCAACGGCGTTGCCTGCTGATCCTCATCACTCTTCTCGTCCTTCTTTCCACCCAGAACATGGATCAGGGTGTCGAACATCGTCGAAGCGCTTACAGGTTTAATAAGCACATCTTCGAGC
>JAABQB010000028.1 GCA_011391695.1 Desulfobacteraceae bacterium | reverse complement strand
CACTTATGACTTTTCCGCCGCTTTGCTGCGCCATTGTGACATACTTGAAGGAAATGGGATGGTTTTCAGCCGCATTGCTTCCCATAATAAGTATGCAGTCGCTGTTCTTTAAATCGATCCAGTGATTTGTCATCGCACCGCGTCCGAACGACTCTGCCAGAGCCGCAACAGTTGCGCTGTGTCAGATACGCGCCTGGTGTTCGATATAGACAAGTCCCAGCGACCTCATCAATGCCTGATAAATCCAGCATTCTTCGTTGTCGAGCGCCGCGCTTCCGACGGAAGCAATAGCGGTCGTACGGTTTACGGTCTGACCTTTTTCATTTTTCAGCGTGAAAGAGGCTTCCCTTGTTGCCTTTATCCTTTTCGTGATTTCGGCAAGAGCCCATTCCCAGGAGACTTTCTTCCATTCCTTTGAATTGGGAGCCCTGTACATCGGCTCGGTAAGCCTGTTCTTGTTTTCTGCAAGCTGAGAAAGTGCTGACCCCTTTGAGCAGAGAGCTCCGCGGTTAATAACGTGATCCGGGTCACCTTCGATGTTTATGACGCGGCCCTTATCTTTGCTTGTGTGTACGATAGCGCCGCATCCTACGCCGCAATAGCAGCAGATCGTGGTTGTCTCCTTTGCATCCTTGGTTTTCAACGTCTGCGCGTGGGCTCTGACCGGAGACAGGTCAAACCCCATGCCGCTGACGGCGATCCCGGCAGCAGTTGCACCGGAAATCTTGATAAACCTTCTTCTTGTTACATTCATAGACTGTACCTCCTTTTCTCTACCCCAGTTAGTTTCCATCCGTAAATGGCTCTTTTGTGCGATCTCGGCGTCAATCTGCGGGATTTCTTGTGCGGCATACATTGCGTATGCCTTAAGCGCTATCCCTTGATTTCCTTGAGCTTGCCCAAAAGTGCCTATTCCCGGATTGGAAACGTACGATTGTCCATAATCTGTTTCCGGATAGACACCGGTTAATAAAACTTCTATATAAAAGTCATAAGTGAGTAGACTGCGCTATCCCCCTATTGCAGACATACAGCCTGAAATCATGCCCGCATGATTTGCAACAAGAGGGTGTTCAAAAGGTTTGTCGTAAACCGCCTTAAGAATAATATCAGCCAGTTCACTGTCCGAACATCCTTCTCTAAGCGGGCTTTTAAGATCTGTCTCAATATCCGACAAGAGGCAGGTCTTTAAATTTCCGCTTGCTGTTAATCTGAGCCTGTTACAACTGCCGCAAAAATGATCGCTTATCGGCCTTATAAAACCGATTTCCCCTTTTGCGTTTTCGAATCTGAAACGTTTGGCAGGACCGTCAAATGACATGTTTTCGACAGGCTCCAGGCGGCCTATGGAACTTACACGGTCTTGTATCTCAGGAGCAAGAAGCTGCCTTGACCTCATCTGACTCGATATTATCCGTGATGTGCCTATAGGCATATATTCAATAAATCTGACATGAAAAGGATAAGATAACGACAACCTGGCAAGATCGGGAAGTTCATCGTCGTTTATCCCGTTTAATGCAACCACATTGATTTTTATCGGATCAAATCCCATGTCAAGAGCCAGCATTATGCTATCCCATACCTGGTTGAAAGCATCTATGCCTGTAATTCTTTTGAATTTATCCTTATCAAGAGTGTCCAGGCTTATATTCAGGCGCCTTATGCCTGCGGATTTGATCTTCTCTATGTTTTCTTTCAGGAAAACACCGTTTGTGGTGATGGAAAGGTCCGACAGGCCTTCCAGGCTGCTCAATCCTGAGAGAAAATCACAAATGCCATTCCTTACAAGGGGTTCTCCCCCTGTTATCCTGATTTTTGATACGCCAAGATTTATGAATATCCGGGCTATCCTTAATACTTCCTCGTAACGCAGAATCTCTCTGCAGGGAAGTTTTGAGGTTTTTTCATGGGTCATGCAATACATGCATTTCATATTGCATCGGTCGGTAACGGAGATACGAAGATAGTTAAGCCTTCGTTTATATTGATCAACAAGTTTAATTTCAGGCAGTCCTATTATCTTTGTACGGTTTGCAGTCATCTGACCTTCTTTTACATTCAGCATAAGGGATAAATAACTGAGGTTAGACAGGTAAATTTGTATTCTGGTATGTCAATATTGTCAAGCATGTCAATATTGACATATCGGGAAATGTTAAGTTGTGTTCATCCGGAAACAAAGTTTAACACAGATGAGTTTCCAATTCGGAAATAGGCATAAGCTTATCTTTTTAAATAGTGTTGAAGAATGGCATCGCAGAGGCCCGGTATCGTGAAGGATTCAGCGATTATGTTTACTTTAAATCCCGTCTCTTTTGCGGTATCGGCTGTAATAGGTCCTATTGCCGCGACAGTTACATCTTTCATTAACTCTTCAACCATGCCGACAGGCAGAAGGGCAGCAAAGTTTTTCACCGTAGATGAGCTGGTAAAGGTTATCAGATCTATTGTTTTATTTTTAAGCTCTTTGATAAGGTCAGCGGCCTCACCGGTTACAGCTCTTGTCCTGTAAGCTGTTATTTCATCTACTGAAGCGCCCATTTTTACGAGCTCTTCGGGAAGTACTGCTCTTGCCTCTTCAGCGCGCGGAATCAGCACCCTTTTACCTTTAAGATTTTCATTCCGGAAAGCATCGACCACAGATTCAGCCATGTAATTTTCAGGAATAATGTCACTTTTTAGCCCATAGCTTAATAGCCTGTCGGAGGTTGCAGGGCCGATAACGGCTGTCTTAATCTTATGGAAAGAGCGCATATCCCTGCCGTTTGCAAAAAGTCGCTCAAAAAAGTAACTTACCCCGTTTACACTTGTAAATATGAGCCAGTCATATACTGAAAGGTTTTCAATTGCCTTGTCAAGAGGACTGAAATCATCCGGAGGCTCAACTTTTATTGTGGGGAATTCGAGGCATTCCGCTCCAAGGTCAGACAGCATACCTACCAGATCGCTTGCCTGTTCCCTCGCTCTTGTTACGGCGATTCTTTTCCCGAAAAGAGGTCTTTTTTCAAACCAGTCCATCTTTTCTTTCAGTTTTACGACATTTCCGACAACAATTATTGCAGGAGATTTAAGGCCGGCTGCTTTTACAAGCTCAACGATGTTTTCCAGTGTTCCTGAAACGCTTCTCTGCTTCGGAGTTGTTCCCCAGCGGACGAGGGCAACGGGAGTATCGGAGGACATGCCGTTATTCATGAGACGCGTTACGATATTGGGAAGATTTTTCACACCCATGAGAAAAACGATAGTCCCGATTCCTTTTGCAAGCGCTTCCCAGTTTATGCCCGATTCTTCTTTTCCGGGATCTTCATGACCTGTTACAAAAGCTACGGTAGATGTAAACGACCTGTGGGTTAACGGAATTCCTGCATATGCCGGGGCTGCTATAGCCGATGTTACGCCGGGAACCACTTCAAACGGGATTCCGTTTTCAATCAGCGCTTCAGCCTCTTCGGCTCCACGCCCGAAGATGAAAGGGTCTCCGCCTTTCAGCCTTGTTACAATAGATACTCTTTTTGCTTTCTCAACAATGAGAGCATTAATGCCTTCCTGGGATAATGTGTGGTCTCCGCCCTGTTTCCCGACATATATGATTTCAGATTCTTTTTTTGCGTATTTCAGTAAGGAAGGAGATGCGAGATAATCATAAACAATCACATCGGCTTGCTCAATGCATTCCCTGCCCTTTAAGGTGATCAGTCCGGGATCTCCAGGTCCTGCTCCTACAAGATATACTTTGCCTTTGTTTTTAGTTTCCATTTTCCCTGCAAGTAAGATTTTCAAGTATTTTTTTTGCTCCGCGCAATAGGAGCTTTTCTGCAAGCGCCGTACCTATGCTTTCCGAAGCATCAAGCGGGCCCGACAGCGTCTCTTTTATAATTATCTTCCCTTCAAGATCGGCAACAAGTCCGCTTATTGTAAACATTTTGTTTTCAGCTTTTCCATGACCTGCGATAGGGATTTGACAGCCTCCTTCAAGCCTTTTTAAAAAAGCACGTTCACCCATTACAACAGCACGTGTAATAGAATGATCCAGAGAATCAGTAAATTTAGATATATTATGATCATTTTTTCGTATTTCAATACACAGGGCTCCCTGGCCTACCGCAGGAAGCATGATATCTTCGTCTATGTATTCTGTAATACGATTTTCGAGTCCGAGTCTTTTTACTCCTGCAGCGGCAAGTATTATTGCATCCAGTTCCCCGGAATCGAGTTTTCTTATCCTTGTATCAAGATTTCCCCTTAAAGGTAATATGACAAGATCCGGCCTTATATGCTTAATCTGTGCAAGGCGGCGGAGGCTGCTAGTGCCGACCTTTGCTTTTTCAGGGAGCTGCGACAGTAAAAAATTATTTTTAGAAATAAGAACATCGCCTGGATTTTCGCGTTCCGGTATGGCCCCTATAGAAAGACCGTCCAGCAATTCGGCAGGCATATCTTTCATGCTGTGCACAGCCATGTCAATGTAATTGCCGATGAGAGCTTCCTCGATTTCCTTCACAAAGAGGCCTTTCCCCCCGATTTTTGCAAGAGGAACATCAAGTATCTTGTCGCCCTTTGTTTTGATTATAACTATCTGTGCGGAAAGCCCGGGAAAGCTTTTTATAAGCTCCGATTTGACCCAGTTGGCCTGCCAGAGCGCGAGCTTGCTTCCTCTTGTTCCGATTGTTATTTCCGGTTTCATCAATGCCCGCAACTCGCGCAGCTTGAGGCTGAACATCCGCCGCATGATGAGGATGATGCTGAAGTTCTTACAGTTTCTCCTCCGGTTCCTTTGCTCAGAAAACCGCATGCTGACATGAGTTTACTGACTTTTTTGCTCCTGCATGAAGGACATACGGGCTTTTCTTTTCCAAACACAATTGATTCAAAATCATTGCTGCATTTATCACAGTGATACTCGTAAATTGGCATTTTATGGCTCCGTAACTATTAGTTATAACAGCTTATATTATTGAGGTCAGGCACAACCGGCCTCCTGTCTGATGGAGCGTACAGGTTCTTATTATAAGACCTTTGCATAACGCCCCTTTTTGCCCGATTTATTTAAAGACTTGGTTTCTGGTCTCTGGTTTGTAGTTGCTCCTTGTTTTTAACCAGAAAACAGGGACTGTGAACCAGGAACCTAAGCCTTTGTTTTCGCCTTCCTTGAACTTTGAGCAAAATTGGACGTTCTTCAAGGGTCTTAAGGTGTCTTCTATCATTGTTAGGGGGTTATGGGCAAACGGAATTTTATAAGATGAATCAGAATCGTTTAGAACACAAAAACCCCGCTCAAACAAATGAGCGGGGTTATAAGTTGTGTCCCATCAGCGTTACCTCTGTTACCGGCTTCCCCGTTTGGATGCTTTAAGAGGATTAAGTTTAGCCTTTGCTTCAGCAGGAGTTGCCACGATATGCGTTGCAAGGTTGCAATTGCCGTTTTTCCATTTCAAAGACGGATCGGGACAGGTTGAGCAGTACCAGGCTGATGAATATTCCGTGCTGCGGCCGCAGCCCGTGCACTTTTCAATCAACTCATGACAGATTCCGCCGTTGTATGAACACCCTTTAGCTGTCATGAATGGACATTCCTTGTTTGTTCTTACTGTTGTACAAACCATTCTTTTCACCACCTTTCCAGGGTGAGACCTTTGCATAACAACCTCTTTTGCCCGATTTCTTCGTCAGGCTCAAATTTTCATCCTCGAAATACTAAAAGTATTCCTGTGGTTAAAATTTTCGCCTTCCTTGAACTTGAGCAAAATTGAACGTTCTGCAAAGCTCTCATAGTAATAAAACTAAAAAAAAAGGCTGGTTGAGAAATTCTCCAAGCCTTTTTCCGAAGCTTTCAAATTTTTTATGCGGGGCGCAATATAATTAAGCCTTTACACTTTGTCAACTAAAATATATATAAAACATTTAAAAAAATGGGATTATCTGCAAAAGAGCAGGGGAAAAGGGTTCAAGGATTCCCGCCATAAAGATTGGCGGGCCTTCGGCAGAGTTCGAGGATTCAAGTGAAAAATCCACCTGGAGCAGAAAAAGCACTTGATTTGTTTTAGAAAAATTGACAAACTACTGATGATATCTGGTTAGTGTGCAGATACTTTTAAATACCGGAAGAAATAAATATGATAATCAATGAGGCAATAGAAGTTCTTAAAATTGAGGCGGAAGGGATACTCAAATTAATAGACCGTATTGACAACCGGTTTGCTGAAATGGTGGAACTTGTATACAGCTCGAAAGGGCGTTTGATCGTAGGTGGAATTGGTAAGTCGGGCATAGTCGGAAGAAAAATTGTTGCCACCTTAAACAGTACAGGAACAAGATCTTTTTTTCTGCACCCTGTCGAAGCTATGCATGGTGACCTTGGCGGTGTTTGTAAGGATGATATATTTCTCGCTCTATCAAACAGCGGGGAAACCGATGAACTGAACGTGCTTGTTCCGATTATAAGCAGGATCGGATGCAAAGTAATTGCCTTTACAGGCAATAAGAACTCTACCCTTGCAAAGCACAGCGATATTGTTATTGATGTCGGAGTCGAAAAAGAAGCATGCCCTTTAGGGCTTGCCCCTACTGCAAGCACAACCGCATTACTTGCGATGGGCGATGCCCTGGCTGTTGTCCTGATAAATAAAAGGCATTTCATGCCGAGTGATTTCAGAAAGATTCATCCCGGAGGTATTCTTGGTCAGCGCCTTTCCAGCAAGGTTAAGGATATAATGATAACAGGTGAGTCATTGCCCCTTGTTTATGAAGGAGTGAGCTTGTTCGAGGCAATATGTAAAGTTGATTCGGGAGGACTCGGGGCCGCTATTGTTTTAAAAGAAGATAATACGCTTACCGGTATCATAACTGACGGGGATATACGTCGGACAGTAGCGAAAAAAAAGCCGATATATGAACTTAAGACAGAAGATGTCATGACAAAAAATCCAAGAAGGGCAGACCCCGATTCACCAGCATATGATGCTTTGTACCTGATGGAAAAATTTCAGATTACTGTGCTTCCTATTACGGATCCTGCCAATAAGATTATGGGGATATTGCATCTTCACGATATTCTTGGTAAAGGCAGCTTCAGGTTTAACGGGAAATAGGATTTATTAAGCGAAAGAGGTCGTCATGGATGATAATGATTATGAAATAAGTACGGATATTCCAACTCTGGGAGAAGCCAAAATACCTTCTCCGGCCCACATTAAAGAAAAAGGAAAAGACAAGCAGGCTTTTATATCGGACAAAGATAAGGTTCTGATTGATATTAACCCTTCCCGCATTATACAGCTAGTCAAAGAGGGAAAGGAACTGCCATCTTTTGAAATGGCGGGTCCGAGGGAAAAAATCTATTTTGATCCAAGCAAGTTAAGATGCGCCCTTGTAACGTGCGGCGGACTTTGTCCCGGATTGAATGACATTATCAGGTCTATAGTCCTCGAGCTTTATTACGGATACGGAGTCAGGAATATTTATGGCATAAGATATGGCCTTCAGGGATTTATCCCGAAGTACGGGCATGATATGATGGAGCTAAAACCGGATACAGTTTCAAACATTCTCGAAATCGGAGGATCTGTCCTCGGTTCATCCAGAGGTCCTCAGAAGATTGATGAAATTGTCGACAGCCTTGAAAGAATGAGCATCAGCGCTCTTTTTATGATCGGTGGGGACGGAACGCTTAAGGCCGCGATTAAAATTGCAGATGCCATACTGGAAAGAGGACTTAAAATAAGCGTTGTCGGTATTCCAAAAACAATCGATAATGACATTTATCTTGTTTCCAGATCATTTGGTTTTGATTCAGCAGTTGATATTGCTACGATGGCAATAAAAAGCGCTCATAACGAAGCTGCCGGTTATCCCAATGGCATTGGGCTTATTAAGCTCATGGGGAGATATTCAGGTTTTATTGCCGCAACATCTGCTCTTGCGCAGCAGGATGTTAATTTTGTTTTGATCCCGGAAATAGATTTTGACCTCGAAGGGCCGAAAGGATTGCTTACATCCCTTGAAGGACGTCTAAAACTCAGGGAACATGCGGTAATTGTTGTAGCGGAAGGAGCCGGGCAAAAATATCTTATAAATGAGAAGGAAGAAGTTGATGAGTCAGGCAATGTAAAACTTAAAGATATCGGTTTATTCATCAAAAATGCTATCTCGTCATATTTTAAAAAGAAAGACATCGAGATATCGCTGAAATACATAGATCCAAGCTATATGATAAGAAGTCTTCCGGCAAATGCCAATGATCATGTTTTCTGCAGCTTCCTCGGCAGAGATGCTGTACATGCCGCCATGGCCGGAAAGACCAAGCTCATTGTCGGCAATTGGAGCAACCATTTTGTTCATATTCCCATGATAGCATCAGCAGAGAAGAGGAAACAGGTAAATCCAATGGGAAAGCTCTGGCAAAGCGTTCTGGAGGCAACCGGGCAGGGGCCGCTGGTAAACTAGCGGTGAACAGTGAATAGTGAATAGAAGGGGTCAAGGGGCCGAGGATTCAAGGGTTCAAGTGAAAGAAATCCTAAGCAAGGAAAAAACAGAGATCGTTGATAGTGAATCGTGAATCGATCAACGAATCACGAACGACAATCAAACTATTTGAGTTCGACAAATCTGCCGTCGCTTATTGTAAGAATATAAAGTTTGTTTTGAGCATCCCGTGAACCGCCAAAAGAAGTAAGGCCTGTAACTCCTTGATAATTCGTGATATTAGTCAATTCTTTTCTAACAGAATCCGGGAATCTTATAGTGGGAATGCTGACTGTCTGAAACAGCATCAAGGCTGTATCATAGCTGACAGCTTCAATATATCCCGGTTTTTCTCCGTATTTTTCTTCAAAAGCGTGCGCGAAATTTCTAACTCCTTCCGAATCGTTTTCGAGGAAGAAGCCTTCGGTTATTATAACCCAATCTTCTAAAAAATCTTCTGCCATATCGATCAACTTCTGTGAATGCCAAAGGTTTGTGCCTAAAAGATAAATATTGCGTAAATCAAGATATGCAAGTTGCGGAACAATAAGACCTGCTTTTGCAGGGGCATCAGGGATGAAAATGGCCTCAAAGTCGGGTGTGGCAATTTTTTTGATTGAGTCGGTAAAATCTGTCAGGTCAGGATTATACGGTTCTGATCTTAATACTTTTCCGCCATTTGCCTTAACTTCGGATATGAAAAGGGAGGCAAATGTCTTTCCATAATTTTCGTTTGGATATAATACAGCAAACCTGCTCATTCCTTTTTTGCGCATGGTATATTCCACAAGGGATCTGACCTGAATTCCCGGAGTAAGGAAGTTCCTGAAAACAAAAATACCCGCATCTGTTATATTCTCTTTCTGGCTTAATACGACTATCGGGATACCTCCTGCCTGAGCTTTTTTTGCAGCGGAAACTGTTTCGGCAGTTCCCATAGGGCCAATAATTGCGGAAACATTTTCCTTTATCAGCTCGTCAACCGCGATTTCCGCCTTTTCCGGGTCTGATTCAGTATCTTTTATTGCGAGGTTAACCGGGGGATATCCTGACTGTTGTGAAAACCGGATTAATGCAAGTTCTACTCCCTTCAGCGCACGGTTCCCAAAGACGCTGAACTTACCGCTTAAGGGGAGCAAACATCCGATAGTATGAAGTTTGGCCGCTGTTTTTTTGTATATCTCATTTAAAAGATTTTTGGCATCCTGTACGTTTTTATGTGACGGTATTGTTTTTATAAAACCATTCAAAACATCTGCCGCTTCTCGATACTTATGTTTTTCAAAATAATTCAACCCGAGCTGATATTTGTAGTATCCTTTTGCGGTATCTTCCTTGATGTTTTCAGCAAGCAATGCGATGCTGCTGTTTTCAAGTTGTGATATTGAACCCCGGAGTTTTTTGTCGATTCTTTCCAGTCCAGAATCAGAGCTTTTTGTGCGGGCCATTAGATATGATGCCGTGGCGTCTGCCGGGAGCTTCAGACGCATCTGGGCGTCCCCGATAAGAACATATATTTTTGAAATGTTAGAATCAGGAATGCTGCCGCGGGAGAGGGAGTCGAAAAAATAGATTGCTTCTCTCAACAATCCTTCATTTAAATAACTTTCCAAAACATTAATTATTGCATCGGGAGTAAAATTGCTGTTCGGGTAGTTTCTGATAACGCGCATAGAACTGTTGCGAGCGCTTTCATTCTGTCCGAGTGTCCCGTAAATAGTGCTCATGCGCATCAATGCAGCCGGAATAAGTTTGCTGTCAGGAAACCGGTCAAGATATTCCCTGTAAGCTATAAGCGCTTTTTCATGATTTCTTGAATAGAAAAAATTTTCAGCTTTTGAAAAAAGAGCCTGCTCAGAATCCGTATCTCTTGGGATATAAACAACTTCCGGTTTTGGAATACAGGAGAGTACAAAAAGGAAAAACAGGATATATAATAATTTAAATATTCGCATAATTTCTTAAACACTACAATATTTTTTATTATTGTCAAATAATTGTTTGCAGCTTTGTAAAAATTTGAAACTCCGTCACTCCCGTGAAAACGGGAGTCCAGAACAGATTGAATATGCTGGATAGCGCTGCCGCTTCACTATGTGCCCCGTTTATGCTGGAATGACGAAAAAGGGCAAATTCATGCTTTTTCACACAAAGGCATGAAGGAATGCCTATTAAAAACAATAAGGTTTTTCTTTGTGCCCGACTTCTTACGGGTTCATCAAAACTTGTTGAACTGAAAACATTTTAGGTTTATTATGATTACGTAAGGTAACTTTGGGGTGTCTGCTCGCTTTTCCGATCAAAGCAACAAAAGGGGGACTGATCCATGGATAAAATTAAATATTTGGCGTTTGTTGTAGTTTTGTTTTTTTGTATTCCTGTTTCAGCCGATATATACAAATATACCGGCGCTGATGGCACGGTATACTATACTGACGATTATAATAATATTCCGAAGAACCAGAGGGCAAAAGCAAAGGAATATATAGGTTATGAATCGGATTCTGTTAGTGCCGAATCAGGAATAATACATAAGACAGAGCAGAGTGACTTTACGCAGAACCTAAAAGGAGAAAAACAGGGTGAAAAATCGGAGTCAGCCAAAACGGATGTTTCTGATAAAACAAGAGAGGAGCTCAAAAAAAAGAAACTTGAACTTGAAAATGAATTTAATGCTATCGAAAAAGAGAGAGAAGAACTGGAACGGCTAAAGGATGAACTCAAAACAAATCAGCAGAAGCTGCAATATAATTCAAGGGTGCAGGAATATAACGAAAAAATAAAATCGCATTCTGCAAAAATAAAATCTCTGGTTTCAGAGACAGAATCGTATAATTCTGAAATTGAAAAATCAACGAAGAGGGATTAGGAAAACATAAACAGGATAAAAAGGTAGATATTTAGAGCGGGGGAAAAGGATCTGAATGGTATTAATAACGGTATTTTTATTATCCGGAATTTTAGCCGGGTATTTTCTGCGGAAAGACAACAGAATAATTAAGTTTACCGATAAGGTGACCACAGGAGCGATATGCCTTCTTCTGTTTCTGCTCGGCCTATCTGTAGGGGGTAATGAAATAATAATAAACTCAATCGCAAAACTGGGAATTCAGGCCTTTGTGCTCACGGTAGGCGCTATTTCGGGAAGCGTTTTACTTTCATATTTTGTTTATGTTTACATATTCAGGGGAAAGGAAAAATGAGAGGAAGCTTTGTTATAGTGTTTTTCTTTTCTGCCGGTCTCATCTGTGGTTTCTATTCTCTAGTCCCGTCCGCAATGAACAATTCTGCGTTTTCTCTTTATGCGCTTAATCTCCTTCTGTTTCTAGTGGGAATCGGAATCGGAGGAAACAATACAGCCTGGGAGATGATAAAAAAGATAAACGCAAAGATTCTTCTAGTTCCTTTATCTGTGGTTTTAGGCACTTTGCTCGGATCTTCGTTATTATCCGTGTGGCTTAAGGGGATAACCTTAAGAGAATCACTCGCTGTAGTTTCAGGATTCGGATACTACAGCCTCTCGAGCATGGTAATTACAAGCATAGAAGGTGAAACACTCGGTGTTCTTGCTCTTTTATCAAATATTTTCAGAGAAATATCAACGCTTCTCATAACGCCTTTTCTTGTCAGATATTTCGGGCGTCTTGCTCCTATCGCATCAGGAGGAGCGACATCAATGGATACGACTCTTCCGGTTATTATCGAGTTTACGGGAAAAGAATATGGTATAATTTCCATTTTCAGCGGCATTGTTCTTACTCTCACAGCCCCTTTTCTTATTACCCTTATTCTGACAGCTGTTTAACATAGCTTGTAAATATAACATTATAGATGCAGGGAGGGAAACATGGCTATTAAAATTATTATCAAAAGAATTGTATCCGAAGATAAGGTGAAATATTTAACTCCTCTTCTCAAACAGCTGAGAGCGCTCGCGAATAACCAGCCCGGTTACATTTCAGGTGAGACACTGAAACGGATTGACAATCCGAGCGAGTACCTTGTAATCAGTACGTGGCAGTCAGTTGAAGACTGGGAGAAATGGTTTTTAAGTAATGAAAGAATTGGAGTGCAGAATAAAATAGATATTATTCTTGGTAAAAAAACCGAATATGAAGTTTATGATTATTGATTGATAAAGGAGATATTGCCATGCCAGGTATGACAACCGGTATTTCGGATTTTGACAGAGCGATAAGAACAGGCCGCCCTCCTAACGTTGTTAAACTTTTTCCGAATTCCAAGGCCCTTCTCGTTAGCGGAAAATTTATCGACAGGGCCATGATGGCCAAAGGCAAGGCTATTGCAATGGCTGCCAACGGGAGAAGCAATATTATAATTCGGGGGGTTCTTCAGGCTGCCCAGAGAGCCAATTCTACCATAATTATCGAGATTGCCAAATCGGAGGGCGGATCAAGCGCATATTGCGCGGTCAATTACTGGAACATTGCAAGACAGGCTGATGCCCTCTGTAATGAACTCGGCATTACAGTTCCTGTTGCAATTCACGCAGACCACTATGGAATAAAAAAAGCGCAGGATATTGATGCTGCAAAAATAGAGATTCCCACTCTTTTTGAAGCCGGCCTGACATCCATTGCTATTGACGCATCCCATATGCCGGATGATAAAAATCTTCTGGCAAATATTGAGTTAAGCTCTTTTATTCCGGTGTGGGCCGGGCTTGAAACCGAAGTAGGTGAAATAAAAGGAAAGGCCGGGCTTTCGACGGTTGAAGAGGCTCTTTTTCTGATTCGGGGATTAAACGCGCATAATATTTTTCCGGATTGGATTGCATTAAACAACGGGACTACCCATGGTATTGAAGCAAGCGGCCTTGGAATCCAGATTGACTTGACCGTGAGTATCCATGATGCTCTGGAAAAATATAAAATATCAGGAGCACAGCACGGCACATCCGGAAACAACTCCGACAAGTTAAGAGAGATAGCTGCAAAAACCAGAACAACGAAGGCAAACGTTGCAACTGCCCTTCAGATGATTTCATGGGGGCTTGAAGTCAATGATTACGGCAACGCGTTAGTTGACGACAAGGGTTATTTTATAAAGGTAAAAGGCGAAGGAGTTTCTGAAGAGCTGTGGACACAGATGGTTGCCTATGCAGATTCAAAGGGCTGGAAAGGCGGAAACTACAAGTCGATTAACCTTGCTTTTGAGAACAAAATAATGAGCCAGCCGAAAAAGATCAGGGACAGAATGGCAAAAAGAGTTGAAGATTTTGTGTATAATATGATTGTTAGTGTTTTTAACGGGAGAGATTCCGCGCCGGTTGCCATTCAAAAAATACTTGATGCCGGATCGTATGACGCCGGAACAAAGGTTGAGAGGTTTGAAGATCCCTCGGAATGGACATTCGAAAAAATATCGAGTCGTGCAGCTTCAATAACATCGGATAAGGGCGCTAAGGGGAATTTCGACGATTAATGCGGAAAAAAACAAACTGCCAGTACTGCGGAAAAATGCTCGGCGAGAAGATATTTGAAGAGAGAACACGTCTTTTCTGCGGGCATTGCAATGAAACATTTTATGAAAACCCTGTTCCGGCCACCTGTATAGTAACCATTGATGAAGCAGAAAGGGTACTTCTCGTAAAGCGGAATGTTGAACCGAAGAAGGGCTTCTGGTGCCTGCCCGGAGGATTTGTTGAACTTGGAGAAAACCCTGATGAAGGAGCCCTTAGGGAACTTAAGGAAGAGACTGGACTTGATGGTAAGATAGAAATGCTTATGGGAGTGACTTCAAGCCCCAGTTCCCAGTATGATACTGTCCTCATGATCGGCTATCTTGTTAAAAGCAGCGGTATCTTGTGTACGGGTTATGATGCCTCAGAAGCAAAATGGTTTAATTACAAGGAGCTTCCTGAAATAGCATTCAAGAGTCATCTCATGTTTGTAAGAATTTATTATGCGTCATACGGTAACGAAATTAGATAAAGGGAATTGCGGGGAAATTTTTATTATTAAACATAGGCCGAGGGAAAACAAAGCAGATGCGCTTTTCAAGTTATCAGATACATCACATAATGCAGGTTTACGTGGACAAGTTAAGTAACGGGAAAGATAGAAAAGAACGATCTTGTGAAGAGAATCTGCCTTCAGGCGATGGTGAACATGTTCCCAAAGCAGACAGCAAAATAATTGCAGAGAGAATAATAAAGGATATCACGGGCAGGATAGATGATATCTGTAAAAGCGGCATTGAACCGAAACAGCAAACTCTAACTCCGCTGCAGGGGGCCTGGTTAGCGAACGAACCCCAGAAAGAGATTATTCCCAACGGTCTAAGATTCTCTGCTGATAACAGCAGAGAACTTCAAACATCCGAGTTTAACCCTGCGTTGGGAATGCGTAAGGATAAAGACAAGGCAATCAGGGAGAATAAAAACTATTTTTACAATGTTATTGATAAGAGCGGGAAAAAGATCTCCCGGGAAATATCCCTGAACGATTCCGAATTTCTTATAAAGAATCTCTGACAGAATTGACGGCTTCGTTGTAAGTCATTCTGATGTGTTGCGCTTCTCCAAGATTTGCGCGCCTTGCATAATGAGCTTATGACTTTGCCGTCGGAAGTACGACTTTTTAAGGGGTGAGTGTGAAACTGCCCGGATAAACAAAGGATGAAGCGAATGGGAAGATTGATGAATGCCGAAGATTACGAGGAGAGCCTCCGGAAGCTGAATCTGAATGTATACATGTTCGGAAAGAAGGTTCGAAACGTCGTAGATGATCCTATCATCCGGCCTTCAATGAATGCTGTTGCCGCCACATATGAGTACGCCCATAAACCGGAATATGAAGATATTTTGACTGCAAAGTCTCATCTTACCGGCAAAAAAATCAACCGTTTCACCCATATTCACCAGAGTGTGGATGACCTTGTAAAAAAGAGCAAAATGGGACGTCTGATGGGATCACTGACCGCATGCTGTTTCCAGCGATGCGTAGGGATGGACGCCCTGAATGCGCTCTCTGTAACTACTCATGCCGTAGACGGGAAATACGGTACTGAATACAATAAGCGGTTTCTGAATTTCCTCGGATATGTCCAGGAAAATGATCTTGTCTGCGACGGCGCCATGACCGATACCAAGGGCGACCGCTCGCTTCCTCCGCACCTTCAGCCAGATCCGGATGTGTTCCTTCATGTTGTCGAAGAACGTTCAAGCGGAATCGTGGTGAGGGGTTCGAAAGCACACCAGACGGGCGCGGTCAATTCTCACGAGATAATTACAATGCCCACCCGTACCATGAGGGAGGAGGACAGGGATTATGCCGTATCTTTTGCCGTTCCGAGTGATTCTCCGGGAATCACCTACATTATAGGACGCCAGTCCTGTGACACTCGGAAATCGGAAGGAATGACCTTTGACAGGGGTAATATGTTCTACGGTGGTCACGAGGCACTGGTTGTTTTTGACGACGTCTTCGTTCCGTGGAATCGCGTCTTCATGTACAGGGAATACGATTTTACGACACAGCT
This sequence comes from Desulfobacteraceae bacterium, assembly GCA_011391695.1. Classification (GTDB taxonomy): domain Bacteria; phylum Desulfobacterota; class Desulfobacteria; order Desulfobacterales; family RPRI01; genus RPRI01. The sequence goes on along the minus strand of JAABQB010000028.1, from coordinate 20,814 downwards.
TGTTGAAAATTTCGCTGCGTATCACCGTCAAAGCTATGCATGCAAGGTGGGGGTGGGTGATGTCCTTATCGGGGCTACACAGACTATAGCCGAATATAACGGCGCCGATAAAGCATCTCATGTGAAGGATAAAATCGTTGAAATGAATCACCTTAATGAGACTCTCTTCTGCAGCTGCATCGCCTGTGCGGCGGAAGGCCACAGGGAGCCTTGCGGCACATGGCTTGTTGATCTTCTGCTTGCTAACGTGCATAAGCAGAATGTTACCCGCTTTCCATATGAGATTGCAAGGCTTGCACAGGATATTGCCGGCGGCCTGTTGGTAACACTCCCTTCTGAGGCTGACTTCAAGTCGCCCGAAGTCGGCAGGTGGCTGGAGAAATACTACAAGACAAAGCCTGATGTTTCAACTGAGCATAGAATGAGAATCCTCAGGCTCATAGAGAATATAACAATGGGCTCTGCTGCCGCAAGCTATCTCACCGAGTCGATGCACGGAGCTGGTTCGCCGCAGGCGCAGCGTATCATGATAGGAAGGCTTGTTGATATGAAAAAGAAGCAGAAAATCGCAAAGGAGCTCTGCGGAATATGAAAAGCCGAATATCGAATGTCTCACCGAGCCTACCAGCTCTTTCTTACCTTCACTCCGTTTTTATCAAGATGGGATTTTATTCCTGAAATCGAGTATGTCCCGTAATGCACCATTGAAGCTATGAGTGCGGCATCAGCCTTTCCTTTTGTCAGAACATCATAAAGATGTTCCGGTTTGCCCGCGCCGCCTGAAGCGATCACCGGAATCCCGACATTTTCCGAAATAAGGGAGGTGAGGGCAAGCTCATAACCTTCGCAGGTTCCATCCGCATCGATCGAGTTGAGGCATATCTCACCCGCTCCGAGCTTCTCAGCTTCAATTGCCCATTCAAGAGCGTCGATTCCCATGAAGGTTCTGCCGCCGTTGATAACGATCTCGTATCCTGATGGAATATCCTCGTTTTTCCCGACATGCTTTACATCCATGCCGAGAACTACGCACTGGTTTCCGAAAGCTTCCGCTCCTTTTGAAATAATTTCCGGATTCTTTACGGCGGCCGAATTTACGCTTACCTTTTCCGCTCCTGCCAGAAGAACCTTGCGCATGTCTTCGATGGTGCGTATTCCGCCTCCGACAGAGAAAGGGATAAATATGGTTTCGGCAACGCGCCTTACCACATCTATCATTATATCCCTTTTTTCGCTTGAAGCCGTGATGTCATAAAAGACAATTTCGTCCGCTCCGGCTTCATAATAAAAGCGGGCCATTTCAACGGGATCGCCTATATCAACGTTGTCTCTGAATTTTATCCCTTTTGTTGTTTTGCCGTCCCGCACATCAAGGCAGGGAATTATGCGTTTACTTAACATGGATTCCACACACAGAATTTTTTAAGTATTGAGAGTCCGGGCCTTCCGCTTTTTTCGGGATGGAACTGGGTGGCTATTATGTTTCTGTATCCTAGAATCGAAGCAAACTGGATTCCATATTCGGTTGTTCCGATTAAATGAGCAGGATCATTGGGAACCGGATAATATCCGTGAACAAAATAGAATTCGTCTTCTTCTTTGAGATCAGATAAGACAAAATGCTTCTTCTGCAACATGATCCGGTTCCATCCCATGTGGGGTATCTTGAGGCCGGTATCGTTTTTCCGGATTTCATCAAACCTGAATGACTGAACTTTTCCGCCTATGATTCCAAGGCACTTTGTGTTGTTTTCCTCACTGTAGTCCATGATAATCTGTGTTCCAAGGCAAATGCCTAGAACCGGTTTTCCTGATGAAAAGGCGTAGTTTATGGCTTGATCAAGTCCAAGACGTTTGATGCTTTTCATGGCCGAACCGGCTGCCCCGACTCCAGGAAAGATTATGCGTTCGGCTTTGCCTATCTCTTTCGTATCATTTGTAACAATGCACTCAAACCCTATGTGAGTTACAGCTCTTGCAACGCTTGTAAGGTTTCCGGCATCGTAATCTATTATTGCAATCATGGCATATAAACGGTGAATAGTGAATAGTGAACAGTGAATAGTATAACAGGCTGAAGGTGTTTAGGCTGAAGACTATTAGTAACTTCGGTTCACAGCCTTCAGCCTTCAGTCTTTAGCCTTCCGCCTCACGCCTTTTCACTTCCTCCCACAGCATATCAAGTTCATTCCGGGACGCGGAATCAAGGGTGCTTCCGCTCTCTGCAACGGTTTTTTCCATATTCCGGAAACGGATCTCGAATTTTTTCATTGAATCCTTCAATGCGGTTTCAGGGTGGATTGCCGCAAAGCGCGCAACATTGACAAGAGTAAAAAGCACATCGCCGAATTCAATGGAAATATCAGCCTTGTCTTTTTTATCAAGTGCGCGTTGAAATTCAGCCCACTCTTCTTCGGCCTTTTGCAGCACGCCTTCAATATTATCCCAGTCAAATCCGGTTCTTGCAGCTCGTTCCGAAATTCTGTACGCGCGCATGAGAGCAGGGAGCCCTCCGGGCACGGAATCGAGAACAGACTTATGCCGCATATGGCTCTTTTCATTCTTCTTTATGGCATGCCAGCGTTTTCTCACTTCGCCCGCATTTTCAGCGCTTTCTGAACCAAAAACGTGAGGGTGCCTCCGAACCATTTTTTCTTTGTTTAATCCGGCCACATCTCCAATGTCAAAAGCCCCTTTTTCTTCAAAGAGCCTTGCTATAAAAAAAATATGAAACAGAACATCACCGAGTTCTTCGCAAATTTCATCGGGATTTTCTGTTTCTATGGCATCAGCCAGCTCATATACTTCTTCCAGAAGGTAAATGGCCATTGTCCTTGCTGTTTGTGTTTTATCCCACGGGCATCCATTTTCCCCTCTGAGCGTTTCTATAAGTTCAATCAATCCTTTTAACTTCGCAGCTTTGTTATTTATTTGATTTTCTTCCAAGCTTTTTCAATATCCTGCCTTTTCATCTGGTACTCATCCTTCAGCTCTTTCGGAGTCACTTTAATCATTTTGTCGGAGATTGTTGTAATATATGGGGAAAGTCTCGAGTTTTTTATCATGTCCGAATCTTTTGAAAGGAATGCTGTAAATACTACCAACAAGACAGAGCCTATCAATATTCCCTTCAATATTCCAAAGGCTCCTCCGAAAACACGGTCAACCCATCCAAGAAAAACGATCTTGAGAACGTATTTGATAATGATTCCAAGGGCGCTGATTATAAGGAATACGCAGAGAAAAATTATCAGAAAACTTAATATATTAATGTAATTGGGGTCTGATATCCATCTTTTCAGATATATTCCGGCACCCTTGTAATGAGTGTAGGCGGCATAAAAGCCGCCAAGCACACCTATAAGAGATGAAAACTCCTTGAGAAGCCCCCTGAAGATACCTCTTATAAAGCAATAGATCAGAATTATAATTAAAATAATATCAAACATATTAATAAGTTTCCTTTTTGTCGGCCTTTATTTTGGAAGACATAAAACTCACTCCCCGTGAAGTTCTGCCGCGGCAGACTTTAGCCGGTGTTATATAATGAGCAGATCCGGACAAAAATTGCGAGTTCAGGCAACCGTGAACCATATAAAATGATTGTAAATAAACTTATAATTTTTTTGGTATTTCTCTATTTTAGAATTGCAATCATAGCAAAATATTTTTTATCCCGTCAAGGCATTTCTCCGTTTGGTAAGCCGAATCAAATTTGTTGTTTGCAATGAATTTCATAATCGTGATAGCATATGGCAGTGAAAAGTTGATAGTGAATAGTATGATAGGCTGAAGGTGTTTAGGCTGAAGACTATTAGTAATTTCGGTTCACAGCCTTAAGCCTTATGCCTCATGCCTAACAACAACGATCCACTTAAAAGGCGGTATTTTTTAACATAAATTTATGGAAATAAACATAGAGAACAATCTTACAAAATTGACTTTTTCGGATATAAATTATGCCAAGCAGCTTTTCGGAGAGCATAACAGCAATCTGCAGAGAATAGCTGAAGCAATTGACCTTAAGATACATGCGCGAGGCAATACGGCTTTTATCGAGGGAGATACCATTCCATCCGGCCTCGCTCAAAATGTATTAAAACAGCTTTACGGTCTCATCAAAGATAACTATCCAGTATATCCAAACGATATAGATTATGCCATAAAACTGCTTTCAGGCGATGACCGGTTAAAACTGAAAGATATTTTCCTCGATACCGTTTATATAACTGCAAAAAAACAATCAATTACACCAAAAAGCCGGGCTCAGAAAGAATATATCGATGCGATGCGAAATTATGATATTGTCTTTGGCATCGGGCCGGCAGGGACGGGGAAAACATACCTGGCGATGGCTATGGGGATTTCCGCCCTTTCGAAAGGTCTCGTGAGCAGGATTATTCTGACAAGACCTGCCGTTGAAGCCGGGGAGGCTCTCGGATTTCTGCCGGGTGATCTTGCAGAAAAGGTTGATCCCTATCTGAGGCCGCTTTATGATGCTCTTCACGATATGATGCGGTTTGAAAAAGTATCAACCCTTATGCAGCAGGGTGTAATCGAGGTTGCTCCCCTTGCATTCATGCGGGGAAGAACTCTAAATGACTCTTTCATCATACTTGATGAAGCGCAGAATACAACTTCCGAGCAGATGAAGATGTTTCTGACCCGTATCGGGTTCAGCTCGAAGGCTGTTATTACCGGGGATATAACCCAGATTGATCTGCCCTCCGGAAAAACTTCCGGACTGATAGAATCCAAAGATATTTTGCAGAAAATAGAAGGGATCAAGTTTGTCTTCTTTTCAAAAACTGATGTTGTGAGGCATAAACTGGTTCAGAATATAATTGAAGCATACGAGGAGCTTGAAGAAAGGAAGAAGAAACAGGAAGTAAGCAGGTGAATGTTCGATATTCTGATTTCGGTCTTTTTGCGATAATGTTATGAATTTGAAAAACATAAAAGAATCGGTTGTAAATTTTTTTAATTCGAACATCAATTTACGTTGGTGGATCCTTTCGGGCATAACTGTTACCTTGACCCTCATCCTATATATCAGCCTTGGTCCTGTCAAGCATTCGTATAATCTGGGAGATATTGCCGATAGAGATATTAAAGCTCCTGAAGATTTTTTTGTAGAGGACGAATCTGCCACTGAAATAAGCAGAAAATCGGCAATAAGCAAAGTTCCGACCGTATATGATTACGATTCGGCCCTTGCCTCAAAATTATCCACGCGGGTCATAACAGCCTTCAGGGAATCAAGAGATATTTTTGAAACAGGGGGGATTAAATCGCTCTCTCCCGAATCAAAAATTAAAGCCGCAACCGCAGATGACAGATCCGCGAAGTTGAAAAGTGAATTCGAGAGTAAAATAGGTTTTCAGGTTACAGGCAGTACTTACGCCGGCCTCGAAAAAAATGGGTTTTCCGACGATATTCCTGATGCCATAGTAAGCGTTTTATCAAAAATATTGGAAAAAGGAGTGGTGGACAACAAGAGCTTTTTGATTAATGATATGGAGAATGGAATAATAATACGGGATATTGAAACGAAAAACGAGTCGATATCCTATGAATTGAGTTCCTTTTACAGTCTTGAAGAAGCAAAAAGTGTTGCCGAAGTATTCGGGTATAAGGTTGTAAAGAACCAGGATATAAACAAGAATCTTGTAATATTGTTTGTTAAACAACTCATTCAGCCGAACATTACTTTAAACAGAAATGAAACGGAAGAAAGAATAAAAATAGCCGTCTCAGAGATTAGTCCGGTTCTGTACAAGATAAAAGCCGGTGAAATGCTGCTGCGTGAAGGTGAGAAGGTTTCCGAAATCCAACTGTCAAAACTAAAGGCTCTGAGGTTGAAGGTGAGGTATGGGCAGATATCGGCAACCATTATCGGAGCGGTTATGATTATTCTCTGCCTTCTCATAACCACATATTTTTTACATATAAAGAAAGAAGAAGAGAAGATCGGCAGACACAACATTAAGTTGCTGTTTCTGACATTTGTGGTTCTCATGTTTTTCATGTTTGCGGCAATATCTTTTTCACTCTCCAAGTCTCTTACACAAAACGAGCCTCTTTCAATAACTGCAACTTCGATTCAACTCGGTATCCCGATAGCTTCCGGAGCAATGCTTATATGCCTTTTTATTGGCTTTGGCACAGCAATACCTCTTGCTGTAGTCATTGCTGTCTGCACTGCTGTTGTATTTCAGAACAGTTTTGAACTTTTGATATTTTTCTTGCTGAACGGAATAATGGGTGCTTACTGGATGCAGAATTGCAGGGAGCGAAAAGTTTTTATTAAAGCGGGAGTTAAACTCGGAGCTTTTAATGTGGTTCTCGCGACTGCCATGAATATTTATTTGGCTGACCTCTCCTGGGCAAAATTACTTTGGGACTTGGTATTTGCGTTTTTAGGTGGTGTGGGAGCTGGTATCGTAACGTCAGGGCTTGCCCCGCTTGTAGAGGTGGCATTCAATTTTACAACAGACATAAAACTGCTCGAGCTGGCAAGTCTTGATCAGCCGGTTCTGAAGAGGCTAATGATAGAAGCTCCGGGGACATACCATCACTCGGTAGTAATCGGCTCAATGGTAGAAGCTGCCGCGGCAGAAATAGGTGCAAATCCACTACTTGCCAAGGCTTGCGGTTATTATCATGATATAGGAAAGCTGAACAAGCCCCAGTATTTTATCGAAAACCAGTCAGCTGGCGTGAACAAGCATGACAAGCTCGCCCCGTCCATGTCAAGCCTGATACTGGTGGCGCACGTTAAAGACGGTGTGGAGCTGGCAAAAAAATACAATCTCGGGCGGGAAATAACAGAAGCCATCAGTCAGCACCATGGCACAAGCCTTATACGATATTTTTATGACAGGGCCAAACAGCTTAAAGGGGAAGATAAAGTAAATATTGATGATTTCAGATACCCCGGCCCTAAACCGCAGACAAGGGAAGCAGGTCTTGTGATGCTTGCCGATGTTGTTGAATCAGCTTCAAGAACACTTGAAATTCCGACTCCGGCAAGGATCAAGGGGCTTGTTCAGAATCTGATGAACAATATCTTTTCGGACGGCCAGCTCGACAATTGTGAACTGACACTAAAAGATCTGAATAATATTGCAAAAAGCTTCAATACGATTTTAAACGGGATATATCACCACCGGATTGAATATTCTGATACTCCGGTTACGAGCGATGGAAAAGGAAAAGATGGGAGTCCTGATAAACAACAGCCAAAACAGGCGCAGGATCAGTCAGGCAGACATACGAAAAACGGCTCAGGCCATCTTAAACGCCTTGGATTGTCCTGACGGCGAATTATCCATCCTGATTGTCGATGATAATGAGATTGCGAAGCTGAACAAACAATACCTTCAAAGGGAAGGACCTACAAATGTAATTGCCTTTCCCATGCGTGACGGAAATTTTCCAGGCTCAAGCCAAGATATTCTCGGAGATGTGGTGATATCGGTTGAAACCGCCGAAAGGGAAGGAACAAACTCCGGTGTCGGTATGAGGAAGCGGATTATCGAGCTTCTTATTCATGGCATTCTTCATCTTTTCGGCTACGATCATGAGAAAAACCGTTATCAGGCAAATAAAATGGAAAAAAAAGCCGTGGAACTGATGAAGAAAGTGAATGGTGAATGGTGAATAGTGGATCGTGAGTTGTTGATCGAACAACGAGTTGCGAACGACAATCAACGAACGACGATCAACGAACCACGATGTACGAACTTCGTGCTTTTAACGTTTTTACTATTCACTATTCACTATTCACTATATACTATCTACTATTCACTGTTCTACAACAATAAACCAGAAATTTATCGGAGGTTTTTATATGGCCGGGCTTGCAGTTAATGTCGATCATGTTGCCACTTTGAGGCAGGCAAGGGGAAATGTCAGTTACCCGGATCCGGTTGCTGCAGCAGTTCTTGCCGAACTCGCCGGTGCCGACGGAATAGTGATTCATCTCAGGGAGGACAGGCGCCACATACAGGACCGGGATCTTAAAATATTAAGAAGCACTGTTCAGACAAAACTTATACTGGAGATGGCTTCAACTTCTGAGATGACCAGAATGGCCCTCAGCATAAAACCCGACGCCGTGACCCTTGTTCCGGAAAAACGGAGCGAGTTAACGACTGAAGGAGGGCTGAATCTGATGATTCACGGCAGTTCCATTGCTGAAACAGTGGCTAAACTTCAGGATGCCGATATTCCTGTGAGTATTTTCATAGATCCTGATCCGGAGCAGATAAAGCTTGCCCATAAGATCCACGCTTCGATGGTTGAAATCCATACGGGGGAATTCTGCGATGCGAAAACGGGTAAAAAAAGAGAAAAGGCATTTTCTAAAATAGAGGATGCTGCAAAGCTGGCTTACAGGCTTAAGATGGGAGTCAATGCCGGTCATGGATTGTGCTACCAGACAATAACATATTTTAGGGGACTTGACGAGATAAGTGAATTCAGCATTGGCCACAGCATAGTATCAAGAGCTGTTTTAGTCGGTATGGAAAGGGCTGTAAGGGAGATGATAGCTTTGATAAAAGAGCTGTGAAGAGTGAATAGTGAATGGTGAATAGTGAAAAAAATAAGGCTTTAGGTAAATAGGCTGAAGGCTGAAGTTACTAATAGTCTTCAGCCTAAACACCTTCAGCCTATTAAACCAGAAACCAGGAACCAAAAAATGTACATCGTAACAGCGGATGAGATGAGGGTGATGGATAAGGCGACCATCGAGCTTGGCCTTCCCGGAAGGATGCTCATGGAGAATGCTGGGAGGGGGGCTGCGCAAACATTAATCAGGAGATTTGCAGGCATTGCCGGGAAAAAGGTCGGAATTTTAGCGGGCCGCGGGAATAATGGCGGCGATGGATTTGTGATTGCGCGATGCCTTGTCCAGAAAGGGTTTGACGTAATTGTGTATCTGCTTTCAAAGGCTTCACTTGTCAGGGGTGATGCTTTGGCAAATCTTGAGATGCTTTATCCGCTTGGGATTCCGGTTATTGAAATACCGGACAGTAAAACCTTTAATTCCAACCGGGTTTCGATGCGTCACAGAGATATATGGGTGGATGCAATATTCGGAACTGGTCTGAAATCAGATGTCAGAGGGCATATTAAGGATATAATGATTTTTGTTAACGGCCTGAAAAAACATGTTCTGGCGGTTGACATTCCTTCCGGGATTGATTCGGATACAGGCCAGGTTCGAGGGGAGTGCATCCGTGCCCGTGCAACCGCAACCTTTGGATATGCCAAGGCAGGTCATTATCTTTATCCGGGCGCCGATTATTCGGGTGAAATTGAAATCATCGATATAGGCATACCGGCGTTAATTGCCGACAGAATTTCACCTAAACAGCATCTTTTTTCGAATGATAAAATAAGCTCTTATCTTAAACCGAGAGACAAAGATGCACACAAGGGGAGCGCCGGCCATCTTTTTATAGTTTCCGGTTCGCCCGGAAAAACCGGTGCTGCTGTAATGACTGCAACGGCGGCCATGAGGGCAGGGGCCGGCCTTGTGACTATCGGAGTTCCAAAAAGCCTGAACCCTGTAATCGAATCGATGGTTCTTGAAGCGATGACATGTCCTCTGCCTGAAAACAGCGAGGGATTTCTTTCCGAATCGTCATTTGACGCCATAATGCATAATCTTGCCGGAAAGAAGTGTCTTGCCATGGGTCCGGGTCTTGGAACTGACCCTTCGACAAAAGAGCTTGTTCTGAAAATTCTTCGTGGTTTGAAAATCCCTGTTGTTCTTGACGCGGACGGTTTAAACCTGCTGGCAGGAGAAACCCGTTTGCTTAAAAAGCTTAAAATTCCGGCTGTTTTGACTCCGCATCCCGGTGAAATGTCCAGGCTTGCAGGAATTGAAATTGCAGAAGTTCAGCAAAACAGGGTTGCCTGTGCCCGGAATTTTGCCCGGGAATTTAATGTTTATCTTGTACTCAAGGGCGCAGGGACCGTTATTGCGCATCCGGACGGGAGAGTCTTTATTAATTCTACCGGAAATTCTGGAATGGCGTCAGGAGGCATGGGGGACATTCTCACGGGCATTATTGCCGGTTTTATCGCCCAGGGATATCCGGCGGAGGAGGCTGCCCAAATCGGGGTTTACATTCACGGAGCTGCAGGAGATGATCTTGCGCAAAACATGGGGCCTTTCGGTTTTCTCGCATCCGATCTTCTGAAATCAATCCCAGCCCAGATCGGAATCTTATTGAACTTGTAAAAATCACTTTTTTTAAATTTTTTCACACGAAGACACAAAGACACAGAGAAGACAATTTGAAAATACCTGGTTTTTTCTTTGTGTTCTTAGTGCCTTTGTGTGAGAGTTCCTTTGTATGAAACCATCATTATATATAATATCCGGCTCCTTTACCGAGACACAGTCTCTTGGTGAAAAAATCGGCAGGAAGCTTGACTCTAAATATATTATAGGTCTGTGCGGAGAGCTTGGAAGCGGAAAGACATCATTTGTCCAGGGGCTTGCAAGAGGACTTGATGTTCCGGAAAATTATTATATTACAAGCCCGACATATTCTATTATCCATGAATATCCCGGACACATTCCGTTGTTTCACATCGACCTTTACCGTATAAGAGAAAGAGACGAAATTCATGAAACCGGCCTTTACGAAATACTTGACAGATTCGGAATCTTTGCTATTGAATGGCCGGACTTTGTAATAAATGATCTTGGTACTGATTTTATGTTGATTCACTTTGAAATAGTAGATGATGATACACGAAAAATAAGCATTACGGCGCATGGAGAAAAATCAGCAGAACTGATGAGTGAGCTTAAAAAGTGAATAGTGATCAGTAAATAGTTGATAGTTATGGAAGATAAGATTAGAAACTTCAAGGACTTGAAAATATGGCAAAAGAGTATGGAATTAGCAAAGGTTATTTATCAGGAAACTGATTCATTCCCTGAAAGAGAGACATACGGAATAATCAGTCAGATGCGAAGATCTGCTGTGTCAATACCTTCCAACATAGCTGAAGGTTTCATGAGAAGGCACAATAAGGAATATAAACAGTTTTTGTATATAGCGCTTGGGTCGTTAGCAGAACTGGAGACTCAGCTTCTGCTTTCAAAGGAATTGGGTTTTATGAAGAAAATTGAAGTAATGGATATCAATGCCAACATTAACGAACTCAATAAAATGATTACTGGATTAATAAAATGCCTATAACTATTCACCATTCACTGTTCACTATTCACTGTTAGCGCATAGGAAAAAGAGATGAGCGTAATTGTTCAGAAATATGGCGGAACATCGGTTGCCGATATTGACCGGATCAGAAATGTTGCAAGGCGTGTTTCAAAAACATTCGATGAAGGAAATAAAGTGGTTGTGGTTCTTTCGGCCATGTCGGGTGTTACAGACGGTCTTATTAAAATGGCAAACCAGGTTGCATACGCTCCCGACAAGCGAGAGCTCGACGTTCTGCTTACTACCGGAGAACAGACAACGGTCGCTCTACTTGCAATGATGTTGAAAGGCATGAACTACCCTGCCATATCCATTCTCGGACACCAGGCCGAGATATTGACGGACAGTGACTTTGGAAATGCAAGGATTGCAGGAATCGGGGCCAGACGAATAATGGACCTTCTTGATGAGCGAATGATAGTTGTCATTCCGGGTTTTCAGGGGAGTGATCAGAATGGAAATCTCACAACTCTCGGGCGCGGAGGATCGGATACTTCTGCGGTTGCAATAGCCGCGGCGATCAAAGCTGATATGTGCGAAATTTACACCGACGTGGACGGGATATACACGGCTGATCCCAATATATGCAAAAAGGCCAGAAAACTTGATAAAATATCCTATGACGAGATGCTTGAAATGTCGAGCCTCGGCGCTAAGGTTCTTCAGATAAGATCAGTTGAATTTGCAAAAAAATATGATGTTCCTGTGCATCTGAGATCATCATTTTCAATGGAGGAGGGAACCATGGTAGTAAATGAAGATTCCGGCATGGAACGACTTGTTGTTTCCGGTGTGACCCACAGCAAAAATGAAGCCCGCATAACATTGAAAAAAGTCCCTGACCAGCCCGGGATAGCCGCAAAGATATTTACCCCGGTTGCCGATGCGGGAATACTGGTTGACATGATTATTCAAAACACCCGGGCTGAAGGAATGACCGATCTTACCTTTACAGTTCCAAAATCTGATTATAAAAAAGCTCTTGAAATTGAAAATAAAGTTGCGGGGGCGATTGGAGCCGAGGCCGTTTTCGGAGATGAAAACGTGGCAAAGGTTTCCGTTACGGGCGTTGGAATGAAGAATCATACCGGAGTTGCAGCAAGAATGTTTTCGGCTCTTGCAAAGGAAAATATCAACATAATGCTGATAACCACATCTGAAATAAGAATATCCTGCGTAGTCGAGGAAAAATACGCCGAGCTTGCGGTCAGGGTGCTCCATGCCGAATTCGGTTTGGATAAAGAATAAATAGAGTGAATAGTGAATGGTGAATAGTGAATAGAAGGGTTCGAGGGTCCGAGTGGAAAAGCAGGAGATTGAAGACTGTAGGCTGTCCGCCATACTGTTTGGCGGATTAGCTAACAGGCTTCAGTCTAAACACCTTCAGCCTATTAAACCAGAAACCAGAAACTACAAACCAGAAACCAAAGTTTTTATTTTGAAATTCAGCACTGACCAGATTATACTCTCTCTTGTAATCGGGGCCGTTATCCTGTGTGTAACTCTCTGCAGGCTCTTTCTGATTTGATGCTTTTCTGAAAATCCTGCCCATCCTGTTCTAAAAAAAATCGCTTCAATTGGGTTCTTGACATTTTTCATGTCGGCGTATAAATTATGGAATCAATAATTCCAAAAATGGACTTAAAATGGAAAAAGTAAGTAGATTTTTCGAATCCGCAAAGCAAAGCTTTTTTCTCCTCGGTCCGCGAGGCACCGGGAAATCAACAACGATAAAAGACCTTTATCCTGATGCGTTGTATATTGATCTGCTCCTTCCCGACGTCCACCGGTTTTATCTTGCGCGTCCTGAAAGGCTTCGTGAAACGGTTCTTGCCGAAAAAGACAAAAATGTGATCGTTTTAGATGAGATACAAAAAGCGCCCCAGCTTCTTGAAGTTGTGCACAGCCTTATGGAGGAGAAAAAAGGCAGACAGTTCATTCTTACCGGTTCGAGCGCCAGAAAATTGAAAAAAACAGGCGCCGATCTGCTTGCCGGCAGGGCGCTCATGAAGAGCATGCATCCGTTTATTGCCGCCGAACTCAAAAACGAGTTCGTCATGGAAAAGGCGTTAAAGTACGGCACCATTCCTGTTATATTGGACAGCAATAATCCGCAGGCATCCCTTCAGGCGTACATAGATCTTTATATCAGGGAAGAAGTTCAGATGGAAGGCCTGACGAGAAATATCGGAAATTTCGCGCGCTTTCTGGAGTCAGTGAGTTTTTCTCACGGCTGCGTCATGACCATAAGCAATATTGCGCGGGAATGCGGCGTGGAAAGAAAGACCGTTGAAGGATATCTGAATATTCTTGAAGATTTGCTCCTGGCGGATAGACTGCCGGTATTTACAAAACGGGCGAAACGCGCAACTGTGCAGCACTCGAAATTTTACTTTTTCGATACCGGGATTTACAATGCGCTCAGACCATCAGGACCACTTGACAGGCCGGAAGAAAAGGCCGGGCCTGCGCTTGAAGGGCTTGTTGCTCAGCATCTTAAGGCATGGATCGATTACCGGCATTCAGGAGCAAGGTTGTTTTACTGGCGTACCAGCGCCGGCAGCGAGGTGGACTTTGTCGTTTATGGGAAAAATTTATTCCGGGCGATCGAGGTGAAGCATACCGATACGATACATCCTAAGGACTTGAACGGGCTTAAGGCGTTCGGGGAAGATTATCCGGAAGCGGAAAGAATATTCCTCTATCTCGGACGTGAAAAGTTGCTCCGTGACGGGATCATGATCGAACCGTGTAAAAACTTTCTTGAGAAGCTGGGATGATACATGCCCACAATCCTGAAAACTCCAAGGCATGATGCCCAAGCCTTTTGATTCCTATAAACTGGGGAAAGTGTTAAATGAGGTATTAAAGTAAAATATCACATATCTATTCCGCTCAAGTCCGGGTTTCCCCATTTTTTGTTCTTCGAAATTCGATATATTCGGCAGTTAGGCTGATTCAATCTCTTCTGCCGTCATGACGGCTGCCTGCACCGGGTCTTTTGCATCCCTTATCGGACGCCCGATTACAAGATAATCGGAGCCGTTTTTTATTGCGGAAGCGGGTGTTGTTACGCGCTTCTGGTCGTCCTTTTCTGCCAGAGTCCAGGCAGGTCTTATGCCGGGTGTAACGGCAAGGAATTCCTTCCCGAAGGCATTCTTTATCATCTTAACTTCAAGCCCGGAACAGACAACTCCCGTGCAGCCTTCGTCTTTTGCCATTTCGGCTCTTTTCAGAACAAGCTTTGAAATGTCGGCGGAGTACTGATTTTCGAACCCGGCCTTTTGAATATCATAAGAAGATATGCTCGTTAACAGGGTTACTCCGAGAACTCCTACCTCACCACTGCTTCCGATAACGGCTGCTTTAAGCATTTCTCTTGTTTCTCCGCAGTGAACCGTTGTCAGATTTACTCCAAGCTCAGCGATGCTTGCCATGGCCCGCCTCACGGTTGCAGGGATATCATGAAGTTTAAGGTCAAGAAAAATCCCGGCCTGGCTCATATCTTTTATCATTTTTATTACTTCAGGTCCCGATCGGATGAAAAGTTCAAGCCCCACCTTGAACATACCGACATGTTCTGAAAGAATGCCGATATAATGCCTGGCCTCTTCCGCGGAAGAAACATCGAGTGAAAATATAATATAATCCTTTGCTCGTTTCATATAAGGCTCCTTATGCCGTTTTCGGCGTCCCTATGACTTTATATTTTTAGTTCTTCTGCCGATCAGATAGGATAAAGGGTTCAAGGGTTCAAGGATTCAAGGGTTCAAGTGTTTGTATCCGAAGTCCGATGTTCGATATTCGACTTTCGATGTTCGGCTGTTCATTTATTGCCGGGTTCCATACTGCTGCTTCATCCACTCCATATACTCGCCGCTTTTTACCCGTTTCACCCATTCCCGGTTTTCAATATACCAGTATATTGTCTCTTTGATTCCGGTTTCAAATGTTTCGGAAGGTGTCCATCCCAGCTCTTTTTTCATCTTTCCGAAATCCATCGCATATCTGAAATCGTGGCCGGGCCTGTCTTTTACAAAAGTTATAAGATCTCTCCGTGGGTTTCCGTTTGTTCCGGGAAGTATTTTGTCAACAAGGTCGCAGATGATCCTGACCACGTCGATATTCGCTTTTTCGCACCCGCCTCCGATATTATATGTTTCACCCCGGCGGCCTTTTTTCATTATCTCCCATATTGCCTTGCAGTGATCTTTTACATAGAGCCAGTCGCGGACGTTTGAGCCTTCACCGTAAACCGGAAGAGGTTTGTTTTCAACGGCGTTTAAAATCATGAGAGGGATCAGCTTTTCGGGAAACTGGTAAGGTCCGTAGTTGTTTGAACAGTTCGAGATTGTCACAGGAATGGCGTACGTAATCGCGTATGATCTGACGAGATGATCTGCGGCGGCCTTTGAAGCCGAATAAGGGCTGCTTGGATTATATGGTGTATTTTCGGTAAAGAATCCGGCCTTGCCGAGAGAGCCGAAAACTTCATCTGTGCTCACATGGTGAAAAAGGGCTATCCTGTTGCTGTGCAGCCTTGCAAGTTCAAGGAGGCAGAAGGTGCCGACAATGTTCGCATGGATAAAATCTGAGGGTTTTGCAATTGAACGGTCAACGTGTGACTCGGCCGCAAAATGGCATATGGTGTCAATTTCATACATTTCGGATATTGCCGATATTTCTGTAAGGTTGCATATATCGTTTCTGCTGAAATAATATCGGCCGGGGAAAGCTTCTTCGATTCCGGCAAGATTTTCAAGGTTTCCGGCATAAGTGAGTTTGTCGACGTTTATGATGCGCCCGTTGAAATCTGTTTCAGTTAACAGATAACGAATGAAATTTGACCCGATGAAGCCGCAGCCGCCTGTGACAAGTATATTTTTCATGAATCATTCCTTAGGCTGAAGACTGAAGGCCGAAGGCTAAAATTACTAAAAGCCTTCAGTCTGTTAAAGAAAACATAAATCAAGTTTTCGGGTATATACCACATATTCTGATTTACATGAAGTTAAAAACTTTTTTTCCGACAGGATATTATCAGTTGTCAGCTATCAGTTGTCAGCGGCCAGTTACCGGTTGCCGTTGGTGGATAGCTTCTGTTCCTGAACCCTGACCCCTGTTCCCTGATCTGCTGACTAAATATTAAGAAAAATGTTGAATTAATTGGTTTTAAAATGATATGAAATGAAGTAGTGAATAGTGAAAAGTGAATAGTGAACAGTTAACAGAAGGATTCAAGGATTTAAGGATTCGAGGGTTCAAGTTGAAAAATCCGAAGCACGAAACATAGTTTCAAGATGCAAGTTGCAAGAAATAAATTAATGATGCAAGCTGCATGATGCGAAAAAACCATTGACTCTCATTGAGTAAATTTACTCAATCATTGAGTAATTTTTATTGCAAATGGATAAGCCTCCGGTTACATTGCCCATATGAATAATTTTGAACGGTCAATAGCGCCGCTGCTGGTCAGAGAATTTAATAAAAAGCAGACCGTTTTCCAGGTGCTGACAGGTCCCCGGCAGGTGGGAAAAACTACCATTGCCCACTAGGTTATGGAGAAGATGCCGTTTCCATGCATCTATGCGTCTGCCGATAGTCCTCTTCCACCTGGAACCGAATGGATTGAAACCCAATGGCGTAGGGCGGAAGCTTTTCGCGCTCATTACCCGCGGGCCAATCTGATTGTTGTGGGAGGAAACGGAATTCCTCTTCATGAGTTTTTTTCCACACCTGCTGATGCATGGTTGTTAGGAAACGGTGAATAGTGAAAGAAAGTGAATAGTGAATAGTTAACAGAAGGATTCAAGGATTCGAGGGTTCAAGGGGTTAGAAATCGAAGATCGAACATCGTACATCGAATATCAAAGGGCGAAATTCGATGTCAGGCTTTTATCGAAATTCGAAGTACGAAGTACGATGTACGAACAACGAACCAGAAACCATAAACCATAAACCAGAGACCAAACTAAAGTTATGGAATTAAATGAAAAACAACAGGATCTTCTGAGAACACTTCCCAGCATAGACCATATTCTTGAGCTGTCAAAGAAAGAACCTGGCTTTGAAAAGGTTCCGAGGTCGGTTCTCCTTCTGGCAGCCAGAAAAGTTGTTGAAGATTTGAGAGTTGGCATATTGAAAGGCGGTCAGCGCCCTGATGAAAATGATTTAACCGATTTTTCTGTTCTTGACAAAACTAAAGCGGCTGTCGGCAAAGCCATGACGCCCAATCTTAAACGCGTCATAAATGCAACAGGCGTTGTTA
Organism: Desulfobacteraceae bacterium; assembly: GCA_011391695.1. Taxonomy (GTDB): domain Bacteria; phylum Desulfobacterota; class Desulfobacteria; order Desulfobacterales; family RPRI01; genus RPRI01. The sequence continues at coordinate 3,297 of JAABQB010000028.1, read as the reverse complement.
TTCATACGAACCTCGGCCGATCTGTCCTCGCTGAAGAAGCCGTAGCGAACCTTATTGCGATTGCGACCGGATATTCGAATCTTGAATTCGATCTTGCAAAAGGAGAGCGGGGATCAAGATACAGTAGTGTCGAAGAGATTCTTTGTGAAATAAGCGGCGCAGAAGCGGCAATGGTTGTAAATAATAATGCGGCGGCGGTTCTGCTTTGCCTCGAAACAATCGCGAAGAACAGAAAGGTGATTGTTTCAAGAGGTGAGCTGGTTGAAATAGGCGGCTCGTTTCGGATACCCGATGTCATGGTAAAAAGCGGGGCGGTACTGAAAGAGGTCGGCACGACAAACCGGACCCATCTCAAAGATTACATTGCAGCGATTGAAAACGATACGGCCCTGCTGCTGAAAGTCCATACCAGCAACTACAGTGTAGTCGGGTTTACCGCGAGTGTGATGCTAAAAGAGCTGGTTGAGCTCGGTGCAAAGCGACAGATTCCGGTCATGGAGGACCTGGGAAGCGGAACTTTCATCGATTTTTCAAAATACGGCCTTTCGAAGGAGCCTACCGTTCAGGAATCGGTTTCCGCGGGAGCAGATGTTGTGACTTTCAGCGGAGACAAACTGCTTGGCGGTCCCCAGGCGGGAATAATTGTGGGAAAGAAGGATATCGTGGACAGCGTCAAAAAAAATCCTCTCACAAGGGCTCTTCGTATAGACAAACTTACACTTGCCGCCCTTGAAAGCACGCTCAGGCTGTACAGGGATCCTGAAAAAGCGGTACATCTTATACCCACTCTCCGAATTCTGACGATTCCTTTTGATGTAATAAAAAAACGGGCTGACAAACTTTATAAATTACTTTCAAAGATAAGTAATCCTGCCCTTTCCATAACTATTGTGGACAGATCTTCGAAAGCAGGGGGCGGCTCACTCCCGCTTCTTGATCTTCCCAGCAAATGCATTGCGGTCAAAATCGAAGGAGTTTCCGCAAACTCACTTGAAAAGAGAATGCGTGAAAACACAACGCCTGTAATAGGCAGGATTGAAGATGATTACTTTCTTATGGATTTGAGAACAGTTCAGGACGAGGAGCTTCCCGCTGTTAAAAACGCTTTAAACAATCTTATTGACAGGATTAGATAATGGATCAGACTACAGGCCGGGATAAAAACCTTGTATTTCAAAACCGCAGCAGCTCGAAGGAATTCCTGCTGTCAAAAGCCGAACTCGGGCCATTGGGCAAATATTACGGCAGAACTGAAGACGGCGGTGAGAGAGACGTATTAAACAAGCTCTTTCCCGGTATGCTGAGCGGAGACGCTTTTTCAGAACATGCCCTGAAACTTCTTACCCCGTACCACGCATTTGGCGCAATAATAATGCGTATCGACAATATGAATCATCAGGAGAATGAGCAGGCCGGGGAGCAGGCAGACAGAATAATCGGTGAAGTTGCAAAGACAATCGATGATGCATGCAGACCCGAAAATGGGTTTTGGGGCCGGCTGAACCGTTTCGAGTTCGGATGTTATCTCCCTGATAAAAATTCTGCGGGATGCTTAGACTTTGCCGTCAAAATAAAAGTGGATCTTGAGAAGAAAGGAAAGGAAACCGTCACATCTGGCGTGGCGGCATATCCGGCTTTCAGTTACAAAAAAAATGAAATTATTCAAAATGCCCGGAAAGCGCTTGAGCACGCCGATTTTTTTGGAGCCGGCAGTATTGTGGCCTTTGATGCCGTGAGTCTTAATATCAGTGGCGACAAGCTTTATCAGAACGGAGATATAAACGGCGCCATAAAAGAGTTCAGAACCGCCCTTTTGTTCGATCCGACCGATGTGAATGTTCATAACAGTCTTGGTGTCTGCTACGCTGTTCTTGGAGATTTTTCAAAAGCCATCAAGGAATTTAAAGAGGCTGTCAGACTTTCCCCGGCAGAGATAATGCCCATGTATAATGCCGGCCTTTCATATCAGCTTATGGGGAAAAAAGGGAAAGCCCTCAAGCACTTTATAAAGGCCGGTAACCTTGGGGAAAATCTGTTTGAAATAGATTTTCAGACGGGAAAGCTTCTGCTTGAACTGGGAAAGCCGGAAGAAGGAAGAATATATCTTGAAAAGGCTTTAAAATTAAGGCCTGAATCAAGCATTGCTCTCTTCTATCTTGGTGAAGTTTTTACGGCAATGAGCTTGGTTGACGAAGCTGAGGCGGCATACAATAAAGCAATAAAGATAAATCCCAACGATGCCGCTTCTTTGTCTTCTCTTGGATTGCTCTATGAGCAAAATGGTAAAAATCGTGATATCGCCCTGACTTTTTGCCGTCAAAGCGTCGAAATAGCTCCTGATAACGGACTTTTCAGGCAGAGACTGGGGAAAATTTATCTAAGGCACGGTCTTCTGAGCGATGCTAGGAATGAGTTTGAAAAGGCGGAAGAGCTTGGCTGTGAATCAATTGAGTTTATTAACGAGATCCGCGCTGAAAGAAAAAAAGCATGAAAGACATAATTCAAAGTATTATTGAAGAAAGCATAGAATTAAAAAGAGGTTTCATAAATAAGAATATCGATCTTATTATCAGGGGGGGCGAAAAAATAGCGGATTCCCTGGTTTCCGGACGCAAGATACTGATTTTCGGAAACGGGGGGAGCGCGGCAGATGCCCAGCATCTTGCCGCCGAATTTGTTAACAGGTTCAGGATTGAACGTCCGCCTCTTGCCGCTCTTGCCCTGACGACCGACACTTCGATTTTGACCAGCATAGGAAATGACTACAGCTTCGATGATATTTTCTATAAACAGATTCTTGCTCTCGGAAGAGCGGGTGATGTCGCGATAGGCATAAGCACCAGCGGAAATTCGAAAAATGTAATAAAGGCCATAAATGCAGCAAAAGAGACCGGGATGTTTACAATAGGCTTCACAGGCCGCGGAGGCAAGCTTGCTTCATGTGCCGAAATGGTTTTTGCCGTTGAATCCGACATAACTGCCAGGATTCAGGAAGTTCACATTACATTGGGTCACATTCTCTGCGATCTGGTTGACAGGAAACTTTTCCCAGACAAATTTTGACGGAGTAGTAAAAAATTGATTTTTCACACGAAGGCACAAAGGCACTAAGAAAGACCTATTGAAAACATTCGGTTTTATCTTTGTGTTCTCCGTGACTTTGTGTGAGAACAACTTATTTTGATGGATTCAAAAGAAATGACCCATTCATTCAAACCGATAGATACCAGCCGACTAAAAACCTATTCCATTTCAGACCGTAAGAGCAAGGTCTCGGCTGATGATTTTGCAACGCCG
>JAABQB010000027.1 GCA_011391695.1 Desulfobacteraceae bacterium | reverse complement strand
TTCGGCCTGGCGATCGATGGTCTCCTTATCATCCTTGATGCCGATGCCTCTGCAGATGTAAGCGACAATAAGGCCTACAAATGTGCCCCAGAAGGCGCAGTGCATTGAAAGTGGATTCGGCCACACGGAATAGGTCAGGTAAACCGATATCATACCGGCTGCAACGCCGAGAACGGCGCCTACCCTGGGCATTTTGACTCCCCAGCATACAGCGATCAGAAGCACATACATAACAAAACCGTAAGCCGTTGCGAGGGCGCCCAGAATAACTAGAGCCGCTTTGGAATTGATACCTACCCAAAGAGCTGTGGCGGTAAGCAGAGTAGTCAGTAACCGGTTTACCCAGATCTGTTCTGCCTGGCCTGCCTGTTGATTACGGATGTAGCGCCAATAAACGTCACGCAGAAGAATGGAGCCACCTGTGTTGATATACGGGGATGCTGTGGAATGGATGGCCGCAATGGCGCCCATGAAAACAAACCCGACCATGAAAGGCGGAAGAAATTGCTGCATCAGGGTCGGAACAAGGATTCTGTCATTCATGCCCTGAAATGCCGCTACTCCTGCAACCTCAAGAACTTTTCCGCCCATGCCCTGGATGGCTGTAAAATAGAACAGGGCAAAACCAACTACGAATGTAGACATGAAGGTCTGCTGCCATGCCAGAGGTTTCGGAGACTTGATGCCGAAAAAGGTCATGGTAAAGGCAGGAGAAGACTGAATGCCCATGAGGGCGAACATGTAAGTCAGACACATGACCGCAGTCCATGAAGCAGCCCCCTTCTTGCCCAGCCCCCAAGTAATTACCTCGGGAACGGTCAGGAATTTTGCAGGAAGATTTGCAACAGCAGTCGAAAATCCGCTCCAGCCGCCGAACTGGGGTTGAATGATAACATAAAAACCCATGGCAATGATACCGCCCACAAGGAGAACGAACTGGACCACTCCGACCCATGCGCCGGCTTTCATACCGCCGGTAACTACGTAAAACCAGACGATCGCGGCCAGGAATAAGGCGCCGGTAACAAAATCAACACCGGTGATGATATTGAAAAGCGCGCCTGCCGCCATCAACTGTACGGCCGAATAGAAGACTGAATAAAGAACGGCGGTCAGCACAACCAGCCAGCGAATCGCTGTACTGTTGAAATAGTAGGAGTACATGTCGCCGGGAGTAACGAACCCGTAACGTTTGCCCAGAAGCCATTGACGTTTGGCGAAGAATGTACCGGTAATGGGAATGGTGAGAACATAAAAAGATGCAAATGCATAAGCAAGACCATCTCGCCAGATCAGACCCGGATGGCCGATAAATGTCCAGCCGCTGAACGAGGCTGCTGTCGCAGCCATCAGAAAGGCTATAAACGGCACAGACCGGCCGCCGATGGCATAGCCGGCCGAAGTTTTTTCCGCAAAGAAGCCTTTCATTCCTTGGTAGAACGCATAAACCATGTAAGCACCAAGCATGATATAGACCCAGGTTACAGAACTCATACTTATCCTCCTTAAGTTACACTATTATTTTCTAAAGGGTTGAACGGCCGGTATGGCCGAACGGGATTACTGTAGTATGATCCGCTTACTTCCCATCACCTCCTTTATAATTCGTTCTTAGTTCATTAAAAAACTTTCCGGACTCCCGTTTTCACGGGAGTGGCAGGCTCATGCTTTTTACGGGTTCATCATGAGTACTGCCGACACAACAATCAAACGAAAATTATTAATCTGTATAAAATGAATTATATTTATTTGATAGTGTCGAGTTAAATTATTTTATAACAGTTGTCAATAGAAAAGTTATTCAGTAAACTTATTTTCAATAAGAGATTAATTTGGTTAAATAAACCTTGATAATTTTCCAATGAATGCATATTAAGAATATTTATAGGGCTATTTCCGGATGGAAACTAACATTCATTTCCGGTGCTGGCACGACGAAGAATGAGAATACAGGAACCGGGAGTCAGAATAACTATGGTATTGTATTTCTTCAGTATTCTATATTCTGACTTCCGTATTCTTATATAAATCAGAGGGGTAACTTCATATGTTGAATAAACTGCTCGTTTTTTTTGAATATCCTATTGGAGTCCGTTATGCCCTTGGACTGCTTCTGGGAGGATGGATATCGGTCTATGCGTTCATGTACCATATAAACATGGCATTTCCGGACCGGTTTACCAGTAATGAAGTCTTACGGAATCTGATTGTAGGGATCGGCATCTTTTACTGTGTATTCAGAATAAAACCCTGGGCAAGAAAACTTTGTATTTTTTTTAATCTGGGAATTATCTGCATCAACATACTTTTTCTTGGCATCCGCTTGTCATCAATCGGAATGGCATCTCCTGCCTTGACCCTTCACGCATTGCTGAACGTAATTCTTTTCGGATTGTGCACCTATTACCTTCTGATAAAAGAGACATCCGGATATTTTAAAGCCCACGAACCAAGAAAATTCGATGAAAATGGGAAGGAAATTCTGTAACTGAAATTAATTTTTAAAGGAGTTTAATACGATATGGATAAACCTCAACCTCCTCTTCCGTCTAAAGAACTAACCTGTGAATGCGGTAACCGGTTTATGAGCCAGCAGCGCTCCAACTGGTGCCGTTCCTGCGGCAAACAGCTTTTTTACGATTTAAAGGATCAAAAGAGGGGCCGGTCGAACCAGATTTACTTCATTTCGATTATAGTTGTTGTGATTGGATTGCTTTCCTATTTTTTTATCGAGATGATTCTTACTCCTCTTTTAAGCCTTCTGTAGCTCCGACTTTCTATGAGAATAGAGGAGTCAGAATACAGAATTCAGAAGAAAAACAGCACCAGGATTATTCCGGCCCTTGACTTCTGACTCCTGTATTCTCATGCTTCGTTGTGCCGGCTTCGGGCACTACACCAATAATCAATCCATATCCATGAAAAATGTCGATGCCATTGTATATGAGCGAACCGCAGCAAGAGGCCCTTCCTCGGTGCCGCTGACGGCACGAACCGTCCAGAAATAAGGAATATCCTTTTTCAAACGTTTTGCTGGAATCTGATAGGTAGGTTTATCTGTTTTTTCATCAACGAAGCAGTCTTTGCATGCTGCTCCGGGCGCAAGATTTTTAATCATATCGGCTGAGCTTGACATGAAAACCCGGTAGCCTGTTGCGCCAGTCACCGGTTTCCATTTCAATACAGTGGTCAGGACCTGGTTTTTGGCCTTGTCTTTCGGAGCATCCAGTTCCGGAGCCGCAGGAGGCGCTGCGTAAACTGAAGTCGTAAGCCACATCAATGCCACAAATCCAACCATAAACAATCTGAAATTTAGTTTCATGATATCCCTTTCTGTTGATGTTGTTGTTAAAGATTTTGGTATCGCGTCGATTAATTTAATTTATAATTCTTGTCAATAAAAAATGTATTTAACGGAATTGAATTTCACTTCAGCAATAGTGGGGAACGCGCTCCGATTGCAAAAATCCTAAAAAGAGAAGAATTTGTCTTTCCCGCGAAAGTGGTGCACGTAGTGAAGCACAGCGCTATCCAGTCTTTTCAATATGTTGCAAAAATTTCTGGATTCCCGTTTGCACGGGAATGACGACTTTTGCAATAAGCCCTTGTGATTAAAAAAATATTAGAGTGACTATTACAAAACAAGGAATCAGAAAAACAAGGGTATATTTAATGATGTAGCCAAAAAAGCTTGGCATCGGGGTGCCGGCTTCCTCGGCTATTGAACGCACCATGAAGTTGGGGGCATTCCCGATATAGCTGCATGCCCCGAAAAAGACCGACCCTGCAGAGATAGCCTTCAGATATATCGGATTTTCGGCGATAAGGCGCGGAACCGCTTCTGCCTCAGGTAAAGATGCGTAAAAGCTTCCGAGAGCGGTATTAAAAAAGGTTAGATAGGTCGGCGCATTGTCCAGAAAGGCGGATAATGAACCAGCGCTCCAGAAATAATGCGCGGGCTGCTGAACAGAATTTATCAGAAAAGCGAGAGCACCCTTTCCGCCTGCTTTGAGGATCAGGAGGCATGGGATCATTGTAATAAATATGCCGATGAAGAGATAAGCAACTTCAAGAATGGGCGCCCAGGTAAACTGGTTGTCTTCACGGACTGTTTTTGAGGTGGTTGTCATTGAAAGAATTCCCATAACAATAAGAAGGCCGTCACGAACCCAGTCCTGAATTGAACGATGCACTCCGAGTGTCGAAATTTCTCCCCAGTCCACCATGCCGCTCATGAGAACAGACAGCACAACACCCAGCAGGAAAAGAAAATTATGTTTTCCTTCCAGTCCAAGAGGCACTTTTTCCATGGGATCTGCAGGGGCCGGCTTTTCCCGGCGATAATGGTAGGTGTCCAGGAAAAAATAACATATAAGAAGAAGTCCTGTCACTAAAAGCATGTGGGGCAGGAGGCTGAATGTCCAGAAAAATGGAACTCCGTGAAGGAATCCCAGAAATAGAGGCGGGTCACCAAGGGGAGTGAGAGCGCCGCCGACGTTTGCAACCAGGAAAATAAAAAAGACCACCATGAAGGTTCTGTTCTTGCGGTGGCTGTTGGCCCTTAAAAACGGGCGGATCATGAGCATGGCCGCGCCTGTTGTTCCCATCCATGATGCAAGCAGAGTTCCGATGAGAAGCATGCCCGTGTTTACTGCAGGAGTCCCGACAAGTGTGCCGCGCAGGAGGATGCCTCCGGATACTGTATAAAGGGACCAGAGCAGGATTATAAACGGAATGTAGTCGGCTATAATGATGTGGATGATCTGATGCAAAGCCATGCCGTGGTAAGCAATCACAAAAGGAACGGCCATAGATAGAGCCCAGAAGGCCGATATTTTGCCGAAATGGTGATGCCAGATGTTCGGGACAAGCAATGGAAAAAGGGCAATGGAGAGAAGCATGCAGGCAAACGGAATACAGCTCCAGACAGGAAGAAGTTCCCCCAGGTTGATATGCTCTCCGGGAGAGCCGCTTTCACTTCCAAATCCTATTAGAGGCATTGCTGTTACAAACAAGAGCAAAAACAAACCGCAAACGATCTCTTTTCTGATTCTCATCCGGCCGATCCTTCTGTATTTTCAGTGCGTGAGTTTACGCTTCGATATCAAAAATATTCAGTGTACGTTTGTTCTGAATACCGATAGCATAAACGCCTGTTGTTCTGCAATGAATTAATGAAGGCAAATTAAAGTCGTATGTCGAACGGATGCTGACAAAAAAACCTCCATGCAGGCTTATACAGCCTTCAGGAGGTTTTTTATTGGTAAGGATTAGGCGGAGGTTCGTCTGATGCAGATTCCTGTTAAAAATTATCTTTCAGGAACCGCCTTTCATATCTTTCAATTCCGCCAGTCTTTTTTTGGCCGCTTCACGGACGCCCTGATCAATATCTATTTCCGCCATTTTTGCAAGAACAGCTTTGTCTGTAAGCATAGCCGCCCCCTCTTTCCGGAATTCGGGGTTCTTATGCATGTGCCTCGGAACGAACAGGTCTGTTAGTCTGAATCCCATGAGGTTCCCTCCTTTGCTTTTATGTTTGTTTATTGACTTTATAATATTTCTGTTATTCACATAATATTTTCAAAAGCCTGTGGGAATGAATCAAATAATACAAAGCTTTAAGCAAAAACATATTCCGGTTCGGCAGATTATTTTCAGCTCAACAGTTGAGCGGTATTCAGATGAGGCATGTTATTTTGTGATTAAGTTAGTGTGTGTTAACTTATTTGTCAAGATTTTATTTATGAATTGTAATGGATTTTATTTATGAGTTTTATTTAACGGGGGTTTTCAGAATCCGGAGAATTTTTTGAAACTATTTCCTTTAAAATAGGATCATTTGTCAGTCTGTAAAGACATGCCGCCTTCCCGCTGAATTCTGATGTTGTTTTGAACTCCATGCTTATAATAAAGGTATTTCCTTCAAAGTCGGCAGGCGGTATAAGTTTTATTCCTTCCTCCAGCTCAAGTTTCTTTAAATTCTTCCTGAAATTATCTTCAGCCTTCATAATTGCCGGGAAACGCCTCAATTTCAGATATTGCCTTATTTTGTGAGTTTTACGGGTTCGATCTGAATTCTCATCTGAAAGAATATTTTGAAAATCAAAACCGTTAATCAACTCCGGGATTGAAATCCCTTCGCGGGCTGCGATCTCAAACGAAAGCGTAAGAAATTCACGCTGCTTGTTAAGGCTCAATTTTAAACTGTCGAATATTTCCGCAAATTGAATTGCGGATTCCTTATATTCAGATTTGACCAGTTCAAGAGCTATCGCCATTGAAACAGTTCCGGAAAGAATATATTGCTGTAGCGGTTTCGGAAGGTCACATAATTTTATTATTTTCCCGACCAGAGCCGGGTTATCCGGAAGGCCGAGCAGAGAAGCAGCCGCCGGCAACTCTCCTTCTTTACAAAAACCAGAAAGTGTTTTGTAGCATCTTGATATTTCTATTAAATTCAATGACCTCTGGAGAGAATTATCGGCAATCGCAAGCTTTGCACACTCGAACCCGTCAGAATCCGATTCTATCGCCCTTGCTGGGATATCCGTCCAGCCGAGATTTAGAGCAGACCGGATGCGTCTGAAGCCGCTTATAACGGCATACCTCGATTTATTCCTGATTACTATCGGCGGGTTAATAAGACCTGCGTTTCTTATTGAACAGGAAAGGCCTTCTATGTTCTCTTCAGTAGTTATTCTGAATGTATGATCCTCAATATCTATCGAGGAGAGGCGAATAATTTCTTCCTTCCATGTCATAATTCGGCGCCGGTCAGACGTTTCAAAGCCTCCATGTATTTGCTGCGCGTGTTGTCGATGACATCTTTTGGAAGAGATGGAGCGGGCGGTTTCTTGTTCCATTTGATAGAGGTGAGATAATCCCTTAAATACTGCTTGTCGAAACTCAACTGGGGTCCGCCCGGTTTATATGAATCTTTCGGCCAGAATCTTGATGAATCAGGAGTTAAGACTTCATCTATTATAATTACATCATTCCCGATGAGTCCGAATTCAAACTTCGTGTCAGCAATTATAATGCCTTTCTGAGCCGCAAGCTTGGTTCCTCTCATATATATTTCGATACTCAGCTCTTTTACTCTTTCAGCAAGCTTTCTTCCTATTATTTTAACTGTTTCATCAAAATCGATGTTTATATCGTGAGTGCCTACCTCTTCTTTTGTTGAAGGGGTAAATACCGGCTCAGGCAACCGATCCGACTCTTTCAGACCTTTCGGAAGCTTTATGCCGCAGATCTCACCCCGCTCCTGATATGAACTCCACCCTGAACCGGACAGGTAACCTCTCACAACGCATTCAACAGGAAGAGGTTCGGCTTTTTTCACGAGCATGCTTCTTTTATTTAAAAAATCAGAATATTGCCTGCATTCAGGAGGATAATCAAGCACATCGCTTGAAATGACATGATTTTGAATCAATGGTTTTATTATATCGAACCAGAATAGAGATATTTGAGTAAGAATTTTGCCTTTATCGGGTATAGGATCCGGCATAACAACATCAAATGCCGACATTCTGTCAGTAGCAACCATCAGGAGCTTATCTCCAAGGTCATAAATATCCCGAACCTTACCTCTTTTTAAAAGTTTTATGCCACTGAAATCAGTTTCACTCACTGCCTTAACCATTAGTTTCCTTTAATTTTATCGCCCTACGAATTCTGATGCTTTCATAAAAAGTCAGGATCTCACACCAAGCCACAAAGATCACAAAGTTAACATATTAATATTAAATGAATTATTTCTTCGTGTTCTTAGCGCCTTTGCGAGAAAATATAGTTTTTACGAGATCATCAATTCCGGCAGTTTTTCATTTTTTAAAGCGTTTTGATGTTTGAATATCCTAAGTATTTCACTTGAACCCTGGAATCCTTGAACCCTCGAATCCTTATTCTTTTACTTATTCGGACTTTCAGTTTTTAAATGCTTCAACATATTTTCTTAATATTTTATCGGTTGTCTCATTTGTAATCTTATCAAACAGAATCCCGATCTGATATTTTCCGTTTTCAGCCTGTAAACATCTCACAGATTTACCTTTGATTTCGAGCAAATCTTCTTTAAGGCCGATTGCCACCTGGACAACAACATTATCCTTATCAATCGGAAAGTTGATTTCAAGCAGAATGCCGGACTCTGAAATATTTAAAGTCCTTCCCGCTCCCTGTTTGATTAAATTGTCCTCTTTATAAACTTCTACATGCAAAAGATTAAGCGATGCTATCCTCTGATGTTTCCTATTTTCAGTTGACATGGTTTCTCCACCCTTTATCTGATAAAGACGACCACAAATTGGACTGATAAGCCGCACACGGCGGGGAATACGTTAGTTTGCCATATAAAATTATCTGGGTATAAGGGATTGTCTATGAAAGTCGCTGACAATCATTGTTGTTGCAGAAATACAATCGCCTATGTTTTCAAGCATATTCTTAAAGGTTAATGAAAGATGATCATATTCTTTCTGAATTATTTCTTTATCGATCTCCTTTGCATTAAAATCCTTGGAAACAAAAACGGATGCCGAATGCGGTTCATGTCCGATATTAATAAAAGGAATATGGCCCAATAAATCTCCGGCAGAAAGATTAATAAGCGGAAGATCCCCATTCTCTACAGTACGAACTACTGTGGCTTCCCCGTCAATGATTGAAAAAACCCTGTCATCATTTGAACCCGTTTCAATAAGAATTTTTTTACCCTTTAAGAGCGCAGTGCTGTTTATATTTTTTGAACTGACATCGACAACCATGCCTGTAATCTGCTTCATGCGGTTGCCAAGGCTTAAAATTATTTCTTTAAACTGAGGCGACAATTTCATGTACTCGCTGTAAAGCCTTTGGGAATCGAGAAGGCCCAGCTGTACTGAACCGACAGCAACAACCGAGGCAGTTCGCACATTATATTGACTTGGCATTGTTGTTGACAGGGTTCCAACGAATGAACCTACGGTCAGCCCAACTATCTTGCGCTGTCCCTGCTCTGTTTCTTTAACAATTTCAACTTTTCCTTCAAGAACGACCCATATCCAGTTGCCATATTTTCCCTCTGCAACTATTTTGTCACCATCACGATACTCTTCTTCTTCAACTACATATGTATAATCAACCAGGGGGCCCCTGATAACAGGAATCAGAGAAACCTGTTCGGATTTTTCATCAAATGTTTTTGCATAAGTAACCGGCCCCAGTTTCTCTATCTTGCCATCATCAAGAAGCCTTAATGCATCCAAAGTAATTTCCATTCTGCTTTTTTGAATCACATTCTTTGTTTTTACATTCTGCGCGCGAAATTCAAATTCACCTTCAGTCCATCCAAAAAGAGCAAGTGCGGCATCTACGCCTTCTTTGGAACCGGCTTCGGCATTAACGAGGTTTCCTTTAACAAAATACATACGCCCCGGTTCTTCGGAATACTTGCTTCTTATTATCAAAACACCGGTGCTGCCGTTTGTCCCAAAAATCTGAAGCAGCTCGCCAAGATTCAAAAAATTCAAATTGCCTTTTAAGGAAAAGTCAGCCATTTATTTCTGTGCCCATTTCAATTCTTTTTGTAAATGTAAGAGAGTCAATTTAAGGGACTCTTTCAAAGTTCTGCCAACACCCTCACCCGTTAAAGCGCTTGCAGGAAAACAAGGAACTTTAAGCTGCCTGTTAAGATCATTCTGCATAGTTTCAACAGACATGATAGGAATGCTCCCGTCTGACATACTCGACATGTCCCTCTTGTTAAACTGAAGAACAAGAGGAATCTTAAAGATATTAAGGCCGCATTCTTTTAAATTCTGATCGAGATCCTTTAGCGAGAGGATATTTTTATCCCTCCTTATTGCAAAGGAATCGGCGACAAAAACAATCCCGTCAGCGCCTTTCAAAACCAGTTTTCGTGTAGAACTGTATTGCACCTGACCTGGAACAGTATACAATTGAACCCGTATATCACACCCCCCTATTTTGCCCAGTCCCATGGGAAGGAAATCAAAAAAGAGTGTCCGGTCGCCTTCGGTATCAATTGATACAAGCTGGTCGGTAACCTGCTTTTTAAAAGTTTTAAAAATATATTCAAGATTGGTTGTTTTGCCTGATCTTCCAGGGCCGTAATATACTACTTTGCATTCAATCTCACGATTTTTCAAATTAAATATTGCCATCTGGCACAACTCCGTAAGACTATATTATTATGCGGTTAAGCGGATATCTTCAAGTCGAGACTGAAGCTTCCCATTTTGGGGCCTGAGGCGATCTTTGTAAAAGCTGAAATAACACCCGAACCATTCAGGATTGCAATAGGTGAATAGAACTGGACATTGTCCAATTTCAATCCAACTTTAAATGTTTCAATTAGTGTTTTCTCCCTGCCCGGAATAATCAGACTGACCGATTTACCGGACTGGAAGGCTACATCAAGAACAATTTCCTTACCCTTCTGCGGGCCGTCAGTAATTTCAATTCCAACTGAATTTACGTCAAGGAACTCGTCTTCCTCCGCCTCCTCCTGTTGAGGAATATCAGTCATCAATCCTTTTCCGGAAACAGGCTTTTCAATAGTTGCTTTCTCGAAAACGGTCTTCTCTTCAGGAACATCTGCTATGGGGAGTTCTCTTTCAATTCCCTTGTCTTTCAGCAGATTCTCTAAAAAAAAACGTATTTTTTCAATCTGCCCTTCATGAAATAATCCGGACTTCAGCCACTGCTCATATTTTGAAAGCGCTCCATCCACAGAAGAGTTTGCAAAATAGCATCTCAAAATATTCTTGGCAGCAACGAGCCTTAAAGAATCGTTCTTGAGCAATTCACTAAATTCTGTAATTGCTCTTTCATATTGTCCAAATTTGGATAAAGCTATTGCCCCTTCAAGAACGGCTGATTCTTTATCGGCTGAAAACGCAAATTTATCTTTTATCAGATTCTGAATTTCGACAGGCATTTCCGGTGTTTTTTCAGGATCATTATATTTTAATATTGTTCCCTTTAACAATTCAATTTTTTTTGTTATACCATCGATTAATGACTGCCTGCTTTCCTGCTTAACATTTTTCTCAACAAGTTCGGCGGCAATTTTGTATTTTATCATCGCTTCGTTGAGTAAACCCTGAACCCTGTATATTTCAGCTTCCTGCAAAATAGATTTTATTTGTTCCTTTATACTCATGACAATTCCCCTTGAGCCGATAAAATGAATGTAGTCACTTCACTCTGTTTTTAACATAACTTATTTAGAGCTCTAATGTCAATACTTGAAAAACGTAAAACCTATTGACAACAATTCAAATTATTATTATCTGAAACCAGTCTTATCAGATGTCTTTAAGAGTTTTGAGGTTTGAACCGAAACAGCGGGAAATGCGAGCGAATTAAAATGGACCCTATTCCTGCGGTCGAAGATTCCCTGAAGCTTGATGCGGGGAGCCTCAATAAGTCGCATTTGCCGTGCCAAAGAAAAAATCGAAGAGAGGCAACAGGACGTTCCTCAAGAGTATCCAATTATAAAACATAACAAGGAGTCTTTATGGACAAGAAAGTAACGGTTATCGGGGCTGGAAATGTCGGAGCCACGGCAGCCCAGCGATTGGCGGAAAAAGAATTATGCGATGTCGTATTAATAGATATTGTTGAAGGCGTACCCCAGGGAAAAGCTCTCGACCTTACCGAAGCGGCTCCAATAGAAAAACACGATGCGCATATAAAGGGATTCAACAGCTACGAAGCCTCAGCCGGATCCGATATTGTCATAATTACCGCCGGCATTCCACGAAAACCCGGTATGAGCCGGGATGATCTGATTGGCACAAATGCCGGTATTGTTAAAAACGTCACGAAACAGGTTGCGGCTTTTTCTCCCGATGCTGTTATCATTATCGTCAGCAATCCTCTCGATGCAATGTGCCATGTAGCTTTCGAGGCAAGTGGTTTTCCTAAAAGCAGGGTAATAGGCATGGCCGGCGTTCTCGACTCTGCTCGTTTCAGGGCTTTCATAGCAATGGAATTGAATGTCTCGGTTGAAAACACACATGCTTTTGTTCTCGGCGGGCATGGAGATACCATGGTTCCCCTCCCGAGATATTCAACTGTCGCCGGAATTCCGATAACCGAGCTGCTTTCAAAAGATAGGATTGATGCCCTTGTCAAAAGAACAGCCAGCGGAGGAGCGGAAATCGTCTCACTCCTGAAAACAGGAAGCGCCTATTATGCTCCCGCTTCAGCCGCTGTCGAAATGGCCGAAGCCATATTAAAGGACAAGAAAAAAATTCTTCCGTGCGCCGCATACCTCGAAGGAGAGTATGGAATAAACGGTCTCTTTATAGGCGTTCCGGTAAAACTGGGAGCAAAAGGCGTGGAAGAGATCATTCAAATCAAACTTACCGGTGAAGAACAGGCGGCGTTAAAGAAGTCGGCTGACTCGGTTGAAGAATTGAAGGCTGTTTTGAAGAAACTGGGCGCCTGACATACAATTTCAAATTTGAGATTTCAAAGTTCCAGGGCTTCTTTTATATTTTTTGCGATTTCAGAGGTTATTCCGGGCAGTGAGCACAGTTCATCATGCGTTGCTGCCCGGATTTTTTTGAAACTTCCGAAATTCTTTAAAAGCATCTCTTTTTTCTTTTTCCCGATTCCTTTAATATCATCCAGCGCCGAATGAACCGATTTTCTGCGGATCTGCTTCCTGTGAAAAGATATGGCAAAACGATGCGCTTCATCCCTTATCCGCTGAAGAAAAAAAAGAAGATCCCCTTCCCTTCCGAAGTTTACCGGATTGGATCTGCCCGGCTTATAAATCTTATCTTCGTTCTCGCCTTTATTTTCATCCTTCTTTGCAATTCCAATAAGATCAAATTGCCGTTCAAGTTCAAGATCATTTAATATGTCGCGGACAATTCTTACATGTCCTTTTCCTCCGTCAATAATGAGAAGATCGGGATAAGGTTTCGATTCTTCATTTTTCCCGAATCGCCTCCGTATAACCTCCGCCATATAGGCATAATCATTATGCTCCTCAACGGTCTTTATTCTGTATTTTCTATAGGCCGATTTCAGGGGTTTTCCGTTTTCAAATACAACCATGGCGGATACCGCGTTTTTCCCTGAAATATTTGAATTGTCGAAACATTCGATTCTTTTCGGGGCATTATCCATGTCAAGGCGCTTCTGAAGACGGCAAAGCAGGTCGGCGGACGAAGCAATCGAAGAGATTATTCTGTTAAGCTCATCTTTTGCGTTATGAACAGCCATGGTAACAAGATTAAAGCGTTCCCCTTTTTTCGGCTCGAAAATTTTGACTTTTTCCCCTTTAACCTCGGTCAGCAATTCTTCAAGTAAAAGCGAGTCCTCCATCTCAACGGATACAACCACCTCTTCCGGTATAAGATCGGCTTTCTCATAATATTGTCGTATGAATTCTCCCAGCATCCCTGATTCTGATGAAATCACGGCCTTGAAACTGAAATGACGGGTTCCCTGCAGATAGCCGCCCTTAACTACAAGAACAGTTATAACCGAATGCTCATTCTCACGCGCAACAGCAAACACATCCCTGTCCATAAAATCGGTTGTGACCGCTACCTGCCTTTCAAGTGTTTCCCGGATCGAAAAGAGCCTGTCCCTGTAAACTGCCGCAAGCTCGTAATCCTGAACCTGCGCAGCCTTCACCATCTTATCTTTTATCTCCCTTATAAGAACCGGAGTTCTGCCTTTTAAAAAAAGTATAACCTCTTTTACTATCTCTCCATAAACCGTTTGATCTATATTATTGCAACAGGGGCCGAGGCAGGTTCCCATCTGAAAATTAAGACATGGCCGGGTTCTTTTTTTAAAATTTGCAGTGGTGCACTTTCTGAGCCTGAATGTCTTATGTATCAACCTAAGGGTCCGGCGGACCGCCTGAGAAGAGGCAAACGGACCGAAATAGATCGCATTGTCATTTCCGGTTTTTCTGACAATCGCAAGATTAGGATAAGGGTTTTTGATGTTGAGTTTAAGCGAAGGATATCTCTTGTCGTCTTTTAATATCACGTTATATCTGGGTTTGTGCTTCTTAATCAGGTTTGACTCAAGAATAAGCGCTTCTTTTTCCGTTCCCGTGATTATGGTTTCGAAGGAAGTTATTTTTTTTATCAGAAGGCTCGTTTTCAGGTTAACCTGCTGCTGCCGGCTTGAATCTGCTCCAATAAAATATGAAGAAAGCCGCTTTTTTAAATTCAGCGCCTTTCCGACATAAATTATTTCTCCGCCGTCATCTTTCATCAGATAGACACCGGGGCCTGTTGAAACACCCGACAATTTTTCAATCAAATGATCCGGCATATGAACCCTTGAATTTGAAGATTCTTCGGACGGCAAAGTAAAAAGCCGTCAGTATTCAAAAATTATCTTTTGCTTGATATCCCTGATCCTGTCTCTCAGCTCGGCCGCTTTTTCAAATTCAAGTTCACGGGCCGCACTTTCCATCTCTTTTTCAAGATTTGAAATAATCTCATCGAGATTATCGAGAGAACGATATCTGGATATGGTTTCAGATACCTTATCCGATACCGTGGGTGATTCCGAAACCTGCTCAAATACATGTGTAATCGCTTTCTCGATACCTGCCGGTGTGATATTATATTTTTTATTAAACGATTCCTGGATATTTCTTCTCCTATTGGTCTCGTCTATAGCATTCCGCATTGAATTCGTAACGGTATCGCAATACATTATTATCTTACCGTTAATATTTCTCGCAGCCCGTCCGCACGTCTGTATGAGCGCTCTTGCCGAACGAAGGAAGCCTTCTTTATCCGCGTCAAGCACCGCAACAAGAGAAACTTCCGGGATATCAAGACCTTCTCTCAAAAGATTTATTCCCACAAGAACATCGAACTTGCCCGTCCTGAGATCATGGATGATTTCCATCCTTTCCAGGGTTCCTATGTCCGAGTGAAGATAACTGACTTTTATTCCCAGATCCGAATAATATTCGGTCAGATCCTCTGCCATTCGTTTTGTAAGAGTAGTGACAAGGACCCTCTCGTTTTTCTTTGTACAGGAGACTATCTCCTCATAAAGATCGTCGACCTGATTTTCCGCCCTCCTTATTGCAATAGGAGGATCAACAAGTCCGGTCGGTCTGACGATAAGCTGAACAAGAGAGTCCTTTCCCTTTTCAAGCTCAAAATCAGCCGGAGTGGCAGATACATATATCGCTTGAGAAACTCTTGATTCAAATTCCTCAAATTTAAGAGGCCTGTTGTCAAGAGCCGACGGAAGCCTGAACCCGAAATTTATGAGTGTCTCTTTTCTCGATCTGTCGCCTTTATACATTCCGTGAAGCTGCGGAACGGAAATATGGCTTTCATCGATAAACAACAGGAAATCGGATGGAAAATAATCGAGAAGGGTCGGTGGCGGCTCACCGGGCGCCCTTCCCGTCAAATGGCGTGAATAGTTTTCTATCCCGTTGCAGTACCCAATCTCCTGCATCATCTCGATGTCGAAATGAGTTCTCTCTTCTATCCTTTGTGCTTCAATGTATTTATTCTCATTTCTGAAATACGCTATTCTCTCTTTCAGCTCCGGCAAAATAGTCTCAATGGCCCTCTGGAGAGTCATTTTCTGTGTAACATAATGACTTGCAGGGAAAATGGTTGTGCCGTTTAATTTATTAAGAACCGATCCCTTAAGTGGATCTATTTCCGATATGCTCTCAACCTCATCTCCGAAAAAATTTACGCGGACGGCTTTATCTTCTTCATAAGCCGGAAAAATCTCCACTCTGTCGCCCCTGACCCTGAAGCTTCCCCTGAAAAAATCAATGTCATTTCGTTCATAATGCATGGAAACAAGATCGTGAAGAAATTTGTCCCGGTCAAGCTCCATGTTTTTGTTAATATCGACCCTCATAGCGAGATAATCTTCTGGAGCGCCAAGTCCGAAAATACATGAAACGCTTGCAACCACAATAACATCCCTGCGTGTAAGAACAGATCTTGTCGCGGAATGTCTTAACTTGTCTATCATGTCATTAATTGACGAGTCTTTCTGGATATAAGTATCGCTTGAAGGGATATATGCTTCCGGCTGGTAGTAATCATAATAGCTGACGAAATATTCCACGGCGCTTTCCGGGAAGAGGGATCTGAATTCGCTGTATAATTGTGCTGCCAGTGTTTTATTAGGGGCAAGAACAAGAGTCGGTTTATCAACATTTGCAATTACATTGGCCATGGTAAATGTTTTCCCCGACCCTGTAACGCCAAGAAGCACCTGGTGCTTTTTCCCTGATGTTATTCCGGATGATAAAACTTCTATTGCCTTTGGCTGATCACCTTTAGGGGAATAATCGGATACTATCTTGAAGTTGGGCATAATATTATAGGGTTCGAGGGTTCAAGTGAAAATAATTCGTTTAAATCTATGCATAACGACATAATTAGTTGTACACGTCAACATTGCTTGTCATTCCGGGCTTGACCCGGAATCCAGAGTTATTTTTGGATTCCCGCTTTCGCGGGAATGACGGATTATGACTATTTATTTTGGACGCTGTTTTTAAATTGGCTCATATTATGCAACACAGCAGAGGGACTTTTCACAAAGCCGTCAGTTGAACTTCCAGATGGTTCCGTCAGCTCTATCCTCGATCAAAACACCCATATCCGAAAGTTTCTTTCTTATCTCATCAGCCTTCTTCCAGTCCTTTGCTTTTCTTGCTTCGAAACGCTCCTTCACCAGAGAGTCAATCATGGAAGGATCAATCGCTTTATTTTCTAGAAAATTTGTTTTCTTTCTTTCAAAATATGTTCCGACAGACTCTGATAATATACCCAAGACTTTCCCTGTTTTGAGGATGTCGGCATGGATTTTACCAATAATGATTTTAACATCTCCCGGAATGATTCCGCTGTTTTCGTCCATCAGACGATTCACATGCCGGACAGAGTCGAAAATAATTCCAACGCCCTTCGCTGTATTAAAATCATCGTCCATAGCCTCGCAAAACTGTTTCCAGTAATCTCCCGGTTCATTTTGAACCTCTTTTGATTCAAAGCCCGGATTTTCCTCCACCCGTTTTATCAGGGAGTAAATTTTATCAAGACCCGCATCGGATTCATCCATCGCCTTGTTTGTATAATCGATAGGGCTCCTGTAATGATTGGACAATAAAAAGAGCCGGACAGAATCCGGATGGTATGATTTAAGTATATCCTTAATCAGAAGAAAATTACCGAGAGACTTTGACATCTTCTCATGATTTATGTTTACAAATCCGTTGTGAATCCAGTATTTTGCAAAAGGTTTTCCTGTTGCTCCCTCGGATTGGGCAATCTCGTTTTCATGATGTGGAAAGACAAGATCCCTGCCTCCTCCATGAATATCAAATGTTTCCCCCAGGTACGCGCTGCTCATGGCCGAGCACTCAATATGCCAGCCGGGTCTCCCCTTTCCCCAGGGACTGTCCCAGGCAGGTTCGCCTGGTTTTAACGATTTCCAAAGGGCAAAATCAAAGGGATTCTTTTTTCTTTCATCTATATCAACTCTTGAGCCGGCTTCCATCTCTTCAAGTCTTCGCCCGGAAAGTTTTCCGTAATTTTCAAATTTTTCGACAGAATAAAATATATCTCCGTTTATTCTGTATGCCATCCCTTTTTCCAGCAGCTTTTCAATAAGAGCTACAATTCTGTCTATGTGCTCGGTTGCCCGCGGCTCTACGGTTGCCCTTTCAATGTTTAAGGCATCCATATCTTCATAGAATTCCTTTATGTATTTTTCCGCAACTTCAGATGTTTCAACTCCAAGCTGACCGGCGCGGTTTATGATCTTGTCGTCAACATCTGTAAAATTTCTGACATAAGTCACATCAAACCCGGCTGCTTTCAGGTATTTCAAAATAACATCGAAAACAATGACGGATCTTGCATGCCCGATATGGCAGGAATCATATACCGTGGGCCCGCAAACATACATGCTGACTTTCCCGGGTTTTACAGGCACGAACGGAACTTTTTTTCTTTCAAGGGTATTATAAATACGAAGCGACATTTTCCTCCGGCAATCAAACCGCAATGTTTTTATATTAAGATGGACGATCTTGTAAAAAGCCAGGATCTCACACCAAGCCACAAAGATCACTAAGTTAACATGTTAATATTAAATGAATTTTTTCTTCGTGTTCTTAGTGCCTTTGTGAGAAAATATAGTTTTTACGATTCCATCAAGATTAAATTCTGACAGAACTTATTAATGCGATACACATAGCAGCAATCCCTTCTTCTTTTCCGATAATCCCGAGTCCTTCAGTTGTTGTGGCTTTAATATTAACAAGCGCCTCATCTATTCCTGCAGCATTGGCTATTTCTGTTCTCATTCTATCCCTGAAGGGAGATATTGAAGGCTTTTCGGCAAAAATCGTGGAATCAATGCTGTTAATTCCATATCCTCTATTCTTTAACATTTCACAGGTCGCTGTAAGCAGTTTCAGGCTGCTGATGTCCTTATAGTTTGGATCTGTGTCCGGGAAATGGATACCAATATCCCCAAGACCTGCTGCCCCCAGCAGAGCATCACAAATTGCATGAACAAGAACATCTGCATCAGAATGGCCGAGCAAACCTTTTTCAAAAGGGAGGACAATTCCGCCAAGAACCAGTTTGCGGCCACAAACAAGCCTGTGAACGTCATATCCGATACCTGCACGCATCAACTATCTCCTGAATAAATGGTGACAAACTCTTACGAGCTAATCACGTATACCATTTTTTTTTATCCGTTTCCACTCAAATGAATATAATAAATCATCTGCAACATACAAGTTTTTATAAAATAAATTATTTGCATAAAAGACTGCTTATGGTATTTTTAACCAACTTTTTATGGATATTGTCCATCTGGAAACAAATTTTGGACACAAGGGAGTTTTCAATACGGATATCAATCGAGGAGAATGAATGGATATAACAGGTCTTATCAGAAAACATATTAATGACGAAAAGCATGCTCTTATAGAAAGCGAATCAAAACAGGTTCTCATAGAATACAATGTTCCCGTCATTGAAGAGAAAATAGCAGCAACTCCCGATGAGGCGGTATTTTTGGCTTCAAGCATTGGTTTCCCTGTTGTTCTTAAAGGGCTTGGATCTTCTATTTTGCATAAAACTGAAATGGGACTTGTTCACCTTAACCTGAAAGATCCCGAAGAGGTAAAAGCGGCTGCTTTAACCATAGAAAAAATGGCCGGGGATAAACTCGAAGGTTTCCTTGTTCAGCCCCAGCTCAAAGGTAAAAGGGAATTTGTCACAGGCATGTTCAGGGACCCCCATTTCGGGCCGGTAATCATGTTCGGAATCGGAGGTATCTTCACCGAAGCTTTTTCTGATGTATCTTTCAGGATTGCTCCCGTTACAGAAAATGATGCGGAGGAGATGCTTGATGAAATAAGAGCAAAAGTGCTTCTTAATGAATTCAGGGGTGAAAATGCAGTCAACCGGAAACAGATTATTAAAGCGCTTACAGGCCTTTCACGCCTTGCGCTTGAGCAACCGCAAATAGCGGAAATTGACATCAACCCTCTTATTGCCCTGCCGGATGGGAATCTTAAGGCGGTTGATGCCCTCATAATATTGGGACCGGACAGCGAAAAAAAAGAGTTCCTTCCGTCAATCCCTGCCGATGATATCGGCTCTGTTTTTTATCCGAGATCAATTGCCTTTGTCGGGGCATCCTCGCAAATGGGGAAATGGGGACACACCCTTTTCACATTAACGATAAGCGGAGGATACGAAGGTGAAATATACCTGGTAAATCCCAAAGGCGGAACGATAGCAGGCAGGCCGGTTTATAAATCCGTTACTGAAATTCCCGGCAAAGTTGATCTTGCGGTAGTCACAATCCCTGCTTCAGGGGTAATAAATCTGCTTCCCGATTTCAAGGCAAAAAAAATCAGGAACATGCTGCTTATTACATCCGGATTCGGGGAAACAGGTGTAAAAGGAAAAGAACTTGAAAAAAACCTTGTAAGTGCTGCCCAGGATGCCGGAATACTTATACTCGGCCCGAATACCATGGGAATATGCAACCCGCACATCAACCTTTACTGCACAGGAAGTCATGTCAGACCACGACCGGGGGCTACAGCGGTTGTGGCTCAATCCGGGAATATGGGAACTCAACTGCTTGCATTTGCGGAACGGCAGGATATAGGAATCAGGGCATTCTGCGGCTCTGGCAATGAGGCAATGATTACGATTGAAGATTATATAGATGCCTTTGAAGCGGATAATTTAACAAAAACTGTTATGCTCTACGTGGAAAGCGTTAAAAACGGGCGTCGCTTTTTCGAAAGCGCCTGCAGGGTTGGGAAAAAGAAACCGATTATTTTACTGAAAGGCGGAAGAAGTAAAGCAGGAAACCGGGCTGCCGCAAGCCATACCGGCGCAATGACATCAGATTCCAGGATATTTGATGCCGTATGCCGTCAGGCCGGAATTGTTTTGGTAGAACAGCCTATGGATCTGCTTGACCTTTCTGCAGCATTTTCATCCCTGCCTCTCCCGAAAGGAAACCGGGCTGCCATAATGACTCTCGGCGGAGGATGGGGTGTCGTAACTTCAGATCTGTGTTCACAGTACGGCCTTGAAGTATCCGAACTGTCACAGGATATGATTGAACTAATGGACAAAATTCTACCGCCCTACTGGAGCAGATCAAATCCGGTTGACATTGTTGGAGAAAATGATCCGTCTATTCCCATGACCATAATAGAAGAGCTCCTGAAATGGGAGGGTTGCGATGCGGTAATCAACCTCGGCATCCTGGGCCGGAGAATACTCTTGAAACGTCTTGTCGATTCGATACTTGACGCTGATCCGACATACACTCCCGAATATCTGGAATCGATCAGTAAAACACTCACAGCTTTTGATGAAAATTATATCAAGCACATTGTAACATTGATGGAAAAATATAATAAACCCGTGTTCGGTGTAAGCCTGCTTACCGATGAAAAAGATAAAACTGTTTACAGGGTCGGCGGCTGTTCATTTAAAGGAGTATTCTATCCCTCTCCCGAACGTGCGGTTAAGGCTTTTGCAAAAATGTATGAATACAAGCGCTTCTTATCGAGAAAATAGCAGGTTTGTCTTGTTATGTATTCAACATTATGATATTTATCAAAAATAAGGAACATCTCCCAATAATAAAATGTTCAGGGAATAAGACCTTTGCAGAACATTTCATTTTGCCCAAGTACAAGGAAGGCTAAAAAAAGATTCAGGTTCCTGGTTTAAAGTTCCTGGTTTCTGGTTAAAAGAAAAACCAGAAACGACAAACCAGAGACCAGAGACCAAATCTTTATAGTAATCGGGCAAAAGGAGGTTTTATGTAAAGGTCTGTAAACAGGAATTGGAACTTTTGGAATATATCCCTAAACTGGAACGCATCAACTACAGGTTTGACTTTGAAATTGGCTACCTGATTAAGAGTCCCTGCAGAGAATGTCAGCTAAGAATCAATTTTCCGGGATGCTCAGATACCTGCATTACGTTAAATAGAATACAGGCTATTTTATCGGAAGGGATATCCAGTTCACGAAGAATCTGATACCGGCTGTTTAAACCTTTATTTTCAGAAGCATAGGGTTTGATAATGAAAAAACCTGAGCTGAACAGATCCGAATTCTACAACATTTCCGGGAATGAACCGGGTGTTTTTACTGTTCATTTTCATGGGAAATTGGATGTCAGGTCCTCAGCGGGCATTATTAAAGAATTAATTCCGGAAATAAATGCATTATCTCTGACTTCCCTCACTGCCGATCTTGATGACGTCTCATATATTGACGATTTCGGTCTGATTCTCCTTATTGAATTAAAAAAAGCAATAAAGAATAAAAACAGTTCATTCGGGATGACAGACACCCGCAACATGGCAGAAAACATTCTTTCTTTAAATGAGTCGGATTTTGATAGATCTCCCGGTTCCGCTAAACCGAAAAAATCTTACGGGGTTGTTATAAGATTCGGTGAAACCGTAATAAAAAGCGCTTCTAATTTTAAAATTCTTGTTTCTTTCATCGGTTCGGTTCTTTTTTCATTTTACCATGTATTCCGTCATCCCGGGTCGCTTCGTGTTGACGATACGATACTGTGCATGGAAAAAACCGGTGTTAACGCCGTTCCCATAGTGGCCCTTATCAGTTTTCTTCTCGGGCTTGTTATTTCTTTCATGTCTTCTTTACAGCTGCAGCAGTTTGGAGCAAATCTTTATGTTGCTTCACTGGTGGCTATTGCAATGGTTTCTGAACTTGGACCGATTATGACTGCCATAGTTGTCGCCGGCAGATCCGGTTCGGCTTTTGCGGCAGAAATTGGAACCATGAAAATATCCGAAGAGATTGACGCCCTTTTTGTAATGGGTTTCGACCCTACACTTTTTCTGGCAATCCCCAGAATACTGGCGTCTGTTATCGTAGTCCCGCTGCTTACTCTTTTTTCGAATATATTCGCGATAGCAGGCGGACTTGTTGTCGGAGTCTTCATTCTTGACTTGACAATAAGTTCGTATATCTCCCAGACTATCAAGGTTCTGACCCTTTTCGAAGTTGTCTGGGGAATGTCCAAAAGCATTATCTTTGCCATCCTTATTTCATGGGTTGGATGTCTCAGGGGTTTTCAGACAAGAGGAGGCGCTGATGCAGTAGGGAATGCGGCCACATCGGCAGTTGTGAGCGGTATATTTCTTATTATCCTTTTTGATTCAATGTTTGCAGTCGGACGAAGCTACTGGCGATAAATATAGAAAGGTTATGGCAATAAAAGATACGGTCATCCAGGTAAAAAATCTTATTGCAAAATACGGCGATGAAGTTATTCTCAATAACATCAGCCTCGATGTTTATGCAGGTGAAGTTCTTGTGATTCTGGGTGGAAGCGGATGCGGAAAAAGCACATTGCTGAAACATATGGTAGGCCTTGCCGCTCCATCATCCGGGAATGTTTTTATTGACGGCATTGACATAACCGGATGTGACACCAAAACACTGCACAATATTTTAAAAGGAATAGGAATACTTTTCCAAAGCAGCGCCCTTATTGGCTCAATGACAGTTGCGGAAAACATAGCGCTACCGATAACAGAGTACTCTTTAATGCCTAAATATTCCGTGGATATGCTTGTTCATCTGAAGCTTCGGCTTGTTGAACTTGAAGGTTTTGAAAATTATCTGCCTTCGGAATTAAGCGGGGGAATGAAAAAAAGGGCTGGCCTGGCACGTGCTCTTGCTCTTAATCCTAAAATACTTTTTCTGGATGAACCGACAGCCGGCCTCGATCCGGTTATCTCCTCTGAAATTGATGAGCTTATAATGCAAATCAACAGGAGACTGGGCACAACCATTGTAATCGTGACACATGACCTTGATACAATATTTACGGTTGCAAACCGGGTTGTAATGCTTGATAAAAATACAAAGGGTATAATTGCCGAGGGAGATCCAAAGAGTATCAGGGATCACAGTCCCAATCCTTCAGTCAGGCAATTTTTTAAACGGAACGCAAAACTGATGGACCCGTGAAAACTATATTTTCTCACAAAGGCACTAAGAACACGAAGAAATATTTCATTTAATATTAACATGTTAACTTTGTGATCTTTGTGGCTTGGTGTGAGATCCTGACTTTTTACGGGACCATCAAAACTGATGGACTCGTGAGAAGTCGTCATAGTTATCAAAGATGGGTAAAATATGGCTTCAATAAAAACAAAATTAAGTGTCGGGATCTTCGTTATGTTGGGTTTAATTGTTGCGTTTATTGCAATAATATGGCTCGGCATGACACATTTTTTTGAACAGGGACATCTCTATTCAGCCTATTTCGATGATTCCGTACAGGGATTGGCAAAAGACTCGCCCGTAAAATACAGGGGAGTCACAATCGGAAGGGTTGCCGACATACTTGTGGCTCCGGATGCAAAGCTTATAGAAATAATATTAAAAATAGAAACTGATATGAAACCGGATAAAAACATCGTTGCCCAGTTAAAATCGGTCGGAATAACAGGCATAATGTTTATTGAACTGGACATAAAGAGAAAAGGTGAACCGGATCTTTCCCCGATACTGAACTTTCCACCAAGATATGCGGTTATCGATACAAAACCTTCTGAAATAAGAAACTTCATAGACAACATAAATGACGTGGTAAAACAATTGCAAAATATGGACCTTGGAGGAATGTCTGATAAGTTTAAAAAATCTCTGGATAAAATAAACATTGCCGTTGATAGTGCGAAAATCGGGAAATTATCCTCCGATATCAGGGAATCTTTGGACAAATGGGATGCTGCGATGGATTCCATCGAAAAGGCAGGAAACACATTTAAATTGTTTTCATCAAATACCGATAAGACCATTTCAAATCTGAATGGAACAATAGCAAAAGTTGATAAAATTGTTGCCGATAATCAGGACGACATCAAACAGGCTATTCAGAACTTCAATCGAGCCGCAAATGATGCGGGAAACCTGATACAGAAAGGGACCTTTCTCGTTGAAAAGACCGATAACAACCTTTCATCCCTGCAGAAGCAGATCCTCGCAACAATGCAGAGCATAGAAAAAACCAGCGAAACATTAAATCGTTCTGTTGAATTAATTTCTGATCAGCCATCCATGCTTCTTTATGGAAATCCTCCTCCTGAAAAAGAGACGGATAAAGATTAAATGGATCAGCTCCAAATTAGTTGGTGATCCTATGAGGATTCGAGGGTTCCCGCCATAAAGATTGGCGGGCCTTCGGCAGGGTTCAAGGATTCGAGTGAATTAGAGACTCAAATATTATTATCAGGGGATCTGGGCTATCTCAATAAAGAAAGCCCGTCAGAACTTCGCAAGAGATATCGGGGAGGTTGAGAGGATGCTTAAAGCCAAAGATAAAATCATTGGAAGAACTTTTTATGCATTTTTTTTCTTGTTCATCGGCGGCCTGGTTTTATCTCTTGCTGGCTGTTTGAGTTTCGGAGAGCCGGCAGGCAAGGTCGATTTTTATACCCTTGAATATGCTTTTCCGAAATTCACTGAAGTTAAAGCCGTCAATTCAACAATAAGAATGGAACGCTTTCAGGCCTCTCCCCTGAACAACTCAGAAAGAATCAGTTACAGGAAAAACAATTTCCAGACCGATAAGTACAGTAACCAAAGATGGGAGACAAACCCTGCTCATCTTATTGCTTATTTTCTGTTCAGGGACATCAGGCAGTCCGGTCTTTTCAAGGCTGTATTCAACCATGATACAGGCTTTGCTGCAACCCATTCAATATCGGGAACTGTTGATGAATTTTTCGAGGATGACAGAGGCGGGAGATGGGAAGCTGTTCTGTCGCTTGATATCATTCTCATGGCAGAAAATGAAACCGACTTGAACAAAAGAATTCTTTTTCAAAAAAGATACAGCACCCGGAAAGAATGTGCCAGGAATAATCCGGGAGCGCTCGCTGAAGCAATGAGCAAGGCAATGTCAGAATTATCTGCACAAATTATAACTGATATATATAAAACCCTTGAAGGTAAACCATGAACCCTGAACAGTCATATTCCATAATTGATATTCCCGAATGGATAAATCTGAAAAAACATGCGGGTATAATTAACCGCAGAGAAAATCACCTTAAATACCTTGTCGGTCAAAAGGGGCGCTTGGAAAATTTTTCCCTGGAAGGCGCCGGTATTTTCTATGACTATTCCCGTCAGAGGGTGAATTCCGGAACCATGAAACTTTTGTTTGAACTTGCTGAAAAAAGACGAATAAAAAAACAGTTCAAATCCATGACCAGCGGAGAAACGGTCAACAACACCGAAAACCGCGCCGCACTTCACACAGCATCAAGATCATTTTCCGCCGATGCTGTCTTTGTAAACGGTAAAGACATCATGCCCGAAATGTTTTCGGTAAGAAAAAAGATAAAAGAATTTACATCCAAAATTCATAGTGGTGAAATCCGGGGTTCAACAGGCAAGATTTTCGAACATATGGTGGTTATAGGAATCGGAGGCTCTTACCTTGGTCCTGAATTTGTTGCGTCAGCATTAAAGCATCTTGCCATCAGGAAAATGCAGATACATTTTCTTTCTAATGTTGATATTCACAACTTTGGAGAAATAGCGGCGTCTATTGATCCCGAAAGCACGATCTGGATTGTTATATCAAAAAGCTATACTACTGCCGAAACAGCGGCAAACACAAACCAGGCCTACGAGTTCATGAAACAGAAAGGGCTCGATCCGGCAAAACACTTCGTAACAGTCACCAGCAAGGGGAGTCCGGGAGATGATCCTTCAAACCCGGTTATCGCGTCGTTTCACATGTTCGATTTCATAGGGGGAAGATACAGCGTCACTTCGGCGGTTGGAGGCGTGCCGCTAAGTCTTTACATCGGATATGATCTCTTTGAACGGTTTTTAAAAGGAGCTGAAGAGATGGATATTCACGCTAAAGAGGCGCCTCCCGAAAAGAATCTCCCCCTTGTCGCCGCTCTGATATCCGTATGGAACAATAATTTTCTTCATTATCCGGCACAGGCTGTAATACCTTATGCCTCTCCCTTGTCAAAGCTTGCTCCCCACATACAGCAGTTGAACATGGAAAGTAACGGGAAATCGGTCACAAAAGACGGATATGCCCTTGATGTACCTGCAGGAACAATTATCTTCGGTGAACCGGGCACCAATGCACAGCATTCGTTTTTTCAGCTTGCTCACCAGGGAAGACCCTTTCCTGTCGATTTCATAGGAGTCATCAAGCCGTCTTATGATCAGTACGGGTTCAAATCAAAAGGAGTAACTAACCACCAGGAGCTCTGGGCAAATCTAATCGCTCAGCCAGCCGCCCTCGCATTCGGAAAAGATGACACCGATGGCGCAAAACGTTTTGATGGAAACAGGCCTTCTTCAACCATACTATTAAATGACTTGTCCCCGGAAAATATTGGAAGGCTTCTCTCTTTCTACGAGGCAAAAACGGTCTATGAAGCATTTATCTGGGGTATAAACCCGTTCGACCAGTTCGGAGTGGAGCTTGGAAAATCCCTCGCATCTGGCATCAGAACGAAAATGGCGGAAAAAAATAGAAACCCGGAATATTCTTTTGAAGATGCCGACAAGATTACAAAGTTCTACCTTGAAAAATTATTCACAGGTTAATCGAATGAGTCCTTGAACCCTCGAACCCTTTTTCCCGATTGATCTGGAGAAAAACCATATTTTGAATATTCGTATGGGATTTCCAAACTGCACATATTGAGGAAAATTTTATGAAATTCATAATCATTGGGGGTGATGCTGCAGGAATGAGTGCAGCAAGCCGGGCAAAAAGAAACAGACCCGATATGGATGTCATAGTCCTTGAAAAAACTTTCGATGTTTCATACAGCGCATGCGGCATGCCTTACAACCTGGCTGATTCAAAAAGAAGCATGGATGATCTTGTTGTCAGGCAGGCAGATGTTTTCAGAGACAGGCAGAAGATCGACTTAAGAACAGGACATCTTGTCGAAGCAATAGATATAAACCGAAAAGCAGTCAGAGGGACAAAGCATGACGGCAGCAAGTTCGAGCTTCCATACGACAAGCTTCTGTTAGCTACCGGAGCATCACCCGTTATTCCGAAGCTTCCCGGATTTGATCTTTTGGGAGTAACGAACATGAAAAGCCTTGATGACGGAAGAATTATCAAGCAATTCATCACTGACAACAAGGTCAAAAATGTTGTTGTCATAGGTATGGGATATATCGCGCTTGAAATGTGCGAAGCTTTCAGGGCACTTGGAATTGAAGTTGATATGATTAAACCACGATCTGTTTTTATTCCGTGGATGAACGACAAGCTTGCTTCAGCGATAAAAACTGAAGTCGAAAATAACAATGTGAGAATTTATCTCGGTCACAGTATAGAAAAAATTGTGAAGACAGAAGACGGACTTAAAGTGATCTGCCGCAATCTCGATCTTTCCTGTCAGATGGTGTTCGTTGCCGTTGGAATTTCGCCCAACAGTCAATTGGCTCAAGATGCAGGTCTTGAACTTGGACCCTCAGGGTCGATTTCGGTCGATAAAACCCTTTGCACCTCCAACCCTGATATATACGCCGCGGGAGATTGTGCGGATGCCTATCACGTGGTTACAGGCAGGAAAACATGGATTCCGGTTGCTCTTCGTGCCAACAGGGGCGGATGGGCCGTGGCCGATAATGTAACCGGTGTAAAAGCTGAACTTCAGGGAGTGGCCGGAACAGCGGTATTTAAAGTCTTTGATATTCAGGTCGCCAGAACGGGTCTTGGCATGGATGAAGCAAAAGAGCTTGATTTTGAACCTGTTGAGGCAGTCATTGAAAGCCGTTCCCGCGCGCACGCCCATCCCGGATCAAGTTCAATCCTGGTTCAGATGGTTGGAGACCGGAAATCAGGCAGGCTTATCGGGGTGCAGATGGTTGGAAAAGAAGGCGTCGCCCATCGTATAAATGCGGCTGCCGTAGCTCTTCATGCCGGTATGACTGTTGACGAGTTTGTTCAAAGCGATCTTGCATACGCGCCTCCGTTCAGCCCTGTCTGGGACCCGATGTTAACAGCAGCAAATCAGCTGCTTAAGCGGATATAATGGCCTGACTATCGCACCTTTTTATCAGCCATATCCTTTTTGTACTCTTCAATAAAAACGCCTGGATTTGCAGAGTCAGAGATTACAGATAAATTGATATTGGCAAACAGCGGGAAGTGGTCAGATGGGTAACATTTCTCCCATTGCGGTTGAATAATTATTGCGTCCTGGACCCGGACAGAAGACGGAACAAAAATATAGTCAAATTTGAACCGGAAAAAATGTTTGCGAAACCCGTGAAAGGTGGCAACATTTCTACCATTCGGATATCGTACCCGAAAAGTGTCCATTAATGGTTCGGGATTTACTACGCTCTCTTTAACTCTGATTCTTAAAGGAATGTCACCTTTTAGATATTTTATGGGCGCGCTCTTTTCTCTGGCATTAAAATCACCTGTCAGTACAAAAGGATCCGGGGACGACCTCTTATGAATAAACCGAGTCAATAAAACTATGCTGTTTTTTCGCGAACGGCGGGAAATATGATCCAAATGAACATTGTAAAAATAAAAAGCCTGCCCTGAGTCTTTTTCAATCAGGCAAACCCAGGTACATGTTCGCGGGAGTATGTTCCCCCACCCTCTTGATCCAGGAATATCGGGTGTATCTGAAAACCAGAATGTGCCTCCCTCGGATGGGAAGAACCGGACTGCATCATAAAAAATGGCATTGAACAGCCCTTTGCTGCCACCCAAACTTCCACTCCCAATCTTCTCATATCCGGGAAGCATAGTACGGATCTCTGATACTTGAAAGCCCATCGCTTCCTGCAGGCCCATAACATCAGGGCGGTAATAATTCAAAAGTTCGCGCACACGGTTACGACGAAATATCCAGTGATTTTTGCCGTCTCTCGCCGTCCCGCGCCGAATATTAAAACTCATGACATTTAAGTTCAATCCGGATTTCGGAATTCTTTGCTGGGAATTTGAAACCAAAGGCCAAGCGACAGGCCGGCAAACAGGCTTATACATTTGAGCAATTGATTTTTTGGCAAATATCAGCCCTTTCTTTATTTTACTTACCATGCCTTATATAACCCGTTTGTAATTAGGTTGAACCGAAACAGCGAGCGCAATCCACAATGCTTGGGACGGGGTTTGCGAACGAACTAACAATATAGGCTATTCATTACGATTGGAATCCGCCTCAGGCTCCCCATAGTTTTCTTCGGTGAGCTTTAATCCTTTATCCATCAAGGGGTAAGCTAAGTATGATACATCAAAAAGCAAGCCATCATACAACAAACAGGCAATTCACTCCGCATTGAGCGGTGCGATCTCTTTCCCCTGTGGCATAGGAACAAAGATTTTATAAAGACCGGTTGGCTGCGTCGCAATCCCTTCGGAAGCCAGGTCAATTCTTATATCAAATTGTCAAAGTTCAACAGATAATCTGCATGAAATTTATGACTCAGGATTGAATGTCCGGAAGTATTTTTTTGCAATGTTCAGCAATATACGGTCGGAAGTCACAAAACAGTCGATCGGAAAAATTTGATGCGCAGTTATAGCCGCTGCTAATTGAATAGAATCAAGAGTCGTCAGACCCAGTTTATTCGCTGTTGTCTTAAGCAAATCGACAGCCATTGTTTTAACAATATTATCAACTTCGATAAAATTGAACATGTAGAGATCGTTTTCAAAAGCCGATAGGACTTCTTTTACCGTTTCAATCTTTATTTCCTTTTTGCGAACCCTTTTAAGAAAAGCCGAGTAAAATTCAATTCTTGTAATATCCGCAATTGTTAAAATAAGATTATCTGCATTATCATCAAGCAGTTTGACAAGCTCACCCGTGCCGGCTTCCTCATGATAAAGTTTGATCAGCGCATTTGAATCAAGATAGAGATTCATCTCTTATCTCTTTCCGCAAGAATATCTTCGGACAGATTCCCTTTAATTTTTTTTGTCAATTTACGAGCAGTCGCAAAAGACATGCTTGACAGGTCGGCTTTGGGGATTAAAACAACTTTTACCCTGGTATTTTCCTTTAAAGGAATTTTGCGCAATGTAATCCCGCCATTTTTTATCAGGGTTTCTGCTGTAAACTGCGCCATGTTATTCTCCTTTCAATGGTCAATATGCAGACCGATTTCATTGTTCAATATATTAATACTATGTAATATTTCTGAATACAAAGCAAGCCGATTTCAAATCTATTATCAAAGCCTTGGGAAAACAGCCTTATCCTGTTCTTTTGTCCATTCGGGGAAATATTTATCCATATAATTCTGCGCGTAGCTCAGGGGGAGAGCGCTACCCTGACACGGTAGAAGTTGTTGGTTCAAATCCAATCGCGCCTACCGGAAATATCAAGGGGTTAACTCTTTATGGTTAACCTCTTCTTTATTTGTGGTGGCGGATATGCCAATTTTAATGAAAAGATGGCCAGCGTGGAGATTGGGAGATTTCTATGCTGGCTTTTTTTTGGGAAAAATCTCATAAAGATATTGAGTCCCTTCGGAAGTCAGGTCAATTCATACAAAGTCAGAAAACGATTTTTTACTTGGCGGGAAAGGGCTTCCCCTCTCCCGCCGCTTGAAGTAAATTCAAGCGGTTCCACCCTCACACCAGGCCGTGGCTTAATCGCCATCGGCCTGATGATGGACTTCTAACTAGTCCATCAAATTTGCTATCAATATGCTCGTGACAAGTCAATAACTTTATTAAAAACAGATAATTAGGCTGAACCGGAAAAGGAAGGGGCGAAACCGTCACTTGGTCGTTACCACCCAGACGCCGTTCCATTCTCCGGGCGGCTTTTCGATAAGCGAACGGCACTTCGCGATGTAGGCGCGGGCGGCGGGATCACGGTCGGCCAGGGTGGCGAAGATCGCCTCTGCCTCGGCAAACCGGCCCAAGGAGAATGCTTCCAGTCCGCCGGCAAAGATCCGGAGATCGTCCGCCCTTGCTGCAAACTCCCCGGAAACCATCGGCTCAAAGATTGTCACTGCCTCCTTGCGACCCACCACTGAGACTCGTGCGAGTTCGCGTACGGGTAAGCTCTCTTTCATGAGCTCCAATGTGGCCTGCGATATTACGGTATAAGTTCCGAACTGCTTATTGATCCCCTCCAGGCGGGCGGCGAGATTCACGGCATCGCCGAGCATCGTGTAATCGAACCGGGTATGTGAACCCATGTTGCCGACGACCGCCAGGCCGCTGTTTATTCCAATCCGCATGAGAAGGTCCTTCCCGACGCGCTCGCGGAGCGCCGGCCGCATCAGGGCCAGCTTTGCCTGGCAGTGAAGGGCCGCCCTGACGCACCTTTCGGCATGATCGGCTTGAGGCAGGGGGGCATTCCAGAAAGCGATGATCGCATCCCCTTCATACTTGTCGACAGTCCCTCCCTCCTCATGGATGATGTCGGTCATCGCAGACAGATATTCGTTAAGGAGATTCGTCAACGCCTCCGGTTCCAACCCCTCGGAGATTCCCGTAAATCCCTCTAAGTCCGAAAAAAAGATGGAGAGCAGGCGCCGCTCACCGCCGAGTTTTAATCGCTCCGGATGCTGGATGAGCTCTTCGATGATCGCAGGGCTAAGGTACTGTTTGAAGGCATTTTTGATGAAGAGTTTCTGTCTCCCCTCGGTCGTGTAATAGATCACACCGGCGGAAAATAGCGTGACGGCGACCGCTATCTCCTGGACGACAAGCGGCAGCCAAAACCCGGTACGGTATGCAACCCCGGCTATGAATATAGGAAGTAGAATGAATAACCCGTTGATGAGAAGGCTCTTTGCAATCCCGGTTGCGCGCGCAGTCGCGACTCCGGCAAAGAGGGTCAAAAAGAAGGTCAGGGCCAGGAGGAATACTTTCGGCGCCGGCCGGAGGAAGTCGCCAGACAGGAGATTGTCCAGCGCCGTCGCGTGAACCTCTACGCCAGGGTAGATGCCGGAGGTGGGTGTCGGGCGGAGATCGTAGAGCCCGGGCGCGGAAAATCCGAAAAAGACATAACGGTCCCTGAAGAGATTCGTCCCATCGATGATCGGCTCCTCTCCGTTTTGGAGACGAAGCTCGCTCTGGATTACGGCAGCAGCGCTATAAGTCTTGTGCGTGCCGGAGGACCCACGGAAGTTTAGAATCGTGTTTCCCCTCTCATCGACCGGAATACGGCGAGTCCCCACGACGAGAAGGCTGGCGGCGACATTCAGCTGCACATCCGGTGCGGCTGCCAGGTAGGCGCCCAACGCCGGTGACGGCACTATTTTTCCGTCGAAGGCGCTGAAAAGCCTCATCCGGCGATAGACGTTATCTGGATCAGGGTTGAGGTGGGTATCGGCTAAAACCGTGCTGTTTCGGGCAACGTCCGGAACGGGGAATGTCCCCCCAAGGGCGCTGCCTTTTCCGGCGATTGTGTCCGTGAGCCACGGTATGGGATCGTCAATCTTGAACTTCGGCACCGGGATGAACTCTGGCCACTTCCGTTCCGCACCTGCATCATCGCTCAGAAAGACCGCACCGACAAAAGGTGGGCCGTTTTTGATCGCCTCGCCCAGGGTTTGATCGTCAGCGACGCCATATGTGGAGGGTTCCGTAAACAGTACGTCGAAGATGACTGCTTTTGCCCCCTGACGGCGGCAGAAATCGAGAAGGACAGTGTAGATCTCACGGGGCCAAGGCCAGCCGAGCGCATTCTCCCTCTTTCCCCAGTCGAGGCTGTTCTGATCGAGGAGGATTAGACGGATCGAGTCGGTGGCCGCCCCCGGCCTGGCCAGCAGGTTGACCCTCCAGTCCCAAGTTTTCCCCTCCCAGGTATCGAGCCACCCCGGGAGCCAGAGTGATAGCGCCAGCGCAAAACCGATCAGACCTGCCGCTGCGCCCTGCAGGAGTTTCTTCACCGAAGGTGACGCAATGTTCATCGCTATATCTTTCCAAGCATCTGCTGGAATCTTTGCTGGCGAGCAGTCGGTATCTTGACCGTCGCGTACTGTATACCATCCTTTTGAATCTCTTCGATCCGGTTTTCCGGTGAGGGATGGGTCTTGGCGAAATCGAGACCGCCTGCCTTCAGATTCTTCTTCATCGCCGTGAGCATCTCCACGAGACCGTTAGGATCATAACCGACGCGCCGCAGAAGCTTCACGGCCTTCAGATCCGCCTCGTATTCGGCAGACCTGGAGTAGCCTTTTTCAATCATCGTATTGGTGATGTCAGTAATAGTACCGCCGAAAGTCTCGGTGAGAGCGGCGACTTCTTTTGATCCGAAAGTTTTCGCCCCCTCAGCAGCGATGGTGGTCAACGCCTCGGTTATCCGCGCCTTTTTGATGGCCTGCATACCGTGCCTGAGTTCTATATGGCCGATCTCATGGGCAAGAACCGCCGCGAGGGCGTCCTCATTCCGACAGCAGCGTAGAAGCCCACGTGTCACAAAGACAAGCCCGCTCGGAGTTGCGAAGGCATTTATTTCATTAGAATTGAGGACAAGGAAATGGTAGCCCCCGAAGATTCCAGGCATATCCGAGGCCTGGGCCAAAGTCTGTCCGATAATGTTCAGATATTGATTGACCTTGTCGTCTTCATGGGCCGGGTATTTTGTCAGAACGACCGCTCCTACGGATCGGCCGATATAGTACTCCTGCTCCGGGGTGAATTCCTCGGCGCTGCGCGAAACAGCTCGTGCCGTTTTCTGTATCGAATCCGCCTGGGAACTGCTGACCACACCTGTGCTCTGACCGATCGTGGTGGCGATGGAGGTCGCGGACTCCATCGTTTGACAGGAGACCAGGCTCAGAAGGGCTATCAATGACAGAGGTAGAAGTCTCGTTTTCATTGCGCACCTCCTTTCGCGGGCGCCACCCCACCTTGTTTCAGAAATGCCTGCATCTGCTCTGGCGAGACCTGGAACTTCTCCATCCGGTCTATCCAGGCATAATTTATATTACGATTGAGACTCTTGTACTGCTTCTCGACCTGCTCGCTGAACCCCTTGCCGGCCAAAGCGATTTCACTCCCTGTGGCGCTGGTCTGCACGTTTTTCGCCCCGGCCTTGAGAATGATACTTTTCTCTGACAGGGCGGAGGTGTGTATCCACCCCTGCACTCCACCGCGCAGGGCAACCTTTTTCCAGGCCCCCTGATCCTGGATGATCTCGACACTGTCGCCATATGCCAGTTTGGCAACGATAGTCCCCAGGAAAGAAGGGGTGCTCCGCACCTGCCCTTCCTTGATCTGGACACTCATCGTATTTGCCGCCTGCGCCGGTCCGGATATCACAAAACAGAAGAATGAACAGATAACTACAAAGATGATTCCCTCGAGTCGTATCATGAGCTACCTCCACGCCATGAGGCGGTTTAAGAATGAAATATGACTGGCGCGCCCGGCAAGATTCGAACTTGCGGCCAACGGATTCGTAGTCCGGTACTCTATCCAGCTGAGCTACGGGCGCAAAATGAATTGATTTGAAATTTGCCACGTTAATAGGATATAGTTGAAATAAAGTCAACGGGAAATTTTGTATGATAAGCAATTGATAAGGAAGCAGGAACCAGTAACCATGAACCAGATACAAGAGGTGCACGAGAAATACATGAAGCTTGCCTTGGACGAGGCAAAAAAGGCTGGACAAAATGGCGAAGTTCCTATAGGTGCTATACTGGTTTCTGAAGATGAAAAGATACTTGCGGCGGCATATAACAGCACTATTTCACTTTCTGATCCGTCCGCCCATGCCGAGATACTTGCTCTTCGGGAAGCCGGACATAAATTAAAGAATTACAGGCTGATAAACACTACTATCTATGTTACAATGGAACCGTGCCTTATGTGCATGGGCGCCATAGTGCATGCAAGATTAAAAAGGCTTGTATTTGGAACATACGATAATAAATGGGGAGCAGCCGGTTCTCTTTATAACTTTGCTGAAGACAAAAGACTGAATCACAAAACAGATATAGTGTCAGGTATTTGTGAAGAAGAATGCAGAAGCCTGATTCAGGAGTTTTTTAAAGAGAAGCGTGGATTGTGAACAATGAAAGGATTCAAGGATTCAAGGATTCCGGGGTTCAAGGGTTCAAGTGTTTAAAAACCAGAAACCTTCAGGATGAAGGAAGGAGCAAAATCTGTGGCCAATATAGTTATAGTTGGAACCCAATGGGGAGATGAAGGAAAAGGCAAGATCGTAGATCTGCTTGCTGAATTTGCCGATATTGTAGTCCGGTTTCAGGGAGGAAACAATGCCGGTCACACAATGGTTGTTAATGGCGAAACATTTATAAGTCACCTCGTGCCCTCCGGAATTTTACAACAGAAACTTTGCATAATCGGAAATGGTGTAGTTGTTGACCCACAGGTATTGCTTGAAGAAATAGATTATCTTAAGAGCAAGGGGATTTCAGTCGGGCCGGATAATCTCATGGTATGTGAAAAGGCACACGTGATTATGCCCTATCACAAGAAAATCGACGTATCCATGGAAAACAGGAAAGGAGCTTGCAAGATCGGGACAACCGGGCGCGGAATCGGCCCATGTTACGATGATAAAGTCTCCCGAAGAGGGATAAGGTTCATCGAGCTTATTGACCCGGATCTTCTCAAAGAAAAACTCTCCTACATACTTGATGAAAAGAATTTCATACTTGAAAAATACCTGTCTTGTGAAGCGATGGATTCAGAGACTATATTGAATGAATTCAGTGCATACGCAGAAAGACTGGCTCCCTTTATAAAAAACATCTCTGTAATAATTAATAACGCAATCAAGGACGGAAAACAGGTGCTTTTCGAAGGCGCCCAGGGAACACATCTTGATATAGATCACGGAACTTACCCCTATGTTACCTCATCAAATACAGTTTCAGGAAATGCATGCTGCGGTTCAGGTGTGGGACCCAAGGCAATTACAGGCATAATCGGAATTGTCAAGGCATACACCACACGAGTCGGCGAAGGACCTTTTCCGACTGAGCTTTTTGATGAAACAGGAGACTATATCCAGAAAAAAGGCGCTGAATTCGGTGCAACTACAGGCAGAAAAAGAAGGTGCGGGTGGCTTGACACGGTTCTTCTGAGAAATGCCGCAAGATTAAACAGCTTAACCGGCCTTGCCGTAACAAAGCTTGATGTTTTAGGAGGCGTTGAAACTCTTAAAATATGTACTGGTTATGAATATAACGGCAAAATACTCAAAGACGTACCCGCAGGGATTAAGGTCTTGGCAGCCTGCAAGCCGGTATATGAAGTGCTGCCAGGATGGAAGGAAGATATCTCTGAAATAAGGAGCCTGAAAGACCTTCCAGATGCTACAAGGAGTTATTTAAATAAAATAGAAAAACTTACTGATATACCAATAGATATTATATCAGTTGGGCCTGGAAGAAATGAAACCATAGTTCTTAATAATCCGTTTAAATGAGGGTTTGAGGATCCGAGGATTCAAGTGGCTCAAGCAACTGAATCGACCAGAAACCAAGAACTATAAAGCATTAAACTTTATTGACAACAGAATGATTGTGACATAGATAGGACAACCTGAAAAGTCGGGACGTGGCTCAGCCTGGTAGAGCACAGCGTTCGGGACGCTGGGGTCGCTGGTTCAAATCCAGTCGTCCCGACCAATATATCAAAAGACTCAAAAAGATATTCCATTTAGGTCATATTTATTATGATCTCTTTGCATATAAAATTCTTGCTGTTGAACCGGTTATACAGACAATTCCGAATATAAATTTCGAAAATTGCCTCATAGATGATTCATTAACACATAGTCTCTGTTATGAAAAAGATATTTGGGTTGATATTTAGCAGGTTCAGGAAGATAAGTACTGCAACTCTTTTACTGTTGAGCTTTGTCGGCGCCATAACTCTTGGCGCGATGCTGCTCATGCTTCCATTTTCAACAGTATCCGGTAGCATAAAGTTTATAGATGCTCTCTTTACTTCAACCTCGGCTATCTGCGTTACAGGGCTTATTGTTGTTAACACAGGCACCTTTTTCACCCTGACAGGCCAGTTAATAATCCTTGCCTTAATTCAGCTTGGCGGTCTTGGCATTATGACCGTTTCCGTTCTTCTTTTCCAGTTTCTCGGAAAGATAATTTCCTTCAGGCATAGAATGGCCATGCAGGAAACTTTTGCTCATACTCCAAGAAAAGACATATATCGTCTGATAAAATCTATCTTTATTTTTACATTTGTTGCCGAAGCCGTGGGGGTGTTTTTTCTTTTTCTTCACTGGTATAAGGAATATTCTTTCTCAAAGGCCTTATATATATCTCTTTTTCATTCTGTTTCTGCCTTTTGTAATGCTGGTTTCTCGCTTTTTGAGAACAGCTTTATGAACTATCCCGATTCACTCCTCCTCAATTTCACGATATGCGGCCTTATCATACTTGGCGGAATAGGTTTTCCTGTTGTGTATGAAATTTACAATATTCATTCAAAAAAGAGAGCCGGGGAAAAAATCAAGAC
>JAABQB010000026.1 GCA_011391695.1 Desulfobacteraceae bacterium | reverse complement strand
AAGTGAAAGAGATAGTCAAAGGTGAACTGACAGGAAAGGCGCTTAAGGAAAAGGCGGCAAAATTCTTTAAATGAGGTGGTAAGGTTTACACCATGGAATATACAATATTAGTGGTTGATGATGATGAAGACTTATGTAAGATTTTGGGGAAACGTCTGGAACTCATGGGGTATATCGTTCATACCGCGACTTGCGGCAGGGACGCCATAACCGTTTTCAGGGATATCAAACCAAGGATCGTACTGATGGACTTTATGTTGCCCGATATCAATGGCCTTGACCTGTTAAAACAGATGAAGAGAGAAATTCCGGATACCGAAGTCATCATCATCACCGGACAAGCAGATATGGAACTGGCTATTAAGAGTTTTCAGTGTGATGCCACGGATTTTGTCACTAAACCACTTTGCAGGGGTAATCTGGAACATGCGCTTGCCCGGGCGGCCCAAAAAATCCTTGTCAGACGTCGATTGCAAGAATATGCCGAAAATAAATCCATGCGGGAAATGGTGATCAACGAACTGGTGAATGATGACGTCCTGGTGATTGGCGCCGATTACCGCATTATGGATATCAATGTTTCCATGCTCAACAAGCTGGGCGTTACGCGGGAAGCAGTCATTGGCCGGTTCTGTTATGAAATCACCCATCACCAGAACATCCCGTGTTCCGGAGAAGACCATCCCTGTCCCCTGATTCAGTCTTTTAGTACAAAAAAACCATGTCAGACCACACATGTCCATCTGGATAAGGGGAAAAGGGAAATCTACTACTCCATCTCCTGCTATCCCACATTTGAAAATGGTCAGGTAACGGGCGCCATCGAGCTGTCACGAGATATAACCAATGAACTCAATAACCAAAAGAGTCTGCTTCAACAGAGCAAACTGGCGTCAATAGGCTTGTTGGCAGCAGGAGTAGCACACGAAATCAACAATCCTCTGACCACTATTTTGACTACAGCGCTTTTGATACAGGAAGATATCGATCCGGAGAATCCTATGTATAAAGAACTCGGGATCATTGCCAGCGAAACCCTTCGATGCCGGAAAATCGTTACTGCGCTTCTTGATTTTGCAAGGAAAAACGAACCGATTAAAAAAGAGCATAACCTCAAAGAATTGATTGATGAAGTCGTTCTCCTGACACGAAAACAAGCGGCATTTAAAGATGTGTCGGTGGAAAGCGAATGCGCTGATGACATTGGGAGTATCCAAATGGATAAAGGACAGCTTCAGCAGGCGTTGATAAATCTTATCCTGAATGGAATTGATTCAACCGATTCCGGGGGGAAGGTTATGGTTTGTGCTAGGATCGGCCCTGACTCCAAAGATGCAGAGATTGAAATCAGGGATACCGGTAAGGGTATTCCAAGAGAAGATCTGGATAAGATTTTTGATCCATTTTATTCCAACAAGAAAAACGGCACCGGTCTGGGTCTGGCTATTACCAGCGGTATCATTACTCAGCACGACGGAATAATAAACGTCAGCAGCCAGCTGGGGCAGGGAAGTAAATTTACCATTAGGTTGCCTTTACACCAGGATATTTCCAATGGCTTCTGATGCGCCGCGAATTCTTATTGTGGATGATGAGATCAACATCTGCATAAACTGTCAGAAAATCCTCTCGAAAATGGACTGTGAGGTGTCGATTGCTCAAAACGGTCATGACGCGTTGACCCTGATTGAAGCCGAACACTTTGATGTGGTTGTGACCGATTTGAAAATGAGCAGTCTTGGCGGAATGGAAGTGCTCCGTCGTATCAAAGAAAACAAGCCGGATATCCGGGTGATCATAATGACGGGTTTTGCATCGGTTTCTTCCGCAGTGGAGGTCATGAAAATCGGGGCTTTTGACTATCTGCCAAAACCATTCACGCCCCACGAACTTCGCGCCGTAGTCCTTCAGGCAATAACAGACAGTATGTCAAGCCGGCAGAATCAACAGTTAAAAGATTCAGAAGATGCAGCCCGGCCTATTGCCCATCAACTGATTGGAAGCAGTCCTCAGATTCAGAAAGTCGTGTCCATGATCCGAAAAGTGGCGCTGACGGATGCCACTGTGCTGGTCTGCGGCGAAAGCGGCACAGGAAAGGAACTGGTAGCCCGCGCAGTTCATGCCAACAGCAAGCGTAAGGACGGGGTGTTTTTTGCGGTGGATTGCGGAACCCTTTCCGGTAATCTTCTGGCCTCTGAACTCTTCGGCCATGTAAAGGGCGCATTTACCGGAGCTCACCGTGAGAAGAACGGTATTTTCAAGCTTGCCAACCATGGAACCGTTTTTCTGGATGAAATCAGCAATATAAATCTTGAAGTTCAGGGCATGCTGCTGCGCTTTCTGGAGAGCCAGGAGTTTTATCCACTGGGAGGGACAACCCTGCAAAAGGTAAATGTCCGACTGATTTTTGCCACCAATCAGGACCTTCAGAATATGGCAGCAGCCGGAACCTTTCGTCAGGATTTTTATTACCGGATTTTTGTATATCCCATTCTGATTCCGCCGCTTCGGGACAGAAAACCGGACATTCTGCCGATAGCCTATCATTTTCTGAAACAGTTCTGCCGAAGGATGAATAAATCCATCATAGGGTTCGATAAAGATGCAGTAAACAGGCTCATTGCATTTGACTGGCCGGGAAATGTCCGGCAGCTAAGAAATGTGATCGAACGGTCTGTGATTCTCTGCGAAAAAAAACTGATTACCTCAGCGGAGCTGTTTCTGCGTGATAATGCACTTGCTGAACCGGCCATGCCGGAATCGATGCCCCAGACCAACGGAGAGCTGAAACAGGCTAAAAAAAATATTCGAATCGCAGCAATCAGTGAACTGGAAAAAAAATTCCTGACCAATGCGCTGGAACAGAACGACTGGAATGTTACCCGGGCCGCCCGGCAAACAGGCTTTCAGCGCACCAATTTCCAAAATCTGATGAAAAAACATGGCATTACACTTCCTCAGCGTCTTCGGATGCCTCCCGGCTGACTCCTGATTCCTGATTCTTCATCTATTTCATACACTGTATAATTATTCTATACATTTACCTCATTGACATCTATCCAGTTTATAACATTTTGTAATATCACATATTTCTTTCATAACTGCAGGATGACAACTTAAAATTCAGATAA
Organism: Desulfobacteraceae bacterium; assembly: GCA_011391695.1. Classification (GTDB taxonomy): domain Bacteria; phylum Desulfobacterota; class Desulfobacteria; order Desulfobacterales; family RPRI01; genus RPRI01. Next base: position 35,699 of record JAABQB010000026.1, on the reverse strand, counting down.
CTGATAACTGAAAAATTAATACAAATATTATACAGAATCGGGCATTGATGTGCCGTAGTATTAAATAAAACAAATATAATATCAGGATGTTAACAACATTGGCACAAGACATGCTTAGTAGTGTGGTCAGGTCAATTAATTGCTAACCATCACTCAACAGGAGGAAGCGATATGAGTACGCTGGAAAGAATCATGGTCATCGATGACGAAAAGGGAATCTGCCAAAATGTCGAAAAAATTCTGTCAAAAAACAATTATGAGGTTATCTGTGCGCTAAACGCTGCGGAAGCGCTGGAGCGGATGAAAACGGAATCGTTTGATCTTATGATTTCAGATATTGTAATGCCCGGAATGAACGGCCTCGAACTTCTCAAGCAGGTTAAAAAAGAGTGGCCGAAGACCCGGGCGCTGATGATGACCGCATATGCGTCGACCGATACCGCACTGAAGGCCATTCGTCTCGGCGCTCTCGATTATGTGTCCAAGCCATTTACACCGGATGAGCTGCGAACCGTCGTCCGGAAAGCCATGGCCGGCGACCTGATTGAGGCCAAAACCTCTGAAAAGGAAATTGAAGCCATTAACATTGATATCGATATGCCGTTTGACAGTGATGAAGTCGCCAAATACACCGGGGAGGACTATGTGAAGACCCTTGGCCGGTCGGATATGCCGGTGGTCGAGGTGAAAATGCCGGAGAAGCTGGAAAATTACTGCTCAGTCGGTGATATGGTATGTGATATTTTCAAAAAGTTGGGCGGAACCTGCAAGGCCGGAAACAAGTCCCATCTGTGCCCTCAAAAAACAGCCAAAAAGTCAGCCGGTTCCAAAAAAACGGCTGAAGCACCGGATCGGTCCAAATGGATCGGCATCGATATGCCTTTTAATTATGATGAGGTGGTTTCTGTAACCGGACCGGAATATCTGGCCCATCTGGATTCCGAGGGGGTATCTTTCGTTTCCTATCAGGAGTTGAAGGAAAACGTGGCCCGAATGATGGGCAAAGCATCCGGAAATATCGATGTGGATATGCCGTTTGACCGCAGTGAAGTGGCCAGGGCCGTCGGCGACGACTATGTCAGGACGATGGGGCCTTCAGATATGCCGATTATTGAGGTGAAAATATCTGAAAAACTTGAGAACTACTGCCAGGTAGGCGAGATGGTCTGCGATATTTTTAAAAAGCTGGGAGCTACCTGCAAGGCCGGAAACAAAACAAGCCTGTGTCCCCAGAAAAAAAGCCGGAAAAAGGCCGAAGCCGGAAAACAGAACATTCCGGATGTATCCCGTCTCATCGGTGTGGACATGCCGTTTGTATTCGATGATGTGGCAGCTGCAGTCGGAGCAGAATATGCGATGCATCTGGAATCCGGAGGAAGTGTTGTCTATTCATACGAAGAAATCAGGCAGCATGCGGCAACCCTGATGGCTCGACAGGAAGCAGACGAGAAGCGCCTGTCTCCGTATGAATCGAGGCGCGGTGTTCTGGTCATCGATGATGAAGTGGCCGTGAACAACAATATCCGAAAAATCCTCGAGAAAAGAGGCTACGCAGTGGACCAGGCGATCAGCCGGGAAGAGGCTCTTGAAAAAATTAATGAAAGCAGCTATCCGGTTATCATGCTTGATCTGAAAATGCCGGGGGTGAAGGGGCTGGAACTGCTCAAAAGCATTCGTGAGCGCAGACCGGAGGCAATGGTTGTTATCGTTACCGGTTACGCCAGCATTGAAACGGCAGTGGAGACCGCAAGGATGGGCGCTGTCGGTTATCTGGCCAAGCCTTTTACGCCGGATGAAATCCGCTTTGCCGCAGAGAACGCTGTAAGGCTTGCGGCATAAATCGGTAGTTTTGCGATCGGCTGAAGCTTTAATTTCAGCCGATCGTGTTTTGCCATTCCCGCTGCTTATTCTTGAGAATCCCCATATATTTCAATTTGTTCCATCATTATGATGGGCTGTCTTTTTTCAACATTTTCCAGCGAAAAATCTATTGACAAGGGAATGTTCAGAGGTTAGTTAAATACCTTGATTTAATTTAATGAAACCAAGCGTTGCTGGCGTTTTTAGTAATGCAAAGCATAGGAGAAGCTAATCATGTTGAATGGAAACCCTGTTATCGGGTCTGTGTTGGTTGTCGGCGGTGGAATTGCCGGAATGCAGTCCGCCCTGGATCTGGCCAATTCCGGTTATTATGTATATCTGCTTGAAAAATCCCCATCCATTGGCGGGGTCATGTCCCAGCTGGACAAGACATTCCCGACCAATGACTGCGCCATGTGAATTATCTCCCCTGTACTGGTCGAGGTCGGCCGGCATCTGAACATTGAATTGATCACTTATGCAGATTTGGAATCGGTTGAGGGAAAACCCGGAAATTTCAAGGTCAAAATCCGCAAACGTGCCCGCAGCATCAAAATGGATCTCTGCACAGGCTGCGGGGCCTGCGTGGAAAATTGCCCTGTCGTGTGCCAGACGGTTTGCACCGCATAACCCTGGATCCTTATATAAACGATTTCCATTTTACAGACACTCAGATTCAAAGGATTTCGGTCTCATGGAACAAACTATTAAAGTCGATCTAAGCAAAATCGATAACATCATCGATCGATATCACGGGAATAAAGAAGCCCTGCTCATGATCATGCAGGATATAAGTGATATTTACAGCCATGTCCCGCCAACAGTCATCCCTATTCTGGTTGACCGGTTGGGCGTGAAGATAAGTATGGTATACAGCGTCGCCACCTTCTATAAAACCATCAGCCTTGAACCCAGGGGCAAATATATCGTCAGCGTATGCACCGGGACGGCCTGTCATGTCCGGGGGGCTGAAAAAATAGCCGATGCCCTGCAGCAGAAACTGGGCATACAGGAAGGCCAGACAACTTCAGACAGACTCTTTACGCTGAAGGCGGTGCGGTGCATCGGCTGCTGCGCATCCGGGCCCGTCATCACGGTTAACAAGGAAACTTATGGCGGTCTTGACCGAACAGCTGCAGAGAAGGTCATCGAAAATTATAAACAGATGCCTCTTAACGGCACGGCGTAACGGAGGTTATTAAATATCATGGCAATTTTATCGAATAGGGAATCCCTGGAGAAATTTCAGGACAAACTCAAATCCGCCCAGTCCCATGGCAAAAAGAAACTGGTTTCACTTTGCGCAGGCTCTGGGTGTGGCGCCTATGGTACCGCAAAAGTTCATCATGCCCTGATGGAGGAGTTGACCAGGCAGAATCTGACGGAAGATGTCGAGGTCAAGCTGACCGGTTGTCACGGTTTTTGCGAAAAAGGGCCGATCATGGTCATTCATCCGCAGGGCATATTCTATCCCCAGGTCAAACCTGAACACATGTCTGAAATTGTGGAAAAAACCATAAAGAATAACGAACTGGTTCAATCTCTGATTTTCAAAGATCCGGTGTCAAAAGCGAAAATAACCCTTGAGCATGACATCCCGTTTTACAAACTGCAGCAGCGCATTATTTTCGGCAACAACGGACTCATCGATCCGACCAGCATAGACGATTATATTACAGTAGACGGATACAGCGCCATGGCCAAAACCCTTTTTGACATGACGCCTGAAAAGATCATTGCCGAGATCAAGAAATCCGGCCTTCGGGGACGGGGCGGCGGCGGCTTTCCGACAGGCATCAAGTGGGATACCTGCAGAAAACATCACGGCATACGATATGTGATCTGCAATGCGGATGAGGGTGATCCGGGTGCGTATATGGACCGGAGCCTTCTGGAAGGCAATCCGCACAGCGTCATCGAAGGTATGATCATCGGTGCAATCGCAATTGGATCCCATGACGGGTATGTTTACGTCAGGCATGAATATCCCCTGGCCGTTACCAACCTGACAATTGCGCTGGATAAATGCCGGGAATACGGGCTTTTGGGAAAAAATATTCTGGGATCCGGCTTTGATTTCGATATTAACATCAGCCGCGGCGGCGGCGCGTTTGTCTGCGGCGAATCCACGGCATTGATGGCCTCTCTGGAAGGCAGCCCGGGCAGGCCCCGCGCAAAATATGTTCACACGGTTGAAAAAGGGTTCAAGGATGGCCCGTCCAACCTCAACAACGTTGAAACCTGGGCAAATGTACCGGTCATCATCAACAACGGTGCGGACTGGTATGCGGCGATCGGCACCAAACACAGCAAGGGAACTAAAATCTTCTCTCTGGTCGGCAAGGTGGTTAACACCGGTCTGGTGGAAGTTCCCATGGGAACCAGCCTTCGGACCATCATTTTCGATATCGGCGGCGGTATTCCCAAAAAGAAGAAATTCAAAGCGGTCCAGACCGGAGGTCCTTCCGGAGGCTGCATCCCGGAACGATTTCTCGACTTGGGAGTCGATTTTGACGAATTATCCAAGGTTGGCTCCATCATGGGATCAGGCGGCATGATCGTCATGGATCAGGACACCTGCATGGTGGATGTGGCCCGGTATTTTCTGGATTTTCTTAAGGAAGAGTCCTGCGGCCAGTGCAATCCCTGCCGGGAAGGCATCAAGCAGATGCTCGAGATCCTGACCAGCATCTGTCAGGGAAACGGCAAGGAAGGTGATATCGAGATGCTGGAAGAGCTCGGCGTCATGATTCAGCGGTTCTCGCTCTGCGGTCTGGGAACATCCGCGCCAAACCCGGTTCTGACCACGATTTTATATTTCCGGGATGAATATGAAGCCCATATCCGGGATAAAAAATGCCCGGCAGGCGTCTGTAAACCGCTTTTTCATTATGAAATCGATCCGGAAACCTGTACCGGCTGCCGCAGTTGCGCCAAAAAATGTCCGCAGGAGGCGATCGCTGGCGATAAAAAGAAGCCGCATTCACTCGACCAGTCCAAATGCATCAAATGCGGTATCTGCTATGATACCTGCAAATTTGACGCAATTGTGATTCGATAAATTATAAGGGGCATGTTTTATGATAACATTCAAACTCAATGGTAAAACCGTTCAGGGCGAAGAAGGTCAATATATTCTTCAAGTCGCTCAGAAATACGGGGTTGAAATTCCTACCCTTTGTCATCACAAGGCACTTGAACCGGCCGGCATGTGCCGGTTGTGTACGGTAGAGCTGTTTGATGGCCGTCGAAGCCGGTTTGTCACTTCGTGCAATTATCCGATCTGGGAAGGCATGGAGGTGAAAACCGATTCCGAGCCTGTTCACCAGGGCCGGAAACTGATTGTCGAGCTTCTGATGGCGAGATGTCCGGATGTGCCGATCCTGAAAGAACTGGGTAAAAAATACGGCATTACAGAGACCCGGTTCAAAAAAGAGGAAGACACCTGTATTCTCTGCGGTCTGTGTACGCGGATCTGCACGAAAATGGGGAACAGCGCCATCAGTCTGACCGGACGTGGTGTCGATATGAAAGTGGATACCCCGTTTCATATCCAGACGGATGTCTGCATGGCCTGCGGGGCCTGTGCATCGGTCTGCCCCACCGGCCACATCACCCTTGAAAAAATACGAAGCAGTGTCACTAAAAATAGTTTCAAACTCATTCCATCCGAGTATGACATGGGGCTGAAGGGCCGCAAGCCCGTTTATGTTCCCTATGCCCAGGCCGTTCCAAATACTCCGGTTATTGACCGGTCGGTTTGCATGCATTTTAAAACAGGCGGATGCAAGGTCTGTACTGAATTCTGCGGAGTTAATGCAATTGACCACACAATGCAGGATGAAGTAGTCGAACTGAATGTCGGCTCCATCATTCTGTCACCGGGATATCAGCCCTTTGATCCGTCAAAATTCGATTCATATGGATACTCCAAACATCCAAATGTCATTACTGCCATGGAAATGGAGCGGATTCTGTCCGCCTCGGGCCCAACTGCAGGACATCTGGTTCGCCCTTCGGATCACAAGGAACCAAAGAAAATAGCCTGGTTCCAGTGTGTCGGCTCCCGTGATATGAACAAATGCGATCATGCCTACTGCTCTTCGGTCTGCTGCATGTATGCCATCAAGGAAGCAGTAATAGCCAAGGAACATTCCGGAAGCGATCTCGACTGCGCCATATTTTACATGGACATGCGGACCCATGGAAAAGACTTCGAGCGTTTTTACAACACGGCCAAAGACAAACACGGGGTGCGGTTCATCCGCAGCCGGGTACATACCATCGAGCCGGTTCCGGGAACCGATGATCTGAGCATACGTTATATCACTGAAAGCGGCGAAAGTGTCGTAGAGAAATTTGATCAGATCGTGTTGTCTGTCGGCATGGAAATATCCCCGGAAGTGGTCGGCATGGCAAAAAATCTTGGAATCGAACTGACTCCGGGCAATTTCTGTAAAACCACCACATTTGAACCAGTGGCTACCTCCCGGCCCGGAATCTATGTGTGCGGGGCTTTCCAGGGTCCCAAGGACATCCCCCAGTCTGTAATTGATTCCAGCGCCGCTGCGTCTGCTGCCGGGGAGATTCTGGCCGAAGCGAGAAATACATTGACCCGCGCCAAGGAAATAATTCCGGAAACCAATGTTATTGGTGAACGGCCCCGGATCGGCGTCTTTGTCTGCCGCTGCGGCATCAACATAGCCGGTGTCGTCAATGTTCCATCCGTAGCGGAATATGCGGCGACCCTTCCTTACGTGGAATATGCTACCGACAATCTCTATTCCTGCTCTCAGGACACGCAAGAAAACATGGCACAGATAATCAAGAGGGAGGGGTTAAACAGGGTTGTTGTTGCGGCCTGCACTCCCAAGACACATGAGCCCCTGTTCCAGGAGACCCTTACAAACGCCGGTCTGAACAAGTATCTTTTTGAGATGGCCAATATTCGAAACCATGACTCATGGGTCCATAAAAACAATCCGGATCTGGCCACGCAAAAGGCCAAAGATTTGATTAGATCCGCGGTTTACAAGGTGGCTCTGACGATGCCTCTGGCTGAAGCGGAACTTCAGATCAAGTCTTCGGCTTTAGTGGTTGGCGGCGGCATTGCAGGAATGACCGCGGCCAGGAGTCTCTCGCTTCAGGGGTATGAAACCCATATCGTTGAAAAGAGTTCAAACCTGGGCGGCCAGGCCAGAAATCTTTATCGGACGGCCAAAGGCGAAGATATTCAGCAGCAGCTTGACATTCTTATTCAGGATGTAAATCAGGACGACAAAATTCATGTTCATCTGAATGCCGAACTGGTTCAGATGGACGGCTTTGTGGGGAGTTTTAAATCCACCCTGAATTCTGCCGGGCAGGAAATCGTTGTGGAACATGGCGTGGCTGTCCTGGCAACCGGGGCATCTGCCTATCAGCCGACGGAATACCATTATGGCGAGGATTCCCGGATTGTTACCAGCCTTGAGCTGGATAAAAAATTCATGGAAAAAGATTCTTCGCTCTCATCTCTTCAGTCCGCGGTGTTCATTCAGTGCGTTGGATCAAGGGAACCGGATCGTCCTTATTGCAGCCGGGTCTGCTGCACCCATTCCATCGACAATGCGCTGGCCCTGAAAGAGATGAATCCGGGCATGAATATATATTTGCTCTACCGGGATATCCGAACCTACGGAGAAAGGGAGTATCTGTTCAAAGAGGCGCGGGAAAAAGGCATTATCTTCATCCGGTATTCAATGGATAAAAAACCGGAAGTCAGCCTGAGCAACGGTAAACTTTCGGTTAAGATTATGGATCACATCCTCGGAACTCCGCTTGAAATAGAAACCGATCTGATCACCCTGGCTACCGCAATCGTTCCGAACCGGGATGAAAAGCTTGCCAATTTCTTCAAGGTTCCGATGAACTCCGACGGATTTTTCGTTGAGCGACATGCCAAACTGGGTCCGTCTGAATTTGCGACAGACGGCGTATTTCTCTGCGGTATGGCCCATTATCCAAAACCTATTGATGAGTCAATAGTTCAGGGCAAGGCCGCCGCATCCCGGGCTGTCACCCTTCTGGCCAGGAAAACCATTCATACCAGCGGAAACGTGGCCGAAGTTGTTCCGGCCACCTGCAGTTCGTGCGGCGTATGCGTATCAATATGCCCATATTCCGCGCCGTCGTTTGTCGAAGAAACTGCCCGGTTCAACCCGGGAAAGGCCCAGATCAATCCGGTGCTGTGCAAGGGCTGCGGGCTTTGCGTGGCGTCCTGCAGATCCGGGGCAATCCGGCTGAAAGGCTTTGACAACGATCAGATATTTGCGCAGATCACCGCGCTGAACGAAGCAATGTAGGTAATTTGAGATTTCATATTTCAAATTTGAGATTCAACAGAGGAGAAAATTATGTCTGAGAGGGAACCGAAAATCGTAAGTTTTCTCTGCAACTGGTGCAGTTACGGAGCCGCGGACCTTGCAGGGGTGGGGAGGATGGAATATCCCCCGAATATCAGGGTCATCAGGATTCCGTGTACCGGGCGCATGAGCCCAAAGTTTTTTCTTGCGGCCTTGGCACAGGGAGCGGACGGAGTCTGGGTATCCGGGTGACATCCCGGCGAATGCCATTACCTGGAAGGTAATTATTACGCGCGGAGAAAATTCGGACTTTTTAAAAACCTTATGGAACACATGGGCGTTGAACCGGGCCGGCTCAGTTTTTCCTGGATCTCCTCTGCCGAATCGACCAAGTTTGTCGACGTGGTCAAGGATGTAACGGCGACCGTAAAGGCCCTGGGACCTAATATTAATTTTAAAAAAGCAGCTGATAAGGTAGCTTAACATGTTAGGATATATTGATAAGATAAGAGAAATATCAAAAAGGCTGTTGGATGAAGGCAGGGTGGATATGGTTATAGGTTTCCGTAAAGGGACCATGCCCATGATGAACGAGCCTGCTTTCGTAAAAACACCCGGTGAAGTATCAACTCTGGTGTGGGACAGCAACTGCGGAATAAACCTTGCCAATTATCTGACCGACAGGAAGGAAAAAATAGGCGTAATTGCCAAGGGATGTGATTCCAGAAATATAGTGACCCATCTGCTTGAAAACAAAACAAAGCGGGATAAACTGGTGATTATCGGTGTTCCCTGCAAGGGTATGATTGACCGTCGCAGGATAACAGCGATGTTTGATGACGAAGTTCGGGAGGTCACAGAAGAAGGAGATGTAATTACCGTTAAAGGCACAGGATTCGAGAAAAAATTAAAAAAAGCGGAAATCCTTCAGGATAACTGCTCCAAATGCATTCATAGAAATCCCGTTTTATACGATGAACTGGCGGCGCCTCTTGTGGAAGAGCAGAAAGATATTGACCGGTATGCCGATGTCAGGCTTATCGAGGCAATGTCGCCGCAGGAAAAATGGCAGTATTTTGAAGATCTCCTTTCTCCCTGTATTCGATGCTACGCCTGCCGGAATGCATGTCCTCTCTGCTACTGCCCGACATGCTTTGTGGATGAAGCCCGTCCTCAGTGGGTAGGGAAAAGCCAGGATCCGATCGACATAAGGACTTTCCATTTTTTAAGAGCTTATCATTGCGCAGGCCGTTGCACAGACTGCGGTGCGTGCGAGCGGGCGTGTCCGGTGGGGATAAAAATCAGGCAGTTCACGAGTAAGCTAAACAGGGACTGCCTGGATATGTTCGGCTGGGAAGCTGGATTATCATTGGATCAGCGACCGCCGCTTGATACATTCAAACCGGGTGATCCGGGGGATTTTATTAAATAATTAAGCCACAGACTTACGCAGATGAACGCAGAAGTTTAGACTGAAGGCTGTTAGACTGAAGACTGTTAGGCTGTCCGCCACACTGTTTGGCGGATTAGCTAACAGCCTACAGCCTAAAAGCCTATCTATAACCCGTAACATAAATAAGGCTATTTCTATGAAGGTTATTAAAATCGATAAAAAGGACTGGACGGGCGGAATTAAAAAGATCCAGGATAGTTACAGGCTATTCGGTCCGGTCAAGGGTGAAAAATTTCATGATTTCAAGGAGCTTGGAAAAGGGGAATTGCCAGACCTGAATTTTTCAAACACACGCCTTTCTCCTAAATCAATTGTCTATCCGCAATCCGAGATTATGTTTGAATATTCTCTTGATGAGAAAGATTCCGATCATCATATAATGAAGGATGCCGCAAAAAACTATTCTCCGAGAGCAGTTCTGGGAATCAGGCCTTGCGATGCATCGGCATTTCTTCTTGTAAAACGCAATTTCGATACGCCGGAATATAGGGATCCTTACTGGATAAGGGCATATGAAGCAACGACATTTATCGGCGCTGCCTGCAATAACCCTTGCAGCACCTGCTTTTGCACAACAGCCGGATCGGGTCCTTTCAATGAAGAGGGCCTTGACATACTCCTTTCCGATGCCGGAGACTGCTGGTATGCGAAAGCAATTACGGAAAAAGGAGAAAAGCTGTTAAATGCAGCCGGATGGAGTAAAGCTGCGGCCGGCGGCTCTCTTAAAAAAATAGAATCTCTTAAAAAAGAGGCCGAGGCCAGAATCAGCTCTTCCATTTTAACAGACCAGCTTAAAAATAAAAAGACAACAGAGCTTTATGAAGCTCCTTTTTGGGAAGATGTTTCTTTTGCCTGTATCAACTGCGGAACATGCACGTATCTTTGCCCCACATGCTGGTGTTTCGATATCCAGGATGAAAATTCCGGATGTTCGGGTGTGCGCATGAAAAACTGGGACAGTTGCATGTTTCCTCTTTTTACAAATCACGGCACGGGACACAATCCGAGGGGAACAAAGCTCCACAGGGTCCGCCAGAGATTCATGCATAAACTGAAATATTACGTCGACAAGTATGATAATGGAATTCAGTGCGTTGGCTGCGGCCGCTGCATTCGCTCCTGTCCGGTTAACATTGATATACGCAGGGTCTGTGACATGATGAACAGTTATGATCCAAAAGCCTGCGCTTGCCCAGTAAAGTGATAAAAGGGGGGTATTAAAGTGCTAAATCCATATATGCCTTATCCTGTAAGTATAGATGAAATAATAACGGAAACGGAAGACAGGAATCTTAAAACATTCAAGTTTGTTTTTTTAAACCCCGGGGATGAAGATAAATTTTCGTACAGGGCCGGGCAGTTCGCGGAGCTTTCGGTGACGGGCAAAGGGGAAATTCCGATAGGGATTGCCTCCTCTCCCACTGAAAAGGGGTTTGTAAAGTTTACGGTAAACAAGGTCGGGCTTGTATCTTCATATCTTCATTCAATGAAGGTCGGAGATATCATGGGCATCAGGGGACCCCTTGGTAATTCCTATCCATGGAATACTCTGGAGGGGAAAAACGTGGTTATAATAGGGGGCGGTTTTGCCTTTACGACTTTACGTTCTTCAATAATTTTCATGCTGGATCCGGCTAACCGCAAGAAATTCAAAGATATCAATGTGATATATGGCGCACGAACACCCGGCATGCTTCTATACAGGGATGAGCTTGCCGCATGGGAAAAGCGCGATGACATAAATATGCATATCACGGTTGATGCGGCAAATGATCCTGACTGGAAATATAATGTCGGTTTTGTGCCTGCAATAACAGAAAAGAAAGCTCCCAGCGCTGATGCTGATACATATGCAATTATTTGCGGGCCTCCTGTAATGATCAAGTTTACCCAGCCTGTTCTTGATAAGCTTGGATACGGGCATGACCAGATAATAATGTCTCTTGAAAACAGGATGAAATGCGGAATAGGTATGTGTGGAAGGTGCAATATTGGTAAGGAATTCGTCTGCAAGGACGGCCCTGTTTTCACTCTTGCACAGCTTAATGCAACACCAAGGGAATACTAACGGCTTCGTAAAAAAGCCCGGACAGTTTAAATCATATTTTATGTTGACATTGAAGACCTAATGATATTAATGAAACCCCTGACATTTACCAAAGGCAAAACAGGCTGTAAGCCGAGAAAATAATTAAACGAAAAGGAGGAAATTCAATGCCGGATGTACAATTTGGTGGAAAAACGTTTGTTGTGGACGAAGATGGTTTTATTGATTCCTATACCAACTGGAGCCAGGATTGGGTTCAGTATGTTAAAAAGGAAGAGGGCATCGATGAATTGACCCCGGAACATCAGCAGGTTATCACGGTACTCCGCGAATATTATGAGAAAAACGGAATTGCCCCGATGGTTCGTGTTCTTTCTAAAGTTACCGGTTTTAAACTGAAGCATATTTACGAGCTTTTCCCCTCAGGTCCTGGTAAGGGAGCATGTAAAATGGCCGGTCTTCCTAAACCGACAGGATGCGTCTAACAGATAAAAAGTGACGGATTATCCATTAATTCAAAAGGCTCTGCAGAAAAAGCAGGGCCTTTTGTTTTATAGCGATTGTCGGAATAATGTTCTGATTGGTTTTTACGGATCCATCAGATTTACGACATTTACAATAGGAAGCTCATATGATTTTTACGGTTAAAACCAGTCAAAAAACGGAACTAATTGATATAACGGCAAAAGTTCAGGAAGCCGTTACTTCTTCATGTGACGGGAAAGGCATTGATAGCGGCCTGTGCATGATTTATATTCCTCATACAACGGCGGCAGTTACAATAAATGAAAGCGCTGATCCCGATGTAAAGACCGATATCATCATGATATTAAATGAAATAGTTCCATGGAAAGCCGGTTATCGACACATGGAAGGAAACTCACCGGCGCATGTCAAGGCTACTCTTGTCGGGGCTTCAGAGCTGGTTGCGTTTGAAAATAGAAAACTTCTGCTCGGTACGTGGCAGGGGATTTTTTTCTGTGAATTTGACGGTCCGAGGACGAGGAAAGTGCATGTTAAGATGATGCTGGATTAGGCGGGAGGCATGAGCAAAAAAAATGGGTTCAAGGGGTCCAGGATTCAGGGGTTCAAGTGTTTAAAAATCGGAAACATAAACCATGAAATTAATATAATGAAGAAAACAAGAGTGCTTGATGAGACGAACAAGGCAATATTGAACCTCATTCAATCTAATTTTCCAATATCATCAAGACCGTATCTTGTGATTGCTGAAAGACTTGGACTTGATGAAGATGACGTTATCAGAAGGCTTAAAATACTTAAGAAAAATGGTATAATCCGCCGGATAGGGGGAAACTTTGTGCCGGAAAAGCTGGGTTTTGTGAGCACCCTTTGCGCTGCGGTTGTGCCTGAAGAAAAGATGGAATCCTTTACGAAAACAATAAACCGCTACCCTGGTGTGACCCATAATTATTTGAGGGACGGAAGTTTCAATGTCTGGTTTACATTTATTGCGCCTTCCATGAAGGAGATTAATGCCAATCTGAAACATATATCAAAAGAGACCGGTGTAAAGAAGATTATCAATCTTCCAGCGACAAGAGTTTTCAAGATTAAGGCTCATTTTGACTTATGAAAGATATCAGGATAGCAGCGGTTATTTCCCATTCCGAATTGTATGAACCCTCCCGCAATATAGAATCCATGGGAAAATGGGTAAGGTCTGCAAGAGAGACAGGTGTTAAAATAATCTGCTTTCCGGAATTAAATATCACGGGGTATGGAACAGACGAAAAAATATTTGAGGTTGCTGAAGAAATACCGGGTGAACTGACCGGAATAGTATCGGAGATGTCTTCAAAATACGGTATCGTAATTCTTTCCGGTATGGCTGAAAAAGATAAGACGGGCAGGATCTATGCGAGCCATATCGTTGTGAAGCCTGATGGCTACATCGGTGTTTACCGGAAACTGCATATTGCTCCTATGGAAAAAGAGCTGTTTTCCCCGGGAGACGAGGTTCGGCTTTTTACGACCGGGGAGATAACATTCGGAATTCAGCTTTGCTATGATGCACACTTTCCTGAACTTTCGACGAAAATGGCGCTTATGGGAGCAGATGTTGTATTCCTGCCGCACGCTTCTCCAAGAGGGACACCCGCAGAAAAACACAGATCATGGATGCGCCACCTTCCTGCAAGAGCTTTCGACAACGGCCTTTTTGTAGTTGCATGCAACCAATGTGGAGAAAATTCCGCCGGTCTGCAATTTCCGGGTACCGGCGTGGTTATCGGCCCTTCAGGCGAAGTTATTGAAAAGAACATAAGCGGGAAGGAAGGAATGATTGTTGCGGATCTCAAGGCGGAAGATCTGGAAAGAGTGCGCAATAATAAGATGCGTTATTTCCTGCCGAACAGAAGGCCTGATGTGTATTGAGGCATTAGGCGTGATACGAAAGAACGTACATCGTGTACATCGTACATCGAATATCGAACATCGAACCACAAACCACAAACCAGAGACCAGAGACCGTATTCGGATTTAGGAACTCAAGATAATGAATCGTGAAGAAAAAAAAATAATGGGTCTCACAATTGCATCGCATCCTCTTGTGCATTTGTTTGAAGGAGTGCTGCCGCCTCTGATACCTTTGTTAATAGTCGAATTCGGAACTGATTACTTCCATCTTGGGCTGATAGTATCCGTTTTTTCATATGCCTTTGGAATAGGTTCGCTGCCGGCCGGTTTTTTAGCTGATAAATTGGGTCCGCGCCGCCTCGTTACATTTTTCCTTTTCGGATCAGGCCTTCTTTCGGCTCTTGTATTGTTTATTCCGTCACTATTAGCCTATGGAATTATTATGGGGTTTATCGGGCTGTTCTGCAGTATGTACCATCCTGCTTCAAATACGCTTATCAGCCAGTCTGTCCGTGAAAAGGGAAAGGCCTTTGGCATTCATGGCATAGCAGGGAGCCTCGGAGTTGCTTCTGTTCCCGTGCTTTCCGCGTGGTTTGGCTCAAACATGGGATGGAGAGCCCCTCATGTAATTTTCGGTTTAATAGGTATTGCCGCCGCTCTTTTTTCATTTTCCGTACCGGCAAAATCTGCATTCGCAACAGAAACCTCTGATGGTAAAAATAAACCGGAGAATGAAATATCTTATCTCAACCTGGTTGTTTTTTATTGTTCAGCGGCAGCCCTCGGGCTCACATACAAGGGGATTATGACTTTTCTGCCTGCTTACATGGGGGAAAAAATACATTTTGACTTTATTACCTTGAGCAAGGTAACTCTTGGAGGAACGGTGGCAACCATAGCCCTTGTTTCAGGCGCCCTGGGTCAATATATAGGCGGACGCCTTACTGATCGCTTTAAGCCTGAGATTATATATTCATGCGCCATTATCATCGGTACTTTCTTTGTTTTTATCATGGCAAAGAGCTCGGGTTTTATTTTGATTGCTTCGGCTGTTTTTTATGCGTTTTTTTATTTTTCGACACAGCCGATGCAGAATTTTATCCTTTCCAATTACTTGCCCAAAAAACGTCATGGAATAGGTTACGGCATTCATTTTTTTGTGACTTTTGGAATCGGGTCCACAGCAGCCGCGGTTTCTGGATATCTCGCGGATAATTACGGTCTTGAATCAGTCTTTTATGCAATGGGGGCATGCTTTATTGTCTCTTCCTTTCTCTCGCTGATTCTTGTGGCAAGGGCGCGAAGGAACGAGGCATGAGGCGCAAGGGAAAGAGCAGGCTGAAGTCCGAAGGCTGAAGGCTTAAGTTACTAAAAGTCTTCAGTCTAAAAACCTTCAGCCTATAAAACAACTCCGCCTGCGGCGGATCTGCGGCAACAAGAGACCAATGAACTCAAAAGAATGTAAAAGATGCGGGACATGCTGCAGGAAGGGAGGTCCGTCATTTCATTTTGAAGACAAGGGAATTATAGAAGACGGTCATATACCGGCCAAACATCTGTACACAATCAGAAAAGGAGAGCCGGTTCGGGACAACATAAGCGAAAAGATTGTTTATGCCTCTGCTGATATAATAAAAATCAGGGGACAGGGAAGCACCTGGACATGCTATTATTATAATGAAGATGAAAAAAAGTGCGGAATTTATGAATACCGACCCCTTGAGTGCAGAATTCTTAAATGCTGGGATACGAGGGGAATAGAGAGGGTTTTTGGTAAGAATCTGCTTACAAGAAAAGAAATCATGAGTTCAGTCGAAGGTCTTTGGGAGCTTATCGTTGAGCATGATCAAAGATGTTCATACAAAGAGATAAGAAAACTTACCGATGAACACGGAAAGACAAAAAAAGAGAATTTATCCGAAAAAGTAGCTGAAATTATTGAATACGATAAAATCATGCGGGAACTGATTGTGAAAAAAGGACAGCTTGATTCAGAACTTCTTGATTTTCTTTTTGGAAGACCCCTTTCCGTGACCATGCACCTTGACAGTGCTGAAAAATTATAAAGAATTTGGAATAAGAAGCTTATATCGTCACCTGGAGTAGCAGCCATGCAGAATATGAAAATTCTTTACGGATATATTCCAGGCGCAATAGGCCGGGTTGCCGAACTTCACGGAACCTATTACAGCCGATACTGGGAATTCGGCCTTTATTTTGAGGCCAAGGTAGCTGTCGAACTTTCCGAATTTTTAAGCCGCTTTGATAAGGCGCGTGACGGATTCTGGGTTGCCGAATATGATGGAAAGATTGCTGGATCGATATCAATTGACGGAATCGAGGGTAAAACAAAAGGCGCTCGACTCCGCTGGTTCATAGTCGATCCGGAGATGCACGGGTGTGGAATCGGTAGAATGTTGATGCGTGAAGCTATTTTATTCTGCAAAATTGCAAACCACAGTAAAATATATTTAACAACTTTTGCCGGGCTTGATCCTGCAAAACATCTATATGAATCTTTCGGGTTCGTTTTATGCCAAGAATGGGAAGATGCCCACTGGGGAAAGCCTGTTACGGCGCAAAAATTTGAGCTTAATCTGCCTGGCTTACCTCTTTCGGAATCAGACTTATAAGCCACAGAGTAATAAACGGTATGAACGCAATAACGCTTAAGACCGGCTTTATTGTGAAAATATCGCAGAGTTTCCCTGTTACCGGGGTAAGTATGCCGCCTGTTCCCCATGCAAGTCCCATCATGAGACTAGACGCCATCGATTTTCCTCCGGGGGCGAGTTTCTGTGCCATTGTAACCCCGAGAGGAAGGGTTGCCAGTATGAAAAAACCTGCCAGCATTGCTCCGAGATAAACCCAGTTTCCCGGAAGATAGAGAAGAAGAAGCATGCACGGCGGAGTTAAAAAATGTGTTATGTAAAAAACAGGCTTAAATCCCATTCTGTCGGCCATGTGTCCTGCAATGAGTCCGCTCACCGAGCCGGCTACTGTAAAGATTGCCACAAGTGAACCGACCGACATAAGAGAATGCCCTTCCCAGCTGTATAAAACCGGGAAGAAAGTCAAAAAAGACTGGCCGACAAAAGCCCGGAGAACCATGACAACCCATATGAGAAATATCGATTTCCATACCGGCCCGAAAATTTCTTTTATCGAACCGATAAGACCAAGGTCGCTGAGTCCTTCTCCAACCGGCATTGGAACGATTTTATATAGGTAATACATGACAGCCAGGCCGAAAAAAACAGTATAAGGTGTTGCTTCAAGACCGTATCCTGCCACCAGCCATGTAATGAAAAGCGGTCCCACCCCGAATGCAAAGGTTCCACCCATGTTGAATATCGACATGGAAAAGGTGAAATTGCGTCCCGAGTATGATGAAATCATGCCGGCAGTGGTCGGATGGAATATGGATGAACCAATCGAACTGGCCGAAACAAGGAGAAGTAGAATCACATATGAAGGTGCAATTCCAACAAATGATGTTGCAACAATAACAATCAAAGGCCCCCCCAGTACAAAAGCGCGAGTTTTATAGCGATCGGCAAGATATCCTATCGGAGGCTGCACAACAAAAGCGAGGAAACGGCTTATTCCGGCAATGAAGCCTGCCTGTGTGAGTGTAAGGGAGTATTTCTGAATAAGAACCGGAAGCAGGGGGCTTATGAATGAGTGGTAAAAATCGCCCGTGAAATGGACAAGCGTCAGAGCCCATATAATTTTTAAATCGGTGTTTTTTTTGAACTGAATCATAATTTTATTTTTGCTTTATTTTTGCTTAAGTTGACTGAACATATTCTTTTGGATATAACGTAACATAAGTTTGAACAAATCCGAAATAAAATAATTATGCCGATCGAATGCAGAAATATAAATTATAAATATTCCGGGGCGCAGAATCCGGTTTTCAATAATCTGAGCTGCCGCATCGGGGAGCCCGGATTTCATGCACTATTCGGCCAGTCGGGAGTGGGGAAATCAACCTTTGCACGCATGATTGCAGGTCAGTTAAACGGATTTTTCGGCGAAATAGAGATCAGGGAACCCAAAAAAATTTTTTACTCATACAATCTTGAGAGGCTTCCCGGCTGGTCGGGTGTAGGTGAGCACATCGAGAAGGTTACGCCCGAAGCGAATAAAAGCAGAATCAATGAGATCGTTGACTCTTTCGGACTTTCAGCCTGCATGGATTCAGGCTTTTCGAGGCTATCCCTCGGACAGCAGAACAGGGTGAACCTGGCAAGATATCTTTTGCAGGATTTTGATCTTTTGATTATGGATGAAAGCCTTGCCAATGTTGATGAAGCTACGCGGGAGCAGATCATCTTTAAGATAAAAGAGATGTTTCCGGAAAAAAGCTTTCTATATATCTCCCACAGTGTTGCGGAAGTGTCCAGGTTCTGCAGGGATATTCTTGTGTTAAGAAATTTTCTTAAGATACCACAGGCTTTCATGGTACATGGACAGGATGATGTAAGGGAAAAACAGGTTGTTAAAAAGGATCTTGAAGAGACCATGCTGGAGATTGTAAATGCTTCATAAGCGCCTGTACCAGTTTGTGCTTGTCTATTTTATCGGGCTTGCCTTTTTATTTACGGTAAAAGAAGTTTTTAACCTTTCCGACTATGTTATTCCTGGCCTTCCTGATATTTACGGAACCGTTCGCAGGGTTTTTACGAGGTATCTTCTCGATGTATTGAATACACTTTCAGTGGCCATTGTAGGCCATATACTTTCAATTGCATTGGCAACAGTTGTCGGAATAATAGGGCGCCTGTCGAACTGGATGGGATCGCTTATCAGGACAGCGGCTTTTAACGTACAGGCATATCCGATTGTTGCCGTGGCTCCAATGATATTCATCCTCCTTGGTGACGGGCTTTCCTCGAGGCTTCTTATTGCGGCAATGATATGCTATTTTCCACTTCTCCTGTCGTTTATTGGAATCCTTTCCGAACCTGTTACGGACATAGAGCATTTTTATGTCCATTCGGGAAGGATGAGGTGGCAGCTCGAGGTAAAGATAAGGGCCTTCGAAAACATGAACAAACTGATAACGGTTGTTGCCGGAAGCGCGACCCTTGCGATGGTTGGAACAATAGTGTCGGAGTTTATTGGCGCCAGCGCAGGAATAGGCTACAGCATAAGAATCGCGCTATATCAGAGCGACCTTTCAAAGATTCTGGTCGCTCTTTTTCTGATAGGAATTTTCACATCGCTTTACCTGGCAGTTCTGGAATTGCTCGGCAATATTGTGAGCAGGAGCTGGGGGGAGAAGGAGGCGTAAGGCGAAATTCGAAGTTCGGATCAGGAGTAGAAGGTGAACATAAAAAATAATGTGACAGTAGCTTTATTCATGCTGATTATGCTTTTCCCGGCTTTTTCAGGTTGCGGGAAAAAGCACGAGGAAGTGACAAAGGTTTCATACCGTCTCAAGTGGCTCTTTAATGCCAGTGTTGCAGGAGATATATATGCCGATGCGAACGGATATTTTAAGAAAGAGGGGCTCGAAGTGGAAGTAAAAGAGGGTGGGCCGGAGCGTGATGCCATAAAAGAGCTTGAGATGGGGCATGCCCAGTTCGGTGTCGCTTCCGCGGACCAGGTTATAAGAGCCGTTTCAAAAGGATCCCCAGTTGTGGTGCTGGCGCAGCTTTTCCAGGCTAATCCCCTTCAGTGGATATACAGGCCGGATGAAAACAAGATCGAGAGGCCGGAGGATATGAAGGGAAAGGTTGTTGGAATAACATTCGGCGGAAATGATGAAACGATCATGAGGGCGCTTCTTGCGAAATACGGTATAAAGGAAAATGAAGTAAATTTTTTCAGTGTAAGATACGATTATACTCCTTTTTATGAGCGCAAGGTCGCTCTCTGGCCTGTTTACAGAAATGCCCAGGGTATCATAATAGGGGATAAGCTTAAAAAGGCCGGCGAGTCCGCGGCTTTTTTTGATCCTGACACTTCCGGCATACGATTCGTTGCAAATTCGGTTATAACAACCGAAATCATGATCAAAGAGCATCCCGAAACTGTTAAAAAATTTATTTCAGCCCTTCTGAAAGCATGGAATGAAGCTTTGAAACCTGATAATTCAGACAAAACGGTTGAGACTATTCAAAAATTCGATAAGGACACCTCTCCCGATGTTATTCGCAGACAGCTTGATATAACAAGGCAGTTCATGAAACCGTCGGAAAAGACCGTCTTTGGCGCAATAGATGTCGCAGCCTGGAAACAGACGGAAAGCATAATGCTTGAGCAGAAACTTATTCCCGCGCCGGTTGATATAGAAAAAAGGCTGAAGATGGAATATAATAGGCAATAGGCATGAGGCGTGAGGTGAAAGCAAGAAGGAGTTTCTGGCTCGTTGATCGTCGTTAGTGATTCGGTGTTCGTTCTTCGATTAACGATTCACCATCCACGATTCACGAACTTTCCCTCGAATCCTTCTCAATTTATTTTTCCATAAAGCAGGAATATTTTCATGCCGCCGTGGTAAAGTGTTTGAGCTTTCAGGGAAAAAGGAAGTGAGTTCAGAAGTGAAATATCCGGGGCTATCAGGGCGACTTTCCAGCCCGAATAATCCTTTTTAAGCTTTTCGCATACGGCGAGAAACAGTTTAACGCTTTCAGACCTGCTTCCCATCCTGTGACCATATGGCGGATTGATAACCACGAGTCCTTTATCTTTTGTCAAAGAGTAAGGCGAGAGATTGAAAAAATCTTTTTTCTCCACCCCCACCGTTTTGAAAAAATCATATTTGTTGATGCAGGATATAAGTGAATTGCATGCCATGGAGTCGATGTCGGATGCAAAAATACGGGGTGAAGAGGCCGGTTTTATGCCTGATTCAGCTTTTCGTTTTATATATGCCCATCTTCGGGGTTCAAAGCACGGCCAGTTCATGAAGGCAAAGTTACGGAACAGGCCTGACGGGATGTTTTGAGAAATCATGGCGGCTTCGAGGGAAAAAGTGCCTGACCCGCACATGGGATCTATCAACGGTTCGGTGCCGTCGTATCCGGAGATCCTGAGTATGGCGGCGGCGGTTGTTTCTCTTAGCGGAGCCTTTGCCCTGTGTTTTTTTATTCCACGTCTGTAGAGGAGCTCTCCACTGCTGTCAAGAGAGATTGTAAACCTGTCGTTGACTGCCCGGACGAAGACCTGTTGAGGTATTGAAGAATCCAGCGCGGCTTGTGCAAAGCCTTTTGATGCCAGGCTTTCCCCGATGCTTGAGGCGAATATTTCCGCAATTGCTTCTTTATGATAGAGCCTCGAATGTTTTGTTGCGGAGTTGATTTCAGGCCGGGAATCTGCCGCAAGATAAAGCTCCCAGGGAAAATCAGAAAGCCTTTTTTCAAGCTGCATAAAGTTTGTAGCTTTGAATTCTCCGATTCGCATCAGGACTCTGTTTGCCGTGCGAAGACATAGGTTCGCGGCATAACAGTCCGTTATGCGACCTGTAAATAATACCCCGCCTTCTTCTTCCATGAAAGATTTGCCGGTATGTGCGATGGCTTTTAACTCATCAAGGCAAAGAGGTTCGAATCCCGGAGATGTGGCGGCAAAAAAAGCTCTTTCACGTCCGTTTACATGCCGTTTGATCCGTTTTGAAAGAGATCTTTCAGGAGTCCTGTTTTTCACGGTTTTGGGCGCGTACAAGGTCAGGGGTTTTATCATCATATCCAACTTTGAATTGCAGCAGAATTATTGATGCAATAACCATAATGCCACCCGCCATTTGCAATGGTTCGAGAATTTCATTTAAAAAAAAGTACGAAATGGCGGCTGCTGTTATCGGTTCAAGGGTCCCGGTTATGCTGGCTCTCGTGGAACGGATGAGGTTTATTCCCTGGAAATAAAAACCGAAAGGAACTACCGTTCCAAAGATTCCGACATAAAGAATCAAACTCCATTCAAGCAATGAGTGGGTATAGAAAAATGCTTCCAGGGGCGGATGAAGTATGTTCCATGTGATCGCGGCAAAGAGCAGAGCGAAAAAAAGCACGGTTAAAGGATCGTATTTACGCATTCCATATTCGCCCTGGACGGAATACCATGCAAAGGCGATAGCGGCAAAAAGGCCTGAGATTATTCCTGTCCTGTTCAATGCGAAGAGATTGAGATTATAGGCTCCGACTACGAGGTAGCAGCCTGTAATGGCGCCTGCAACCGATAAGATAGTTATGAGCCCCGGCTTCTCCTTTGCGAAGACAAATGAATATATGGCGATAAAGGCAGGTGCGAGGTACTGGAGAAGAATGGCTGCAGCAACGTTTATTTTGCTTATTGTGAAAAGATATGTGAACTGAACCGCGGCCATAACAACCGCACCCAGGAATACGAAGTAAAAAAAATCACCCTTCTTTATCCGCATGAGGTCGCGGCGCCAGATCAAAAGCACCGGGAAAAGCAATCCGGCCGAGATTGTCAGTCGGAGCTGCACAAGCTGAAAAGGCGTTACTCCCGAATTGAACAGAAACTTTGAAGATGAGCCGGATATGGCCCAAAATAAAGCTGCTATTATTACATATATATATCCCAGCCTGGGAGTTTTGATCTTTTCTGCTTGTTTCATACGATTTAACAGGTTCCTCTTTAATCAAAAATTTATTTGACAGGATTTACAGGATTTGACGGATCAACCGGATTGCCCTCTCTCGCCGCAGGCGATGGCTTATTTGACTGTCCCGCCTCGGGCGGGCAGGCAACATCCCGTACATCCTGTTAATTCTGTCTGAAAAACCCTCATCCTTGCTTTTTGGCTTTTTATCTGGTCTATGATTCGTTTCATATATTCAAGAATGTCTATTTTCGCAAGAAAGGAATTTTTTGGGGATTGATATGGATAAGGTTTATATCAGAAAAGCTGAATATGATTACACCATTTTAAAGCCTCTTGTCTTTGATATGATAGATTCAGCCGGCACGGCTTCAATCGGAAAAGGAACCAGGGTTATTATAAAACCGAACCTGCTTCTCCCGGCAAAACCAGAAGCTGCCGTTATCACTCATCCCCTGGTGGTTAAAGCGGCAGCGGAATATGTGCTTGAAAAAGGCGGAACAGTTACGATATCGGACAGCCCTGCCATAGGCCTTTTTGCGAAAATATTAAAAGACGGTGGGTACAGGAAGGCCTTTCACGGGCTCGATGTTGTATTTAAGGAATTCAAGACGTCTGTAAGAATCGATATCGGGGAGCCGTTCGGATTTATCGAGATAGCAAAAGATGTCCTTGAGGCTGATGCGGTCATAAATATTGCGAAACTCAAAACCCATGCCCAGATGTTTCTCACCCTCGGGGTAAAAAACCTTTTCGGATGCATAGTCGGTTTTAAAAAACCGGAATGGCATTTAAGAAGCGGGATAGACAGGGAGATGTTCGCAAGGCTTCTTGTAAGTATCCACAGGGCGGTCAGCCCTCAGGTAACGATTGTTGACGGCATCCTCGGAATGGAAGGGCAGGGGCCAGGCAAGGGTGGCACTCCGCGAAAGATCGGCGTGCTCGCCGGGGGAAGCAGCGCTTTTGCCGTTGATGTTGCGATATGCAGGATGCTGGGGGTTGACCCGGACAGGCTTCCCACGAACAAGGCGGCAAAAGCGCTCGGATTAACCGGTTATGATGTTGATCTCACCGGCGATTATGAAAAAATAAACAATTTTGTTTTTCCAATCCAGGATCCGCTGACTTTCGGGCCGAAACCGGTACACAGGATTCTTCGCAAGCATCTTGTTCAAAGGCCGGCAGCAGATAAAAATTTATGCAAATTGTGCGAAGAATGCTGGAAATACTGCCCTGCAAAAGCAATTTCGCACGATAAGGAGAAAGTATCTTTTGATTACGACATATGTATCAGATGCTACTGCTGTATCGAGGTCTGCCCCGAAGGAGCGCTTTCGGCGGTTGAGACCCTCCCGGGGAAGATAATAAGAAGGCTTCTGCTGTAGTTTGATTTTCAAAGCCGTCTGATTTTTGTTTTCATTCTTACGCCTCACGACTTCCGCCTTTTCCCTTACCACTACTCGAACCCACAACCCCTCGACTCCTGCTATTTAATAACTCCATGTAAATTCATTGACAAACTTTTTATAATATTGATATTAAGCACGCAGTTTGAGAGTCCCATCAAGATGTTTCAAGCGTCCTGTTTGACGATTTACGACGATTTGCATGGATGTAATTGTTAGGCTGAGACCTTTGAAATATGGCAGAAGATAATTTCACACATAATTATTGACAGTACCTTTGAAGAATATTCTATTTTGACCAAGTATAAAGAAGGCGAAAATTTTAACCACAGGAATACATTATGGGAGTATTTCGAGGATTTAAATTTGAGCCTGACGCAGTAATCGGACAAAAGAGGGTGTTATACAAAGGTCCCACAGGGAGCATTCAAAATAGCCGATACTATTCTCATGAACATCCAAACAAATAGGGGACGCAAACAAATAGGGGACGTTCATCAATATATAAGTTGACAGCGGGATTGAAGGTTGATAGGAGGAGAATATGCCGAGAAAATCCAGGATAGATGCCGCAGGCGCTGTTCACCATGTGATCGCGCGGGGAATAAACAAAGCCGATATATTTTTTGACGATGCGGATTACAAAAGCTTTTTAAACAGGTTAGATGCCGTATTAACAAGAACAAAAACAGCCTGTTATGCATGGGCACTGATGTCGAATCATTTTCATCTGCTGCTTCGTACCGGGAATACACCCGTTTCTGTCGTCATGCGCAGGCTACTTACCGGCTACGCGGTCAACTTCAACCGAAAGCACAAACGCTTCGGACATCTGTTTCAGAACAGGTATAAATCGATTCTGTGTCAGGAAGATCTCTATTTAAAAGAACTGGTGCGCTATATTCATCTGAATCCGCTGCGTGCGGGTATGGTTCCGGATTACAGGTCATTGGGCCGCTATTATTATTGCGGCCACGGGGTCATACTGGGATATTTTAAAAATAACTGGCAGGATACGGAATACGTATTGAACCTGTTTGGCAAGGATACAAGATCAGGCAGGAGAGGTTATTCTGAATTTGTCCGGAAAGCTGCTGATCAGGGCAGGCGACCCGAGTTAGCAGGAGGAGGTCTTTTACGAAGTCAGGGAGGATGGACAGGCGTTAAGGCTCTCAGAAGAAGCGGAGATTATCAGAAAGGTGATGAAAGAATATTGGGAGACGGTGACTTTGTGATGTCTGTTTTATCGCAGGCGAATGAGTCAATGGCCCGCAAATATAATCTTAAAGCCAAGGGATATGATTTAAAGGATTTGATTGAAAGGGTGGCCGGGGTTACAGGTATAACATCCGATGAGATTATCCGTTCCGGGAGAAAGCGCAGTATATCCAGTGCACGGGATCTGCTCTGTTACTGGGCCACAGAACACCTGAATGTAAAGCAGCGGGAGCTGGCCGGGTTATTGAATATAACTCAATCGGCTGTGAGCATGGCCGCCGGACGAGGCCGTATACAGGCAGAAGAGTTGGAGTTGAATCTTGAAATATAAACAACTTATATATTGATGAACGTCCCTAATATGGTGTTATTTCGCATCAAGAAGCTTCTTGGGAATAGGAAGGGGTCCAAATGTACGATCATTTAAGTGTCTGGCTGAACGGCAGGATGATTCCCTGGAATGAAGCGAAGGTGCCTATTCTTTCACACGGATTCAGCAGGGGTTCTGCCATATTTGAGATCTTCGGCACCCATGAAGGCCCCACCGGCACAGTTGCTTTCAGAATGGACCAGCACCTAAACCGGCTGATGAAAAGCGCCGAACTGCTGGGAATGCAAACAGGTTACTCAACCCGGCAGATCGCGGATGCCGTAGCAGAAACGGTAAGGGTCAACAAGATAGGGCGCGGCCTGGTAAAAATATTGGCCTATTGGGGGGAAGAGGCGATTATCCAACTTGTTCTGAACTCCAAACTGGATGTAGCTGTTTTTGCTGTTCCCGCCAGTGAGGAACTGGATCTCGATAATGAAACGCCTGTTGCAGCCTGCATCTCCAAATGGCGGAAGCTACATCCCGATACGGTGCCAATTGAGGCCAAGGCCTGCGCCAACTACCTGAATGGATATCTGGCGCGTAAGGATGCCAATCTCCGGGGCTTTAATGTGGGATTTCTGGTGGGGACGGACGGTTTTCTCGCCGAAGGGTCGGTCGAGTCGGTCTTCCTGGTGAAAGACGGTGTCCTCAAGACACCGCCTCTGGGCAGGATACTCTCCGGTATTACAAGGCTTTCCATCCTGCAGGCCGCGCCCGCAATCGGCATCCGCACTTCCGAAGATCCGGTTCTGCCTGAAGAACTCTTCACAGCCGATGAAATATTTGTATGCAATACGGGCGTCAAAATCCTTCCGGTGGCTCGCTTTGAGGCCCGGACACTTGAAGTTCCGGGACCTGTCACCCGGCAGCTCATGGAATTGATGAATGGCATTTTCAATTTTTCCGACGGCCGTTACAAGGGCTGGTTTTCTCCACTGTAGTATTAAAATGGGGCGAATACCGTATGTTCGTGCGGAACATGCCCGGCAGGGATTTCTCCAGCAATTAAGAGAATCAACCGGATGGAGGATGCCTCTGCCTGCCTGAAATTGACATGCAGGCCGATTAATGCGATAAATCAGGACATGAAGAGATCATCAAAAAATCCCCATAGCCGCCGGTAATCCCGGGAAGGAAATCCGTTTATGAAATTTAATTTTGCACACAACAACTTTAACGTATTGAATCTGGAAAAAAGCCTCGATTTCTACAAAAAGGCGCTGCAACTTACTGAAGTCAGAAGGCGTGAATCAGCTGACGGGAGTTTCATCCTTGTTTTCTTGAGCGATGGCCAGATGCCGCACCAGCTCGAATTGACCTGGCTCAGAGACCGGCAGGAACCTTACAATCTGGGTGATAATGAATTCCATCTGGCCTTTATGGTTGACGATTTTGCGGGCGCCCATGCCCTGCATGAAAAAATGGGTTGTATCTGTTATGAAAACAAAGCCATGGGAATCTACTTTATCAATGATCCGGACGATTACTGGGTCGAAATTGTCCCCAAAAGATGATCTGGATGGCTGGTGACACACCCACGGTTACAATTAAAACAGCAAACAGCCGGCAATATGGACGAAAAGGATTAGAAAAGATGACCTTGCTTTCAACGCTCGAAATATTTTCAGATTATATCTGACCCTGGTGTTATTTCATTACCGGGCGTATTGAACAACTTAAAAAAGAATATGAAATAACCATCCGTTGGCGGGCCTTTCCTCTTCACCCCGATACACCGGAAGAAGGCCTTCTGCTTGAGCAGTTGTTTGCCAATTATCCGATAGATGTCAAGAAAATGATGAGGAAGCTGCATAAAACAGCCGATGACCTGGGACTGCCATTCGGAGAACGGGAAAGAACCTATAATAGCCGATTGTCGCAGGAGCTGGGACTATGGGCTGAATCAAAAAATAAGGGGGATGCATTCCATAACGCAGCATTCAGAGCCTACTTTGCAGACGGGAAGAACATCGCAAAAATACCTGTACTCTTGGATTTGACGGAATCCGCCGGCCTTCCCCGTGAAGAAGCCGCGTCAGTTCTTTCAACAAGAGCTTTTAAGGCTGCGGTAGATGCGGACTGGGCTCTTTCCCGTGAAAAGGATATTACAGCCGTTCCGACTTTTGTTATAAAAAATGAGAAGCTGGTCGGCGCGCAACCCTACGATATGCTGGAAAGGCTTATGGCTGCAAACGGGATTAAAAAAAGAAGTTGAGATGATGCGCAAGACACCGCTTGAGGTATTGAAAAAGGTTTTCGGGTTCGACGGCTTCAGGGAAAATCAGCAGGAGATCATTCAAACCGTTCTCGACGGCAGGGATGCTTTCGTCTTGATGCCCACCGGAAGCGGAAAATCGATCTGCTACCAGATCCCATCGATTATCTTAAACGGCGTCGGCCTGGTAGTGTCACCTCTTATCGCCCTGATGCAGAACCAGGTTGAAGCGCTTAGGCAAAACGGCGTCAGGGCGGCATTCTTAAACTCCAGTCAATCACCTGATGAGTCAAAACGGATCGAACTCCAGGTGCTGAACGGGCAGTGTGACATCCTTTACGTCGCTCCTGAACGGCTTTTAATGGAACGGTTCCATAATTTTCTGATGAAAATCCCAATCGCCCTGTTTGCCATCGACGAGGCCCACTGTGTGTCCCAGTGGGGCCATGATTTCAGGCCGGAATATCTCAGGCTGGTGGAGGTGACTGATAGATTTCCAGGCGTGCCGCGAATTGCTCTCACGGCAACTGCCGATTCAATTACACGCAGGGAGATCGTTGAAAAACTGGGTTTGACCGATGCGTCACAGTTTGTCTCAAGTTTTGACCGGCCCAACATTAACTACCAGGTCAAACTGAAAGTCAACGGGAAGAAACAGCTGCTCGAATTTATCCGGAACGATCACTTTTCAGAAGCCGGCATCGTTTACACCCGTACCCGGAAGCGTGCGGATGAAACGGCCTGGTGGCTTCAGGAGAATGGGGTGAAGGCACTGCCATACCATGCAGGGATGGATGCACAGACCCGGCAGTCCCATCAGCGCAGGTTTCTCAGGGAAGATGATATTGTCGTGGTCGCAACCATAGCGTTCGGCATGGGTATTGACAAGCCCGATGTTCGCTTCGTTGCGCACCTGGATCTGCCTTCAAGCATGGAGGCATACTATCAGGAAACCGGAAGAGCGGGCAGGGACGGACATCCTGCGGATGCCTGGATGGTCTATTCCCTGGCAGATGTGGTGGCTATGCGGCGGCTTCTTGAAACTTCAGACGGGGGTGCAGCTTTCAAGCGGATTCAGCAGCAGAAACTGGAGGTGCTGCTCGGTTATTGTGAATCATCGGCATGTCGACGCCAGGCCCTGCTCGGATATTTTGGAGAGGCATATCCGGATGTCTGCGGTAATTGTGATGCCTGCCGTCAGGAGATAGAAACCTGGGATGGCTCGATAGCGGCCCAGAAGGCCCTCTCCTGCGTTTACCGGACCGGCCAGCGTTTTGGAGCAGCGCACCTGACGGATGTACTGATCGGAAACCGAACGGAACGTGTTTTGCAGTTGAAACACGATCAGCTCAAAACATTCGGGGTCGGAGATGATTTGTCCCAGGCAGAATGGCTCTCCGTGTTTCGCCAGCTTTTGGCCGGCGGTTTCCTGACAGTGGACATAGGGAAAATATCCGGTTTCCGCCTTACTGAAAAGAGCCGGCCGGTGCTCAAAGGAACGCAGCAGGTGCAGCTCCGAAAAGACCCTCATCCGGTCAAGTTGAAAAGATCCGTCAAGCCTTCTTCCAGTAAGGTATTGGAGTTAGAAGATGAGGAGGTGAAGAAGCTCTTTGAAAAGCTGCGGCTTCTGCGACTTGAGATTGCCAGACAGCTTGAACTGCCGCCGTATGTAGTATTCCATGATAAGACTCTAAAGGAGATGGCAATTCTCAAGCCGACTAGTCGGACGGCGATGCTTCAAGTGACCGGGGTAGGGGAACAAAAGCTCCAGAGATATGGTGATCGCTTTCTCGATGCCATCAAATTAAATGAATAACGGATTGAGATATTGACTGTTTTTGAAGGACATATTCTCTTGCGGATCTATAGAGCTGACTTACAGGGTTAAAATTAAGGGAGAGATATCGGGAGAAAATATGGGATCAAAAACGGTTAAAAGCATTGGGAGAAGAGCTAATAATGAAGACATCTCCAATACAGGTGAGACAGCCAACTCGAATCGATTCCCGGCGTGCGTAGCCGCAAAATTAAAAAAGAATCATCAAGGAGAAAACGGATATGGATACAGAGTTTCATTATTACATGACGGGAATCATCGCAAAGGCGGCCGGCTTCAGTGATGACGAAGCCAGGACCATTGCAACGGCGTCGGAATACGTGGATGAGAACGACGTGTGCCTGAGAATCGAGGACCGTTCAAGCGGCAACGAGTATAAAAACTATATTTCCCAGACGATGAACATTCTGAAACCGAAACAAACATTGATGCGGATATATCCTGTATTTCACTTTGTACCCGGTGAACCGATGAGCAAAAGCGCCTGCCGACGTGATGGCAAGATGCATTTATTAAATACAACACCCGGCAATGAAATCGCAGACAAGTTGTTTAACCTGGCCTTCAAGTCTTCTGAAGATACGCGGCTCTACCGCATAGGGATAGCAACACATGCGTATGCCGACACATGGGCTCATCAGAATTTCGTGGGATGGCATGATAACTTTAACGAAATCTCGCTGAATGTGCAGCCA
This sequence comes from Desulfobacteraceae bacterium, assembly GCA_011391695.1. Lineage (GTDB taxonomy): Bacteria > Desulfobacterota > Desulfobacteria > Desulfobacterales > RPRI01 > RPRI01. The sequence goes on along the minus strand of JAABQB010000026.1, from coordinate 5,297 downwards.
GATATCGGGCATGCCAACGCCGAGCATTATCCCGACTGGCCGGCATACCGGTGGGAAGACACACGACTGGTTAATGATCAAATTGACAATACCGACCGATTTCTTGCGGCTGCAAAAAAAATGTATGGCAAGTATAAATATTATAATAAGCAAAGAGGCGTAAAAGTGAATGCGTCCTGGAAGAGAGTATCCGGTCAATTGATCCTGGCCATGGGCGAATCATTTTCCGGATACTGGAACTATCATCGTGAAGACCGCCTTGTCCGATACAGGAAACTGGCGCCGTGGCTGGGCGATTTTGACGAATCCGAATGGTTTAAAGAGGCAATCGATACAAAAGTGATGGGCTTAAAGGCTTCCGAAAACAGTTTGCCTCCCATGTTAATAAGGTTGTGCGACAAGCTTTACTGGAAAGAAGGAATAGATATAGAAGAAACGCACTGGTACAGGTTCCAGGAGGCGGTAAAAGAGCACCAGGGAAAGGCCATGGAGGATCTTGACCTGCTGTTCGCCAAGATGGGGGTTAACCTTCACGCGGTATGACTCCGATTGCACTTGAACAATGCCTCAGAATTCCGGGCGAATAGTGGTTATGTATGAATATCATGCCGGGAGCCTTCTCGGCATAGTAAAACTTGAATATGCCATCATCCTGATACGAATTGAAAGGAGTTGAAATGAATTCAATAACGAAAGTGGGTATAATTATCTGCGATCGCTACCGCCGATGTGCGGGCGGGAAGTGTCTCAGAGCAATGAGAAACAGGGAAGGAGCTTTCAGCATATATTCGGACACCGAAGTTGAGTTGGTCGGTTTTACAACATGCGATGGTTGTCCGGGTGGCAACATAGAATATGCGGGAGAAGAGATGGTAAAGAATGGCGCACAGGTTATTCATTTGGCTACCGGTTTGGTGGTTGGATATCCCCCCTGTCCCCATATCGATACATTCAAAGCCTTTCTTGAAAAACGCTATGGTGTCAAAGTCGTTGTAGGCACACACCCTATACCGAAAAAGTATCTCGATATGCATACTTCCCTCGGGACCTGGGAAGACTCAAGATGGAACCCACTTGTCGCGCCGACGATGGCTGATGAAGAGACCAGAGCAAGATATGATTGAGAAAAAATGCTCAGGCTCCTGTTAAGAATCCGGAGCCCTGTATTTAATGTATCTTGGCCCATAGAAGTCTTGCGGTATCAGTCCCGGTATTTTTCCACTCCGACGGAAGTCCGGATACAAGATAGACCACATCGCCGGGATTAAGAGTATAAACGGTTTTATCCATCTTCATCTGAAGTTTTCCTCTTATCAGATAACCGAATTCCTCGCCCTTATGGACAAAAAAATGAGCCGGGATTTTTTTCCCCGGCGGTATCTCTATGATAAATGATTCGACCTTGGGTTCGAAATCGACTGGAGTGAGCATTTTCCCTGTTATGCTACCTTTCGGCAGGAAGGGGAACTGGATGTTAATAGCTCCGGAAAATGGGAAAACGACCTTGTTCGAAGTGCCAGCCGATTCACTGAAGAATGAACTTACATCTATCGAAAGAACCTCGGCTATTTTCATAAGAGCAGGAAGGGAAGGATATATAAGGTTGCTTTCCACCTGCGATATATTGCTGGGAGTCACTCCTACAAGCTTTGCCAGTTTCGTCTGGGAAAGGCCATATCTGGTCCTGAGCTCTTTGATGCGTGTTCCGATATCGATTCCGCTTTTTGCCTGCTTGTCGAATTCAAATGCTATGCTGAGATCTTTCGCCCAGTAGATATAGGGCTTGTTCAGAGTGTCAAGGGTTCGTTTTTCAGCTTTTATAACGGTTAGGGCGGTCTTCCCCCTCTTTACCGATAAATCGATTGCAACCTGCGCTATCTGGTTTATCTGGGCTCTGAGCCTCTGTGTATGGGCTTTCTTCTCGATTATCCAGTAAGCAATCGTGTTAAGCTCATAGAGGCGGGGGCAGGAATGCGAATAAAAATTTATAATATGCTCTTCCCCGTTCCATAATTCCTGCATGCCTGTGATACTTTCAAAAACAAACCGGACATCCCCTTCGAGCTTTTCATGGATTCCATAAATGGAGTCCGAGACGTTTTGTATGCTGCGGGGATCTTTTACCGGTAAAATCCTGCATTTGGAGTCGCTGTTTCCGCCGCTGTAAAAATCGAGGAATATTCTGGATCCGGAGCCCTTGCCGTATGTAAAGCAATCGAGAATGATAAGCAGCGGGTTATCTGCAAGACAGCCCAGTTTTTCAAGCAGGTTCCGCGGGGACCTGTCGAAGCTCACATAAATAAGCGGCTTTTTTTGCGATTGAGATGCCCGGATGAAATTCAGACAGAAAGGGGAAGCGAGACTTCCCGCATCGTCATGCCATACTACATTGTCACCGATATAGAGCCCGTCAAGGAGCCTGTCAAGCTGGCTTACTCCTGAAGCTACGCGGAGTCTTTCAGAAATCATATTGTATCTCCCGGAACAATGAAAGTTAATTTTAACCCGCTGTGTTTATAGCCTGAATGTATAATGACATAAGCGGGCCACTCCAAATTTTACAGGAAAGAGAATCAACTGGAGCCGCGTTTTATCGAATCTATTGAAAGCGCATATAATCAGTCTATCATCTTATACTTCTGTTCATAAAAAAGTTTCAGGCAGGCGTCAACGACGCCAGGATCATATAAAACACCTTTGTTTCGAGTTATTTCCCCGAGAGCTTTTTCCATGCCGAGACCAGGCCGGTATGGCCGGTAAGAAGCTATGGCTTCAACAACATCGGCAACAGATATTATCCGGGCCTCTATGAGGATCTCATCTCCCTTAAGCCCTCCCGGGTATCCTGAGCCATCAATTCTTTCATGATGCTGTAGAACAATCCGGGCAACAGGCCAGGGGAATTCAATATCTTTCAGAATATCATAACCGGCTCTCGAATGGTTTTGTATCAGCCTGTATTCAATTTCGCTCAACTTCGAAGGCTTGCTTAAAATCTCGGCAGGAATTGCTATCTTTCCAAGATCATGAATCACGCCTGCCATGCGGATTCCTTCTGTCTGATCACTTTCAAGCCCCATTTCATTTGCAATGGCGCGGGAAAGATCAGCCACTCTCCTCTGGTGACCCGCCGTGTAGGGATCCCTTGTTTCGACAGTAACCGCGATAGCCTGGATGGTTGCTCCAAGGGCCTTCCTCAGACTCTCAAAGCCCTTTTGTCGTTCCTCGTCGGCCTTCTTTCGGTCGGTGATATCTGTTAAATAATTTAAAGTAGCGGGCTTTCCCTCCCATGAGATCATTATTGCATGCGAAGCCGCCAATCTGAATGTCCCATTCTGTGAGATAACTCTGAATTGCAGAACCGGACGTGTCTCTTCACCTTTCATCCTCCTGATGTGGGCCTCATAAAGCTTTTCTCTGTCTTCAGGATGAACGATCTCAATGAAAGGTCTTGAAGTAAGGAGATCTTCAGAGTATCCGAGGATTTTCAGGGTCGTGGGATTGACATATTTTAAAAAACCGTCCTGGGCAATCAGGATTGCTTCATCAGCATTTTCAACCACAAGGCGATATTTTTCCTCGCTCTTTTGCAGAGCGTCTATTGATTCTTTCAGTTGTAACGTTTTCCGGGTCACTTTCCGGCGGAGAGTATAGTTCCAGAGCAGCAGGATACCACCCAAAAGAACAAAACCCCCCATCAGATAAAAGACATATGCCAGATAATGAGTCACTGGAATTGGGGCGCCGAGCCATCTTTTATTGATCTCTTCGTATTCTTTTTGAGAAATTCCGGCAAACCCACTCTCGACTGTGGATAAAAGATCCTTTTTCTCTATTTGAACAGCCCTGTGAAACTGACCGGTGTACAGTGGATCGGTACGCCGGTAGTCCTTTGCAATGTTCATTTTATTAAGATAGTACAGAGCAGGGGGGGCATCAATGCAGAATACCTTGACCTTCTGTTCCATAGCCGACCGGATGATGCTTTCGTAACTTGGGAATTCCTGTAATGTACTGATGCCGTTTTTCTTCAGAAAATCAATGCAGGCGTCGCCCGCCTTTACAGCTATCGTGAAGCCGCGCAGAGATTTTACATCCTTTATTCCGCTGATATCCTTGTGGAAAAATATAGGAACTTCAATTGAAGCATACGGGGCGGTGAAGGCGAGTTTTTTAGCCCTTTCTTCCGTAAAGAAGATGGTATCTATCACCTGGGCGCCTCCTTCGGCCATCATCTTTTGGGCCTTATCCCAGTCCATTCCGCGCAGGTCAACTTTGATCCCAGTTTTTTCTTCCCAGAGTCGCCATTCGTCAACAAGAATTCCCTGAAGGCGACTATTCTCATCACGAAAAATATAAGGAGGGTAATTGTCGTCTGAAACGACCGTAATTTCTTTCGGAGAAGCAGAGCCGGTAGAGATGCCGGCTGCTGCCGGAAAACAGAAGATAAAAACCATGAGGAGAATGAAGAGATAAGAAGTAAAGAGCCTACTCATTTTAAACATTCTTCTATTCCTTGAAAATATTATGAATTTTGCTGCGGCTGTTGAAAGGAAACGGCAAGCGCATTCCCTGATGCCAGCGTCGGATAATACCCAATTTTCAAAAATTTTATAGAATATTAAAGGCAAAGTCAATAACCAACTGATAAAAGACAAAATATCACTTGAAAGCATTTGAATATTATGTTTGGCGGGTCGAAGTTTTGTTTTATGCGAAGGACGCTTTTTTGTTATTAATTGAGTGAGTATAGGTAGCCCAGAAAGGAACAAAACCGGGTCAGCCCGCCCTCGGCCTGTTGATGGACTTTTTACGAATGCATTAAAGATAAACAGCTTCGGACAAAATATCCGGCGGGCGCAAGCCTGATTATTCTGTCTTATGATGATAATTTCCTTGACACATATTGTATTATTTGGCAAAGGTCAAAATTCAGACAATAATGTTGCTTCGGAATTTTTTTCCGGCAACATCATGACATCGTTGAAGGGTGAATTTGCCGTGAAGAGATCCATCATATTATGGATTCTTTGCGTTGTTGAAAACCCTTAAATTATCGAGAAAAACAGGAAGAGGAATATGAACAACAAGAATACGGTAGGATCTGTTTTGGTTGTGGGCGGTGGTATCACGGGTATGCAGTCGGCTCTGGATCTGGCTGAGGCCGGATACTATGTTTACCTTGTTGAAGAAAGCCCGGCCATCGGCGGCGCCATGGCCCAGCTTGACAAGACGTTTCCAACCAACGACTGTTCCATGTGAATTATTTCCCCGAAACTGGTCGAGGTCGGCCGGCA
>JAABQB010000025.1:40479-40776 GCA_011391695.1 Desulfobacteraceae bacterium | reverse complement strand
GCGTAACGTCAAATTAAGTTGCGGGCGTGGGGTGTGGCAGTGAAGATACCAAGGGCTTACCGGAACCAGCGAAAAGGTAAAATGGAAAACCCGCCCGACCCTGCCCGTCAATCTTGAATGACTTGTTTTGCCTTAAAGGTCTAGTTGGGTAGCAATGGCTTTGTTGAGCCCTTCCATTTCAGTAGCAGAAATAGTGCCTGCTGAATTGATAAGGCGCTTTTTACTTACAGTGGTAACCTGATCAGCCATCGCCCTCGACTTTTTACCATTAAAGGTTACATAGGCCTCACTTGGGTA
>JAABQB010000025.1:0-40354 GCA_011391695.1 Desulfobacteraceae bacterium | reverse complement strand
TACATAGGCCTCACTTGGATAAAACTTATCAATATTACTCGTTATAGGCACAACCTGGACTCTGTTCAGATAATAATTTGCAGCATCATTGCTGACGATGATGGCAGGTCTTTGTTTGCGGATTTCACCACCGATAGAAGGCTCGAAATTAACCCACCAAACATCACCCCTTTTCATCATTTATATCTCCAATAGTACCTTCAGCCCATTCAATGGCGTCGGATTCTCTGATTTGATCGGCAGCCATCTCTTTATAAGCAGCATACATATCTTTTTTTAGAACATGTGGACGAACTAACTCTTCAATAAAACGGCTAATTTTCCTTGGTCCAATTATCGAATGCAATCCGTCGTAAACTTCTTCATTTATGGTGACAGTGAGTTTTTTTTGCATAATAATCACCCCCCTCTGAAATAGCACGTGTAGTAACACGTGTAATGGTCGCTGTCAAGAATACAACATCTTTTGGGCAGAACGCTAAACTCAGCCGACGCAGCTTTTTGCGGTCGGCTGGAGTGTGAGGTTATGTGCTTTTTTCCTATTTTTTTACTTTTGTTCTTCGGTTTTGGCGTAGGCAATTCTTGTTCTGTAAGTGCAATCAATTCACTCAACCATTCTTTATACTCAAGTTGATCCTCATAGCTTCTTGGATATATGTTGAAGCTCATACGCCAAACTCCTATTACTTTCAATTTATATGCATAACGACTGAACTCATTGGTTTTTACGTAGCGAAGCGGAGTAAAAATCCAGTGCAGTGATTTGTTATGTGTTTTCCTTGATATTTTTCAGAAGATCTTTTATTTCTTCAAGTTCACGTTTAATATTTTTTGATGATAAGCTTGCCTTATATGCCATCATGATAAGTTTCACGGAAACCAATAAAACACCTGCCTCCAACAATAAATCATGGGTGAACCCAGTAAAAAATAGAGCCATGGCAAAAAGAACAAACGTTGCAGCTATTACGATAATTGAACCCATGTCAAAATGTTTCATTTCAACACCTTATTTTTGAGGTCACACACATAACGCTCCGCATAACCGGCTAGTAATGAAGCGCAGCGGAATTGCCAGTCCAAGTTGATGCGGTTGTTATGCGTTCATGTAAAATCGACATGACCGATGTTTATCACATGCGATTTCCACCACCGACCTGCAGCACTTGTCCCGTGATCCATTCAGCTTGATCTGATGCAAAAAAGGTAACCGCTTTCGCGATGTCTTCCGGCTGTCCGATTCGCCGGAGTGGATATGTGGCGGCAATTTCTTTTTCCAATTCGGCTGGAATCCAGCCGGTTTGCACGGCACCCGGTGAAATAACATTAACTGTTATCCCATAAGGGCCTAGTTCGGTTGCGGCTGAACGCGTATAGCTTTCAATGGCGAATTTACTGGCGCCATAAGAAACGCTAGAAGGATGACATCGAGCGCCATCCGTTGTGATATTGATAATCCGGCCCCACTGAGCATGACGCTCGATATGGCGTTTTGCATATTCCGCCATCATAAGAGCAACTGCTCTGCTATTGACATGAAAATGCGCATCATGTGTCTGGGCGGACAATGGTTTGAGAAAATATTCATCGGAAAAGACGGGATCTCTGTCTAATACAGGTTGGGGCAGAAAGGTATCAGGGGCAGCGAATGCGGCATTGTTCACAATGACATCAACCGCCCCCCATCTTTTCTCCGCTTGGTCAAACAGCTTTGAAATCATGTCAGGATCAGACAAATCCGCTTCCCATATTATGTATTCGCCACCCAAAGCCTGTATCTTTTCCGCTACCAGATCTGCAGATTGTCCGATCTCACGGCAATAATATGCTCTCCCCGGGGTCGTTGCGCTCTCCACATTCGCCTGGGTTTCTCCATACAGCTCCGGTGATTGTCGTAAAAAGGTAATTAAGACCCTGGCCCCTTCACGGGCAAAAGCGATGGCTATAGCAGCACCAATCCCATGATTGGCACCGGTCACGATTACCGTTTTTCCCTTAAGTCCTGTATCAATCATAAGTAATTTCCTTTACCCGAGATATTCCTGATCATGATTCGATCTTTTTCGCATAACGTTTAGGGTAACCTGCCGCCGCCACTGAACTTGATTCAGAAAACGCTGCACCCGGCGGTCAGGTTGACTCCCTTGTTCGATCATATCTTCGAGGTTAGAGGCCCTTTTTCTCAAACCAAAAGAACAAGGAGATCGTTCCGGCCCAGAAGAAAGGAATTATGACCCATGGTGAGACTCCAAGGACTTCCGGTAACCCTATCTTGCCGAGGTCTTTCCACGCGAGAACCGTCGATTTGATGAAGGGAAAGAGCTCCGCGTAGAGTGCGGCCCCTGCTACCATTCCCGCAACGGCGAACAAGGCATGCCAGCGCCCTTCGCCCAGAGCGCCGATCGACGTGCCCGGACAGAACCCCATCACTGCCCATCCAGTTCCGAACAGGGCCCCTCCCAGAAGCACGGCGCCGAGGTTCATCGGTTTGTGGCTTAAGGTTATAATCCCTGCATCCGTGAGCAGAGCTATCCCGACCATGCCGACCAATATGGCGGAAAGCATGAACTTGAATATCGTCATGTCATTCAGCAACATGGCGCCGACCTGTTTCTCGAAGCGCAGAACGCGACCCTTCTGCAGCAGGAAGCCGAATAATACCCCCGTAATGAGACCGAGCATCTGATCTATACTCATGACAGCCTCCTTCTATAAACAAGGGCGGCAACGAGAACGCCGACACTGAAGAACATCGCGAGGGCGACAAAGGAACTGACCGAGAGCTGCATCATGCCGCTCAATCCGTGTCCGCTGGGACAGCCGTCGGCCATTCGTGCACCCACCATGGCGACGATGCCTCCCAGGAACGCCCCCACTGCCCGTTTCCCGATGGATGGGCCGAAACGCTTCTCCCATGTCGGAGGAACACTCTCCAGTTTGAAGCTTCTGTCCGTTGCGGAAGAGATCAGTGCCCCCAGGAAGATGCCCAGAACGAGCATGAACTGCCAATCGACGCGAACCTTCTCCTTTATGAAGTACTCGTTTGCTGCTACTCGATCCGGAGCAAAAGTCCGTTCAAGAAGGCCAGCAGCGCGCACGAAGGTAGTCGATGCGCCCAGATAGTTGGATTTCCCCATCCACTCGGTGGTTGCATAAACTGATGCAATGGCCAACAATCCCAACAGGGCTCCTGCGAGGTAAGGACTCCATCCGCCATCCTGTGTTTTCCATTTCATCGTGCTTTCCTCCTTTGTTATTGGAATCGAAAGTGTTAATAAGCGGAAAGCTTTCCATCTATTGCCTACATACGATGGAAAAGCTTTCCACGTATTGCCGTATTAGCAATAAAACATGGAAAAAACACTGTTGAGTTTTCCATGTTTTGATGATATTGACTGTTATCATGGAAATCAAGAATAAATTTATACCAGATCCCAAGATAGAACTTATGGATCAGGTGCGGCAGGTTTTGAGATATCATCATTACTCGATGAGCACCGAAAAAACCTACTGCGACTGGATAAGCCGTTATATCAAATTTCATAAGTGCAAACGGCATCCTTCTGAAATGGGCAAGAGAGAGATAGAAGATTTCCTGAGCCACCTTGCTACTGATCTTAAGGTTTCAGCCTCCACCCAGCGCCAGGCTTTGAACGCGATTGTTTTTCTGTACAAACTGGTTCTTGATATAAGCATTGACGAGCAGCTTTCACCTGTAAGAGCAAGTAAATATCACCAACCTCCTGTGGTTATGACTAAAAATGAAGTCAAAAAAGTGCTGGACAATATCAGCGGGACACATCTGCTTATGGCAAAACTGCTATATGGCTGTGGGCTGAGGCTTATGGAATGTGTACGCATGAGGATTCAAGATGTGGATATTGAGAGAAATCTGATTTATGTGAGAGCCGCAAAAGGAAACAAAGACAGAACCGTAAATCTCCCTGCAAATATCAAGGACGAAATCCGCCACCATGTAAGCAGAGTGCGGGAGCTTCATAATAAGGATCTTGCGGAAGGTTTTGGTGAAGTTTATATTCCCGAGGCACTTTCAAGAAAATACCCGAATGCAAAAATGGAATTCAGATGGCAGTATGTTTTCCCTTCAAAAAAGATATCGGTTGATACGAGAAGCGGGATTGCACGAAGGCATCATGTTCTGGAATCAGGACTTCAAAAAGCTGTTAAGATAGCCGTCGAAAGAGCGGGTCTCACCAAAAGGGTCAGTTGCCATACTTTCAGGCATTCTTTTGCCACCCATCTTCTTGAAAACGGCATCAACATCCGGGTTGTTCAGGAACTGATGGGGCATGCAGATGTGAAAACAACTGAAGTCTATACCCATGTCATGGAAAAAGATATTACAAAAACTTTAAGCCCACTTGACAGCCTGTGAGTCCGAACCGAGATTGATAAAGTTGTTGTCATATCAGGGTATGGGTGTGCGTCTGCACAACTAACGGATATAGAATATAGAATTTCAAAAATGGAGGTACGATAACTTTTGTTTTTAAAACTGGCGATATCTGCGGCGCTTTTGTATGGCATTTACTGCGGTTTTCTTTTTTTCATGCAGAGGCATGTCCTTTTCCCGCGCTTCATGATAGAAACTCCACCGCTGCAAACACAAAAAACCTCAGATATTGAAAGAAATTTTATTGAAACCGATTCGGGAAAAATTGAGGTCTGGTATATGCCGCCTGTTTCAGGTTCAGGAGGCAATCCGGCGCCAGCGGTTATATTTGCCCATGGTAACGGGGAATTAATAGATTTCTGGCCGGATGAATTAAGGTTTTTTACTGAATTTGGCGTGGGCGTGCTGCTTGTCGAATATCCGGGGTATGGACGATCGGAAGGGGTTCCGTCTCAGCGCAGCATTACGGATGCATTTGTGCGTGCGTATGATTTTCTTATTGCAAAAAAGGGTGTAGATTCCTCCAGGGTTGTTTTTGTCGGGCGTTCTATTGGGGGCGGAGCGGTTTGCGCTCTTGCCGAAAAACGTCCTTCGGCTGCGATTATACTGATGTCGGCATTTACAAGTGTCCGGTCTTTCTCATCAAAATATCTGGTTCCGGGTTTATTGATGCGTGACCCTTTTGACAATCTTAAGTTAATTGCATCATATGATGGACCTGTTCTTGTTATTCATGGCAAAAACGACGAAATCATACCATTCGGTCATGGGGTTGCCCTATCAAAAGCAGCACGAAAAGCTACAATGGTTGCATATGATTGCGGGCACAATGATTGCCCTCCTGATCCGGTTCTTTTCCAGAAAGATATAAAGATATTTTTGATAAAACAGGGCATTATATGATAAGACTCTTCTCCCAATTAGTTGGGATAAAGGGGTCAAGGATTCGAGGATTCAAGGGTTCGGGTGATTCAAACAGCCCGAGGCTGAATATATGACACTTGTTTTAAGACAATTTGACAATCTTGACCCGCTATCTTATATTCCACTATAAAAATAAATTGTTATCAGACTCGGATATATTTAATAAATTTCAGTTCATTATATTTTTAAAAAGTTGATAGGAGGAAAATGATGAGAGTACTTGTCAGTGATAATCTGGATTCGAGCGGTGTCAAGATGTTTCAGGAGGAAGACGGAATTGAAGTTGATGTTAAAACCGGCTTATCTCCCGAAGAGCAGAAAAGCATTATCGGGGAGTACGATGCTCTTGTAATAAGAAGCGCCACAAAGGTGACCCCGGATCTTCTGGATGCCGCAAAGCGTCTTAAGGTTGTCGGGCGTGCCGGGATAGGTCTCGATAATGTCGATATTCCTGCGGCTACCAAGCATGGAGTGATTGTAATGAATACTCCCGGAGGAAATGTAATCACAACCGCCGAGCATGCTATTGCCATGATGATGTCTCTGACAAGAAACATTCCCTGGGGAACGGCTTCTCTTAAGGCTGGGAAGTGGGAAAAGAAAAACCTTGAAGGGCGCGAGCTGTATAATAAAATTCTGGGAATTGTCGGATTCGGTAAGATTGGTTCGATAGTTGCCGACCGTGCGCGCGGCCTTAAGATGCAGGTTATTATCTATGATCCTTATGTAACTCCCGAACGAATAGAAAAAGCAGGATATTCCAGCGCTACGCTCGATGAGTTATACCTCAAATCCGATTACATTACAGTCCATGTCCCGAAACTGAAAGACACTATAAGCTTACTTAACAAGGATGCTTTTGATAAAATGAAAAAAGGCGTCATGATAATCAACTGTGCCCGTGGCGGAATTGTTAATGAGGCCGATCTATATGATGCCCTGAAATCGGGAAAAGTAGCGGGGGCCGCTCTGGATGTTTTTGAGAAAGAGCCGCCTGGGAATTCACCTCTCTTCGAGCTGGACAAGGTAATTTGTACGCCCCATCTCGGAGCTTCAACCCAGGAAGCACAGGCTAATGTCGCCACAGCAGTTGCCGGGCAGATTATTGAATATTTAAAGAAAGGCACCATTGTAAATGCTGTTAATGTCCCTTCGGTTACCGGCGAACTTTTGAAAAAAATCGGCCCTTTTTTATCGCTTGCCGACAAAATGGGCAGCCTTCTGACCCAGCTTTCTACCGGTCCCATCAAAGAGATTATAATAGAGTACACGGGTGATTTCGATGGACTCGATATGTCGCCGGTTTCAACGGCTTTATTAAGAGGTCTCCTTGTTCATATTGTGAAGGATGACGTCAATTTTGTAAACGCCAATCTCATAGCAAAGGAGAGGGGAATAAAAGTAATAGAGACTGCAAGCGAGGAATCCGAAGATTTTATTAATCTTATTACCGTAAAGGGTATTACGGCTGATAAGACTACAAAGATTGCCGGGACGATTTTCGGGAAAAAGGATCAAAGGATTGTTGAAATAAACAACTTCAGGCTTGAGATGCATCCGAGCGGACATCTTGCCCTTATTCACAATCTTGATAAACCGGGTGCAATCGGGAGCATCGGAACAACTCTTGGCAAAAACAATATCAATATCGGGAGAATGCAGGTCGGGCAGGAAGAAGAGGGCGCAAGAAATATTATTTTGCTTAAGACCGATTCGCCGATACCGGGACCTGTTATTGATGAATTGAGAGCCCTTCCCATGGTAAAAAGCGTTATACCTCTTGAGCTGTGATTAATAGTGAATAGTTGATAGTGAAGATAGGGGTCAGGGGCCAGGTATCAGGGGCCAGGGACCGGGGGGCAACAGGAAACTGAAAACTGGTGACTGACAACTGGTGGAGGCTTAAGGAGGAAGACTGTCAGCCTGTATGCCTTCATCCTAAACACCTGAACAGTTAATTATAAAGGAGAATCAATATGCCGGAAGAAAAAAAAGATTTCATAATAAAAGACCGGAGAATTTTTTCTCAAGAGAATCTTGATAAAGCCGAAAAAACGGAAGAGAAAGTAAAGGAAGAGAAAATTGATGAACCGGAAGCAAAAGAGCCAAAAAAAGATTTTGCTCCGGACGATAAGGAGGCAGAAGCCTGTTTACCGGAAATAAATTTTCCGACCTTTATTATGTCTCTGAATGCTTCCGCACTCTTTAATCTCGGTGTTCTTGAAAATCCTTCTACGGGTAAAAGAGAGAAAAATCTTGCTCTTGCCAAACAGACTATTGATATTTTGTGTCTGCTTGAAGAAAAAACACGGGGAAATTTATCAAAAGATGAAGATGCTATGCTGAAAAATATTCTTTATGATTTAAGAATAATATATGTGAAGGAAATGAAGTGAAGGAGGGACATATGTGGATAAACAAATTCGTTAATCTGATTTTGCGTCGCAAAACCTTTTTTGCCGTCATATTCATTGCAACGGCCATAGTTGCGGTTTCATGCTTCAATTCTGTTTCCGATGACAAGACAAAAAAAAGTGACACAAACAAAGGCAAGGAAAGCTCAGCTTCTTTAGTTGGCGAAACAAAAACTTTGGAATCAACACGGTTTGTACCTGAAAACTTCAGCTCACTTGCCGAAATGGTGGGTCCCGCCGTTGTAAATATCCGGACTGTTAAAACTGCGAAATCAGCCAATGTTTTCCGCAATTTCAATAAAGGACCATTCGGCGAGGATGATCCAATGGACGATTTTTTCAATAAATTTTTCAATCAGGACCCGCAAAGACAATTTAAACAAAGAAGCCTTGGTTCAGGATTCATAATTGAAAAAGATGGATATATTGTAACGAATAATCATGTTGTAGAAAATGCCGACAAGATAAAGGTTATATTAAAAGACCAGAAAGAATTTGAAGCGGAAATTGTGGGTCGTGATGAAAAAACGGATCTCGCAGTCATTAAAATAAATTCTGGGAATGATCTTCCTGTTGCCAGAATAGGCGATTCGGATGCCTTGAAAGTCGGCCAGTGGGTGCTTGCAATAGGCAGCCCTTTCGGATTGGAACAGACAATAACAGCCGGCATTGTCAGCGCTAAAGGCAGAGTAATAGGTTCAGGTCCTTATGATGATTTTATACAGACCGATGCTTCGATAAACCCGGGAAACAGTGGCGGTCCTCTCGTAAACATGAACGGTGAAGTAGTTGGAATAAATACAATCATCATCGCAGGAGGACAGGGTATCGGATTTGCGATTCCTATAAACCTCGGTAAAGGAATTGTTGACCAGCTTAAAAAACATGGTGATGTCACAAGGGGATGGCTTGGTGTTACAATTCAGGATGTTCCGGCTGAACTGGCCGAGTATTTGGGAATTAAAGATGGGAAGGGCGTTCTTGTTTCAGATGTTATTGAAGGCGATCCAGCCGACAAGGCAGGGATTAAACCAAGAGATATTATTACTGAAATTAATGGTGAAAAGGTTGAATCAAGCAGGTCTCTTTTGAAAATAGTTGCAGGGATAGGAGTAGGAGCTATTGCCAAAATTAAAGTGTTAAGAGACGGCAGGGAAAAAACAATCAATGTTGAAATAGCAAAGAGGATGGACGAAAAAATAGCTTCCGCCAAGGATTCTATAAAGGGCCGTTCGGATGAAATAGGAATCAGAGTTGCAAATATAACACAGGAGATGGCCCGACGTTTCAATATTGCTGAAACCGAAGGTGTTATTGTATTAGATGTAAATCCTGATGGGGAGGCTGCCGATGCAGGAATAATTCAGGGCGATATTATCAAAGAGATAAACCGCCAGCCTGTGAAATCTGTGAAAGATTATACAGAAGTGCTCGGCAAAATCAAAAAAGGCGAGTCCATTAAATTGCTTATATGGAGAGACAAGATCGGATTTGTAATAGCAAAGCTTACAAAATGAGTAACTATAGAGGTAACTGCAAAAGTCTCAAAAATCCCCTCTCCCCTTGCGGGAGAGGGAGAGGGTTAGGGTGAGGGGGAAACATACTTTTGCAATTGGCTCGAGGGATATTATTTGCAAATACTTTCGCCCGCTAAGATAAATCTGTTTCTGCACATTTCGGGAAAAAGGCCGGATGGCTATCATGAGCTTTTGACTCTGATGTGTTGCGTAACTCTCTATGATATATTGTCAATTAATACGGGCTATAAAAACATATCCGTATCTTGTACCGATCCTGAAATCCCAACTGACGAAAAGAACCATGCTTACAGGGCTGCCGATCTTTTTTTTAAAAAACTCGATAAAAAAGAGGGAGTTAGAATAAATATTGATAAAAAAATACCAACAGGAGCTGGGCTTGGAGGTGGAAGCAGCAATGCTGCTGCCGTTTTGTCGGGATTAAACAACTTCTTTGGCAGTCCATTTCCTTTAAGTGAAATTATGAAAATGGGACTTGAGATCGGAGCTGATGTTCCATTTTTTTTGTTTAAAAAACCAGCACTTGCGACAGGGATAGGCGACAAACTGGAGGAATATCCTTTTAAAATACCTTATAAGATCCTTATTATATACCCCGGATTTGGCGTTTCAACTAAAGATATATATAATAATCTGAATTTGAGATTGACAAATTGTAAAAAAAAACTTAAGAACAACCCCTTTGAACGGGAATTTAATCCGGAGCTTCTTTGCAATGATCTTGAATCCGTTACTGCTCCCAGGCACCCTGCAATTAATGAAGTTAAAAAGGCCTTATTAAAAATGGGGGCAAAAGGGGCTCTTATGTCGGGAAGCGGGTCGTCTGTATTCGGTCTTTTTCCTGATTATGACAGCGCCATAATAGCAAACAAAGCCCTTTCGATGAATAGCAAATGGCAGGTTTTTCTTGCTGATGCAATATGTTGAAAAAAGGCGTAAGGCGTGAGGCGAAAGGTTATAGGCTGATATTCTTTATATTTCAGACTATTCACTAACGACTTTTCACTATTCACTGTTATAATTAACACCCGACACTGGGGCGTCGTCAAGCGGTAAGACACAGGATTTTGGTTCCTGCATCCGGAGGTTCGAATCCTCCCGCCCCAACCAGGATTAGAATCAAACAAACTAATGTGAGTGGATAAAATGAGTGATTATGTGATTTTTTCGGGAAACTCAAATCCCGGGCTATCGAGTAAAATCTGTAATTATCTTCAAATGCCGCTGGGAGGAGCCAAGGTCAAGACTTTCAGCGATGGTGAGATACAGATTGAAATAAATGAGAACGTCAGATCAAAGGATGTTTTTATAATACAATCAACATGTTCTCCCGTAAATGATAACCTTGTTGAATTGCTGCTCATGATTGACGCTTTTAAACGCTCTTCAACAAGAAGAATAACCGCGGTTATTCCTTATTACGGCTATGCCAGGCAGGACAAGAAAGTGGCGCCCCGCGTTCCCATAAGCGCAAAACTGGTTGCAGATCTTTTAACCATTGCCGGAACAAACAGGGTTATTACAATGGATTTGCATGCGGGACAGATTCAGGGATTTTTTAATATTCCCGTTGACAATCTGTTTGCCGCCCCTGTTCTGATTGAGTATATAATGTCGAGTTTCAGGGATAATCTTGTGATAATTTCTCCGGATGCAGGGGGAGCAGAGCGTTCGAGGGCTTATGCCAAACGTTTAAGCTGTGATCTGGCTATAATTGATAAGCGCAGAGAGGCACCCAACAAAGCTAAGGCGATGTCGGTCATTGGTGATGTCCGGGGAAAGATAGCCATAATACTTGATGACATGGTCGATACGGCAGGCACTCTTACGGAGGCAACGAGCGCTCTTGTTGAAAATGGCGCAAAAGAGGTTCACGCATGCTGCTCGCATGCAGTTTTGTCCGGTGCGGCAATACAGAGAATCAAGGATTCAGCTTTAAAAAGTATGGTTGTTACTGATACGATACCTTTGAGTAAAGAAGCGTCTGAATGTGATAAATTCAAGGTATTATCAATATCGAAACTGGTCGGGGAGGCAATAATCCGCAGCTATAGAGGCGATTCGGTTACATCTCTGTTTGTGTAGAAAGAAAGGATTCAAGGAGTCGAGGGTTCAAGGTAACCGCCTGCGGGGGAAAAACTAAATAAGGAGGAGATACTTTTGGAGTCAATACAGCTTAAAGCAAAAGTTAGAAAATCTGTCGGCAACAGTCCGTCCAGAGTATTGAGAAGGGAAGGAGAAGTTCCGGCGGTTATATATGGCCCTGGGAAGGATTCTGTTTTACTGTCGGTTTCAGTCAAGGATCTTGAGAATATATTAAAAAAGACAAATGTCGGGCAGGCTATTTTCAACCTTGAGATTCAAAACGGAGTTGTGTCTGCCCGAACAGCCATGATCAAGGAATTACAGATCCATCCTGTTTCAAGGAAATATCTGCACGTTGATTTCTATGAAATTGCCATGGATAGGAAAATTAAGGTAAAGATTCCTGTTGTTACTCATGGGATTGCTAAAGGGGTTGATTTTGGCGGCATGCTCCAGGTGATCAGCAGAGAAATTGAAGTATTATGTCTGCCTTTGAGAATACCGAAGTCAATCGAGATTGATATAACAGAACTTAACGTTGGTGATGCCGTACATGTCCGTGACTTAGCACTTCCTGAAGGTGTTGAAATCTCTGCCGATGTGAATTATACGGTAGTTACTCTCCTTGCAACAAAGGTTGAAGAGAAGGTTGCCGAAGAAGAGGTTGAAGAAGAAGCCGCCGCTCCGGTCAAGGAAGAAGCGAAAGCCGGCGGAAAAGAATAATAATTCTATGTCAGGAAAAAATATCCGGCTTGTTGCCGGATTGGGAAATCCGGGCGATGCCTATGCCAAGACCCGTCATAATATAGGATTTATGGTGGTGGATTCTCTTTCCGGTGAATTTTCGATTCCGGTTGAGAAGAAAAAGTTCGATGCTTCATATGGGCGCGGTGTAATTGAAGGCATTGAGGTTATTCTGGTAAAACCGATGGCTTTTATGAACCGGAGCGGTCCTCCGATTCAAAACTTATCCGGTTATTACAAAATATCGTGCGAGAACATGCTGGTCGTTTATGATGATGTCGATCTTGCATTTGGAAGATTGAAAATAAATGAGAAAGGCGGGTCCGGCGGTCACAAAGGCATGCAATCAATAGTTGATTCCTTTGGCTGTGAATATATTCCAAGGCTTCGCATGGGTGTCGGGCGTTCCGAAGCCGGAATAAACACTTCAGATCATGTTCTTGGAAGATTCAGTAATATTGAAAAGGATCTGCTTGACCAGATTATCAAGAGGGCAAGGGATGCCGTTGTTAAGATCCTTTGTAATGGAATTGCTGAAGGAATGAACAGGTTTAACGAAAACAAGGCCATAACTTAAAAGTCGTGGCTTTGCTTAATGCATTTTAACTTATGCAGACTGCTGTTCTTAATCTCAATAATAATAGAGGATTGGCGTGTACAATTGCGCTAATCCTTTTTTGTTTGCTTGTTCATGGAAAGTGTGTTAGATATATAACCATTGATGAAGGGACTTATAATCTTTTTAATAATCTTTGGATGATGAAGTACCGGCGATAAAAAAATATGAGTGCAAAACTAAATGGTAAACAGGTTAAAGTACAGGTAATCAGAAAAGAAGTTCGTGAATTCCACGTAGGTGATCTTGCCGTGTATCCGGCTCACGGGGTCGGCCGTATCGAAGCAATAGAAAACAAGACGGTAAACGGAGAAAAGCATGAATTTTATATAATCAAGGTTCTTGAAAACGGCATGGTTATAATGATTCCTACATGGAATGTTGAGTCGGTCGGATTAAGGGACGTTATCAGTGAAAGGGAAGTTTCCAAGATTTATGAGTTCATGAAAAGCAAGAAAGTAAATTCTGTCGAAAGTCAGACATGGAACCGGCGATACAGGGATTACATGGATAAAATAAAGACAGGTTCACTGTATGATGTTGCAGAAGTTTTCAGGGACCTTTATCTTTTAAAACTTACAAAAGATCTCTCCTTTGGAGAAAGGAAACTTTTCGACACAGCCCAGACTCTTCTTGTAAAAGAACTATCAACAGCAAGAAATACAACCGAGGCCAAAATATTTTCCGAGATTGAATCTCTGTTTGTACAGGAAACCCAAAGCACCTAGATATATATGCCCGGCAGGAAAGACTTTACCATTTACGTGGACAAATCCGGTTCCGGGAAACGTCTTGATGTGGTTGTCTCTTCATTTCTTTCTTCCTGTTCCAGATCCCTTGCTGCTTCTCTGATACATAAAGGCAATATACTGGTTCAGGGTAATCTGAAAAAACCCGGATACAGAGTAAGACCCGGGGATAAAATATCGGGGACAATTCCTGATCCTGATCCGGTCTGCTACTCCCCTGAACCTATTGAAATCGATATCCTTTATCAGGATTCAGATATAATAGTTATTAACAAGCCACCCGGTATTGTTGTTCATCCGGCTCCGGGCCATTATTCAGGCACCATTGTCAATGCCCTCCTGTTTCATTGCCGTGATCTTGCCGGAATAGGAGGTGAAATGAGGCCCGGGATTGTTCACAGGCTGGACAAAGACACATCGGGAGTGCTTGTAGCTGCAAAAAACGATTCCGCTCACGCTTTTCTCTCTTCTCAATTCAGGGAAAGAAAAATCAAAAAACAATATTTAGCTATTGTTCATGGAAGTATGGAACAAGATTCCGGTTCGATTCAGTTTCCTATCGGAAGACATACTTCAGACAGGAAAAAGATGTCTGTTGTAACCCGCAAACCAAGAATTGCTGAAACATACTGGAACGTCGAAGAGCGTTTAGATATCGTTTCTCTTATAAGCATCGATTTAAAAACAGGCCGGACACACCAGATAAGGGTTCACTGTTCGGCAATAAAGCATCCGGTTGTGGGAGATAAGATCTACGGGCACAGCAGGATTAAAGCGCCCAATGCAAATAATAAAGAAAAACACGAGATATTGAAATCGGTTAAAAGGCAGATGCTTCATGCCTGGCGCTTAAGATTCCGCCATCCTTCCACAAATAAGATAATGGAGTTTGAAGCCCCTGTCCCTGATGACATGGCAGGGCTAATAGATTCACTGAAAGAGATGAGCAGGCGGAAGGCTTGAGGCGTAAGGCAAAAGTAAAAGCGGAATTCATGGCTCATAGTCCCTGGTCAAAAAAAAGAGAACCACAAACCATATATTCAGAACATGTGATCAAGCCATGCCTTTGAAAGCAAAAAATGCCAGAGAAAGAAGCCCGGCAGTGACAAGCCCTATTGATGTATCCTGAAGCGGTTTCGGAATTCTTGCAAGCAATATCCGCTCACGTACCCCCGCAAAAAGTATCAGCGCAAGGCCGAATCCTGCAGAATAGGAAAAAGAAGATACAAGGCATTCGATGAAGGTGTATTCTTCCTTTATATTTATCAGGCATACTCCCAGAACTGCGCAGTTTGTTGTAATAAGAGGAAGAAAGATGCCAAGTCCCGCATAAAGGGCAGGAATGCTTTTCTTTAAAAACATTTCCACGAACTGAACAAGGGCTGCAATAACGAGTATGAAAGACATTGTCCTTAAGTACTCAAGCCCGAATTTTTTTAAAATAAACATCTCGGTCAGCCATGTGATGGCGCCGGCAAGGACGAGAACAAAAATAACGGCCATTGCCATTCCGACAGCCGTCTCCATTTTCTTTGATGTTCCAAGGAAAGGGCAATTTCCGAGGTATTGCATCAGCAATATATTGTTTATAAGTACACAGCTTATGGCAAGCAGAACATAGTCACCCATAATGTCTCCTATTTATGAATCGTACATCGTACATCGAATATCGTACATCGTACATCGAATATCGATATTTGTTATTCCGTTCTTTTCCACTTATCCCTTGCTATTTGACCTTTTCTTTTTCTCGAACCATTGCCCCCTTCTTTTTTCATGCTTTCTTCCCTACGAAATTCATTACGCAAAGCATGAGCCCTAAGCACACGAATGCGCCGGGCGCTTCTATCATGAAATTAAAAGGTTGAAAAGAAGGCCCGAAAACCTGGTTTCCATAAAAAGTTCCGCTTCCGAAAACCTCCCGGATAGCTCCAAGAGCAGTTAAAGACATCGCATATCCTATTCCAAGGCCGAGACCGTCCGCAAAGGAAGGTATTATTCCATTCTTGTATGCAAACGCTTCGGCTCGGCCGAGCGGAATGCAGTTAACAACGATGAGAGGTATGAATATTCCAAGTTTCAGAAAGAGCGGGTAAGTGTAGGCCTGCATGAGAAGCTCTACAACCGTTACAAAAGTCGCAACAACAATTATGAAACACGCAATCCTTACCTTTGAAGGGATAATTTTTCGCAGCAATGAAACCAGGACATTTGAGCCTACAAGAACAAAAACAACGGCAGCGCCCATGCCAATTGCATTCTCAACCGATTTTGTAACTGCAAGTATCGGGCATAAGCCGAGCACAAGCCGGAATGGCGGAATTTCAGCCCACAATCCTTTTGTAAATTCCTGAGTTAAGGTCTTTGCCATTAAGTTTCTCCCTATTTGAATCCCTTCAATTTTTCTGCAAGCTGTGGTTTCAGGCTTACGTAAGTTTTTACAGCATCAGTAACAGCGCCTGCGACACCCTTTGAGGTGACTGTAGCGCCTGAAATGGCATCGACCTGCCCACCCTCACTTTTGACCTTGAAATCGCCCGCAAGGGGAAGACCTTTGAATTGAGCTGCGAAACGAGGGTCTGTCTGGGCTCTTGAGCCGATCCCGGGTGTTTCACTGTGAGTGGTAACACCTATGCCAATGATCTTGTCGTCTGCAACATTGACACCAAGCATAATGCCAAAATCTCCGCCAAAACCCTTTCCTGTGGATTCAAAGACAACGGTTTCCGCTTTTCCGTCGAATTTTCCCACAAAGAAACTTTTTTCGGTTTCTCCGACTTTGATTTTGAAGCGGTCGGCAATCGGATCATTTGATGATCCTTTTAAAATATTGCGGATTGCCGGCCCTTTGACAAACTCAAGTTGCTGGTTTTCAATTTTTTCCATTGTTTCATTCCGGAGCGCAGCAAGGAGTCCGCCCGAAAAAGAGCATAAGACGGTCAGGACTATTATCATTTTAAGCATTTCACGCATGGCTGTTGACCTTTCCCATGGCTTTTGGCCTTATCTTGTCTATGAGAGGATTCGTGAGATTCATCAGAAGAATCGCAAAAACCACTCCATCGGCATGACCGCCGATATTTCTTATCAGCATAACCATCAATCCCGTGCCGGCCCCGTATATTAACATGGGAATAAAGTTGACAGGAGACGATGAATCTTCGGTAGCAAGAAAAAAAGCTCCCAGAAGGGTGTTGCCTGTTAAAAGATGGAATAAAGGACCGGCATACTTGCCGGGGGCATAAAGTTGAAAAAGCAGAGAGGTGATTATAAGGGCGGCAAGAAACGAAAAGGATATTTCCCACCGTATAAATCCCCTGATTATGAGATATAATCCGCCGAGAGCAAGGGCAAGCCCGAATGCCGAGCCTATGCTGCCGGTCTGGTTTCCCATTAAAAGGTCTGTAAGACTGAATGACTCGACAGAGGACGCACCATAATGCTTCAGAGCGACAAGCGGATATGCCGCAGGAAAATTAAAATCATAATTTAATAAAGCATAATCAATATCAAAGATATTTTTCCATGACAGCATCAGGATAGCAATTCCTATCAAGGCAGGATTGAAGGGGTTTCCGCCGATCCCGCCATATATCTGCTTTCCAACAACGATCGCAACAAATGTTCCTGTGATGACCGCCCACCATGGGGTTGTTGCAGGAAAAAGCATCGCCGTCATCATCCCGATCACCGCCGCATTTCCATCTCCGATTGTTGACGGCCGTTTGGTCAGGAGGTTTATCAGGTATTCCCAGATTATTGCAGTTGAAATGGAAAGAGCAACGACCCCGACAGCAGGCAGCCCATATAAGTAACAACCATGTAGAACGGCGGGAAGCGCCGCAAGCATGATGTTATTGCTACGGGTTGAAATATTGCTCCCGTCATGGCAGTAAGGTGCATGAGAAACAATTAATTTTTTCTGATTAGGCATTTGCCGCCTCCGCTCTGTTTATTTCGGCAAGTTCGTATTTGGCAAGCCTGATATATTGTGATATCGGCATCCTAGATACGCAAACATAACTGCAAAGGCCGCATTCTATGCAGGAATAAAGATCATATTCCTCTGCGGCCTGAGGGTACATTCTTGCTTCGAGGTATCTTACAAGCATATTCACGGGAATATTGACCGGACATACTCTTATACAGTCACCGCAGTTTATGCACGGGTAATCTGAAACCGGTTGTATCTGATTTTTATCCTGAACCATTATTGCATCGGTATCAGACAGAACCGGATAATCTTCCGAATATACGGGAGAACCGGCCATAGGCCCTCCGAGAATCAAGCGGTCCCCATGATTTAAGGTAATGTTGAAGGCTTTGAGAATATCGCCCAGGGGAGTTCCCATTCTTGCTGAAACCAGTTTTTTAGTCCCGTCTTTATTTATTAATGTGATAATTTTATCCGTGGGAATTCTGTTATGCAGGAAAGCGCTTCCTAAAGACGCAACCGCTTCCGCATTAATAACACAGACCCCGATATCTTCGGGCTTTTTCCCTGCCGGAAGTATCTTTCCGAGAGATTCTTTTATAACAAGCTGCCTGAAAGCCGAGGGATATCTTGTGCCGATATTTTTTACTTCTGCCCCGATATGTCCATACCCCTGAAGCGAATCTCTTCTTGCCGCAAGAACTATATTGTTGATTCCGGGGATCAATTTCAATATTTTTATACCTTTTATTATATGCTCCATTTTTGAGCTGACAATATACTGACTGGTTATAACCTGCAAATCAGAATCAACACCGGCAATAACTATTGTGTCAATTTTATTGTCCGGATCTGAAAAGGATTTTACGGGCAGGTTGCCGGGCAGGGATGAAAGATAGTTCCTGACGTTATCAATGCTCAGGTCCCCGGATACCTTTTCGAAAGCATCATCGGTTTCATCTTCAGCAACGTCAATCTGAACAGATGTGTAGGATTTCCCAAAATCCCCGGCGTATGGAGAAACAGAAGATATGGCGCCTGTAACTGTGGAAACAATATACTCTTCCGAGTCGGCATAAAGAATCAGTTTCTGCCCTGTTTTTACCCTGTCCCCTTCTTTAAATAAAGGAGCCCCTTTTTTGTCATATGCCGTACCGAAAAAAAGAACTGCTTTCTTCGGTACGGGAATGACATTAAGTTTGCAGCCCGGTTCGATAGCGTCATATTCAAGATGTGGTTCGCTGAGGCATATGAATGGTCGTTTTTTCATGTATTTATTACCTTTTATTAATGCAATTGTGCGCTCGGATTCATGACCGCGTAAAAGTCTGTTTTCCGGCTTACATATTATGACACCAGTTGCATCTTTTCTCTTTTTCCCTGGGACCGGCATCGGCTTTTTCATGACAATTATCGCACTGCTGGTGAAATGCGTCGGTTTTTTTTGTCAAAGCAACGCCTTCAAAATCTCCGGAATCGTGACATTCAAGGCATTTTTCCGGAGCCGGTGCTTTATCTTCCGAATTGATGTGACATTCACCGCAGGCACTGGCAGAGGCATCATCACCTTCGGGATGATGGTGACAATCTTGGCATGAAAGAGCGTAGCCTTTTTCCGAAGTATGTGCTTTATGATCGAAAAGGACTTTCCCGGCAAGAGTCTTGAACATGATCCTGACCGGCTGCTCATGTTTTTTGGCCGGAAAGGCTGCATAACAAACAGTCCCAACAACAAACAGAACAGCAGCCATATACAAAGCCAGTCTAAGCTCCTTGTTTGAACTCATATTTTTTAATATCCTTCCGAAATATATAACAAAAAAACAACTCTAAATTATCGAGCACATTTCCACTAGCACATTTGTTTAGAGCTTTCAATATATTTTATTTTAATATTTTATTTACAGACACCACATTTTCTGCATGAATTCATGGGGCAGGGCGGGGAGGCTTTTCCCAACAGGGCTTTTTTGTATTCTTTTAACAAAAAAGATTTTTTAATACCATGGTCTATAAAATCCCACGGGAGCGTTTCATCAAAAGATCTTTCTCTGTAAACATAAAAATCGGCATTTAAGGGCAATGATTTTAATGCGTTTGCCCAATTTCCTCCGTTTGAATTTGCAAGTGATAAAACCTCAGCTACTCTGCGGTCACCTCTTGAAATCAGGGCCTGGATATAGCTTCTTTTCGGAGATTCCGCATCTATTCTTACATTTGCTTCCTTTTTGAGACCGGCTT
The DNA here is from genome assembly GCA_011391695.1 of Desulfobacteraceae bacterium. Classification (GTDB taxonomy): domain Bacteria; phylum Desulfobacterota; class Desulfobacteria; order Desulfobacterales; family RPRI01; genus RPRI01. Next base: position 20,695 of record JAABQB010000025.1, on the reverse strand, counting down.
TAATCTGTAAAATTTTCTTTTTCAGGGAAGACAATTCATCCATCGCAACCCATTGAAAAGGAGTGAAGGGTTTCGGGACAAAGGGATTTACGCTGACCGTAATTTGTCCTATACGTTTTTTCTTTCTGCTTGAAGCAAGAAAGCTTTTCTTTATTTTCCTGCAAAGAGTTGATATCGCTTCAACATCATCCATAGTTTCACAGGGAAGCCCGATCATAAAGTATAGTTTAATGTTCGGAATCCCTCCTTCCACTATTGTTTCAGCGGCGGCCAGGATCTGGTCTTCGTTTATTCCCTTATTGATAACGTCGCGCATTCGCTGTGAACCTGCATCCGGCGCTATGGTTGCCGTCTTGACCCCGCTTTTTTCAAGAGCAGCAACAAGCTCTCTGGATAGAGCATCGGCTCTTAAGGAGCTGAAAGATATTTTAGCGCCTTTTTCCTGAGCCGTATTGCAAAGTTCTGCAATATCAGGAAAATCCGAAACAGCAGCTCCGATAAATCCTATTTTATATGTTTCGGCTATTCCATGATCAAGGCACTTTATCAGTGACGAAAGACTTCTGAATCTTGTTGGCCTGTAAATGTAACCTGCGGCACAAAATCTGCAACCATGAGGGCATCCCCTTGATGCTTCGATTAAAAAAGTTCTGTCAAAGGTTGTCTTTTCAGATATGATTTTGCTGCAGGTGCATTTTCGGGAAATATCTTCACAATAAATCCGTTTGATTTTTTCCGGGACATCGGTAATGGAATAAAAAGAGCGAATGGTTCCGTCTTTGTTATAGGATGTTTCATAAAATGCCGGGACATATATGCCGGGCACATGCTTTGCGATTTTTTGGAGAATCTTCCTTTTTTCTATTCCCGGCTCATAATAGTCGAAGAAACTTTCGATGATTCCTTCTGCTTCGCCTATTATAAAACAGTCGATATAACGGGAAACAGGTTCCGGGTTTATAAAGCAGGCAACTCCCCCCGCCATGATAAGAGGATGGGGGGTTCCTCTTTCATTGGCTTTAAGGGGGAGTTCCGCTCTTTCGAGAATGGAAAGAATGTTTGAAAAATCGTTTTCAAAGGATACTGAAAACGCAATTACATCAAAATCGGCCAGCCGTCTTGATGATTCAATTGTCTTTACCGGGTCAGTATTGCTTTCAGGGAGAAAAGCCCTTTCACACAAAATATGATCAAGTCCGTTTAAAATATCATAAACCGTCTGAAAACCGAGATTTGACATCCCGACTTCATAATTATTGGGATAGACAAGGGCTACCCTGACATGTCCTTTCCATTGTTTATGGACAGCGCCCGTTTCGGACTTTGAAAAATCCTTCTGTTTTTTGTCTTTTCTCCATGGCATTGATTGTTTGACCGGTCATAAAAAGTGTTAAGTTAGGCTATCAGCCTGTAGCCTGTTAGGCTGTTAGCTAATAGTCTATAGCCTACAGCCTACAGCCTTCAATTTCTCGCTTAATCAGCTTTTTTCCTTAAAAATGTCGGGACATCAAGATCGTTGTTATCAATAACCAACCCCTTATAACCCCGGTATAATGCGCCTCCTGATTCGCCGACGGCTTGCTGCTGGCGTATGATGGTAGGTACGTCATAATCCACGGCAACCTTCATGTCTTCGATTGTTAGACTCCGCACTTTTCCTCTTGCCTGGAATTTACTCTCTTTTGCCTCGGTTATGATTTCTGCATGGGGTGAGCCTATGCCTGTCGCAATAACTGTTACCCTTAACTCATCGCCAAGGCTGTCATCAACAGCCGCACCCCATATTATATCGGCATCTTCTCCGACTTCATTGAAAATACGGTCTGAAGCTTCGGCCATCTCTTCCATGGTGAGATCGCTGCCGCATGTTATGTTCATTAACACTCCTTTTGCGCCCTTTATTGAAATGTCTTCAAGCAGCGGATGCGATATGGCGCGTTCAGCTGCTTCAACCGCCCTGTTGTCACCGCTCCCAACACCAATACCCATAATGGCCATGCCGGTCTTGGACATAGTGGTCTTTACATCGGCAAAATCGAGGTTAACAATGCCTGGCATCATGATAAGATCTGTTATTCCTTTTACGGAATGGAGCAGAACTTCATCCGCCTTTCTGAACATCTCCGTCATTTTGGCATTTTTTGAAGCAAGCCCTCTCATCCTGTCATTGGGAATGGTAATTACCGTATCTGCGAATTTTTTGAGTTCATTGATTCCATCCTCGGCTTGCTTCATGCGTTTTTTGCCCTCAAACGAGAACGGCTTTGTAACCACTGCCACGGTAAGCGCCCCCATCTCTTTACAAATTTTGGCTATGACAGGAGCGGCGCCAGTTCCGGTTCCTCCACCGAAACCGGCGGTTATAAAGACCATATGGCTGCCTTCAAGGGATTTTCTGATTGTTTCTTCAGTCTCAAATGCGGCGTCCCTGCCGATCTGGGGAATAGCGCCTGCTCCAAGTCCCTGGGTAAGTTTTTCGCCGATCTGAATTTTGACTGAAGCCAATGATTTGTCAAGAGCCTGGGCATCAGTATTTGCCGTAATGAACTTGACACCAGCCAGGTTCGAGGAAATCATGTTGTTAATAGCATTTCCTCCGGCGCCACCGACGCCGATAACATTAATTCTTGCATGATTTTCATTTTCAACAAAAGTAAACATAATTTACGCCCCCCCATTAAATAATTGTTTAAGACTCCGGTCTCTGATCTCTGCCTCACGCCTTCCGCCTTACGGCTTTTCACCCTTGACTCCTTGACCCATCTGATCCCTGACCCTTTTTTTCATATCACATCACTAAACCATTTTTTCATTCTGTTCATGACTCTGATGAATATATTTCCGTCGCGAATCCGGAATTTCTTCTGAGTCTGGTTTTTTGCACCGTATAAAACAAGACCAACCCCTGTTGCGTACATAGGGTTGTTAACCACATCGACAAGGCCGCCGATTCCCATGGGTTTTCCAAGACGGGTTGGAAGATTAAAAACCGATTCCGCTATTTCAGTAACGTCTGTCAACAGGGCGGAGCCTCCTGTAAGAACGACACCCGAAGGTATTGAGTTTTCCTGTCCGGCCCTGTATATTTCTCTGTTAATAAGCGTGAAAATTTCTTCCATACGGGGTTCAAGAATTTCACCCAGTATCTGGCGGGCGAGTTTCCTCGGTGCGCGCCCTCCCATTCCAGGCACTTCAATCATTTCATCGCTGTGTATATTCCTCGCGACACAGCTCCCGTATTTTATTTTGATTTTTTCTGCTTCAGGAATCGGAGCGCGTAATCCGACAGCGATGTCATTGGTAAGATTATTCCCTCCGAGAGCAAGCACAAAAGTGTGTTTTATGTTTTTCCCCGAAAAAACAGCAAGGTCCGTCGTACCTCCTCCAAGGTCAAGAAGCACTGTGCCAAGCTCCTTTTCGTCTTCGGTCAGCACTGCTTCTCCGGAAGCAAGCGCCTCGAGCACTATGTCGCATACGTCAAGACCCGAACGGTTTGCACATTTGACTATGTTGTGCGCGGATGTTACAGCGCCTGTCACAATATGAATTTTTGCTTCAAGCCTGACCCCCGACATGCCTATGGGATTCTGTATCCCGGCCTGCTCGTCGACAATATATTCCTGGGGAAGAACATGTATTACTTCGCGGTCCATCGGTATCGCTACAGCTCTGGCGGCATCGATAACATGTTCCACATCCAGCTTGGTTACCTCTGGGCCCTTGATGGCAACAATGCCGCGGCTGTTGAATCCGGTAATATGGCCTCCTGCGATTCCGGCATAAACGGAAGAAATTTCGCATCCCGCCATAAGTTCCGCCTCTTCAACCGCTTTTTTAATGGAGTCGACAGTCGATTCAATATTAACAACTACGCCTTTCCTGAGTCCTATCGATGGATGCGTGCCGATCCCGATTATGTTTATCGCATTGTCTACCAGTTCACCAACCACAGCGCAGATTTTTGTTGTTCCGATGTCAAGGCCGACAACGATGTTCTCCCGTACCGGCATTTTAAACCTCCTTCTTATGTTCTTCGGGCTCTTCAGCAGGAGCAGCTGCAGGGCAGATGACTATGCGGCTCGGGTTATTAAGATCGACAGTTTCAAAATCAGAGAAGTCAGGGCCATTTTGTGCAAGGTAAAAGACTTTTTCCAGCTTCTCATACTTGTCGGGATAATTGTTATATCCGAGCTTGATGGTTTTATCGAAAGCAAAAACAGTGAGCCCGATTTCCCTGTCCACATTTATCCGGGTAATCGAACTGTTGGGAAGAATGCTTTCGGGCTTCCGGCCAAGTTTGAGCACGTTCATCACCGCATCAAACGAAGGGCTTCTTTTTGTGCCGCTTATGCTCAAATCTGAAAATTTAAGGCCTTTTACCAGAGGAAGACTTTGCAGGTCTGTTGCTGTTTTCTCTTTAAATATTTCTCCGTCTTCACTGAGTATAAATTCTTTTCCAAGATCAAGAACAGCAAGAGGTTTGTACTCCTTTATTCTCAAAATGATGCCCGAAGGAATCTTTCTTGCCACTTCGGCTTCTGCTATCCATGCATTCGCCATAAGCCGTTTTCTTACCATTGAGAGATTTACAGAAATAATATTGTCTCCCGGTTTTATAAGAGCCTCTTTAATTACTTCCTCTTTGGAGAGAATTTGATTTCCTTCAACAGTAATAGTTTCTGCCCTGAAATAATCGCTTTGAGTAAGGCAGTCGTAACCGAATATGCAGACCAGGCTGACGGCAGGTATAACTGAAAATGCAAGCATTATCTTCAGACAGAAGACGACACGCTCCCTGATTCCGGTCGCTTTTTTTCTAGGATGCCTTTTTTTGTAATGCTTATTGTTTATCTGTTTAAATTCCAAAAATTTTAACCTCTGGTTCAAGATTGACATTAAATATTTTAAATACAGCTTCCTGTACCAATTGCATGAGTCCGAGTATGTCTGAAGCGGACGCAGCGCCCGTATTTACTATGAAATTGGCGTGCCTTGCCGAAATTTCCGCTCCGCCTATCCGCGTTCCTTTGAGCCCGGCCATGTCAATAAGCTGACCGGCCGTTTTACCTGAAGGCGGATTTTTGAAAAAACATCCCGCGCTCGCCATTCCGGTCGGCTGGTTATCCCTTCTTTTTTTTAAAATAGCCCTGGCCTCTTTTTTCAGTTCGACCGGATTCGACTGAAAGAGCCTGAAGCAGCCGCCGATTATTATGGGTTCTTCCCGGTTCGACCCTGTAAAATTTTTATCCCAGGAGAGTTTCCTGTATGAAAAATCGAGCGCTTCCCGTTTTATCCTCAACATGGTCCCGGAGGAGAGCATAACATTTACAGAATCGAGAACATCCGATATGGAGCCAGAAGATGTGCCGGCGTTCATCATTATGGCTCCGCCTACAGTGCCAGGGATCCCGAGCGCAAAATTTATTCCCGACAGACCTTCTTCTATTGCATAGCGACAAAAAGTCTGTGTTCTGACACCGGCCATAGCCTCAATCAGAACCGATTCTCCGTTTCCACCGGAACGGGAAATTTCATTGAGACATTTTGTCAGAGCAATAACGATTCCGGGGATTCCTTTGTCTCTTACTATAAGGTTTGATCCGTCTCCTATTACGATATGTGGAATTCTTTTATCTCCCGCCCAGCGCAACAGTTCCTTCAGTTTTTCAACATTGTCAGGGCATATAAAGGCATCAGCCGGGCCGCCGACTCTGAAATAAGTATGCCTTGACATTGGCTCGCCGAATTTTACGCAGCCTCCGAACAGATTGTTCAGCCAGTTTATTGAATCTTTATCGATGGACATTCTTTTTTTTCTTTTTCCTGCCCTTTTCTTTTTTTAAAGACTCCAGCAGACTCATGCCTGCCTTCCAGACATCTCCGGCTCCGAGAGTCAGCAATAAGTCGTTCTCCTTTAACTCTTTTAATAGGAATGCAACCGCCTTTTCGTGCCCCTCCATGAAAACAACTTCTTTATGGCCATGGGCCGCTATCTCTTCGCACAGAACATTCGAATCCACACCCTCTATTATGGTTTCCCCCGCAGAATAGATGGGGAGGATAACAAGGAAATCGGATTGATAAAAAGCGCGGGTGAAATCATCAAACAGAGCTTTTGTCCTCGTATAGCGGTGCGGCTGAAAAATAACGACAAGGCGTTTTTCCGGCCAGCTCTCCTTCGCGGCCTGTAACGTTGTTTTAATTTCTGTAGGATGGTGACCATAATCATCCACAACGGTAATTCCCTTTGCTTCACCTTTGATTTCAAGTCTTCTCTGAACACCTTGCAGGGTTCCGAGCGCTTCCCTGATGACATCGAAGGGTATGTCGAGTTCAAGTCCAACCGCAATACTCGCCAGAGAATTATACACGTTGTGAATCCCGGGCAGATTCAGGGCTATTTCACCCAGATATTTCCCATGGTGATAAACCGTATAAGAACTTGTCAAACCGTCAATCAAAACGTTTTTAGCCTGAAAATCGGCCTGGGAACTCATCCCGTAAGTTGTGTAACGTTTTTTTATTCTCGGAATTATCTCCTGAACAGACTCGTTATCGAGGCAGAGTACCGCGAGGCCGTAGAAGGGTATTCTGTCAATAAAACTGAGAAAGACTTCCTTAATGGCGTTCATGTCCTTGTAATAATCGAGGTGTTCATTATCTATGTTGGTGACTACCGCGATTGCGGGAGAGTATTTAAGGAAAGAGCCATCGCTTTCATCAGCCTCGGCAACAATGAAATTTCCCTGTCCAAGCAGGGCATTTGAGCCTATGCTCTTCAATTTGCCGCCGATGACAACCGTCGGATCCAAATCTCCTTTTGCCAGTACGGATGCTATTATGGAAGTGGTCGTTGTTTTTCCGTGAGCGCCTGCAACAGCGATGCTGTATTTTAAACGCATCAGTTCAGCCAGCATTTCAGCCCTTGGTATAACGGGGATTGAGACCTGGGATGCGGCAACCACTTCGGGGTTGCCGGGGCCGATTGCAGAAGAGATCACTACCACATCCGCCCCCTCTATCTGCTCTCCTTTGTGCCCCCTGAATATGGTGCCTCCAAGCTTTTCCAGACGATCGGTTATATCGGTTGAAGCCGAATCCGATCCAGAAACCTCGTAGCCCAGATTGAGAAGGAGTTCGGCTATGCCGCTCATTCCGATTCCGCCGATTCCCACAAAATGTATATGGTATTTTTTCAGATACATAGTTCAACCAATTATTAAGTGTTAATAAAGGGTTCAAGTGGCCAAGGATTCAAGGGTTCAAGTGAAAACCCTCACCGTCTAACTCCTTTTTTGTCCCTGACTGCTCTTCTCTGGTTTCTGATCCCTGTCTCTCATGCCCCGCGTCTTTTGTCCCACTCGAACCCTTGAATCCTTGACCCCTCGAATCCTTTTTTCATTCACTTTTCACTATTCCATAACAGTCGTTAACTATAAATTCCGCGGCATCAGGCCTGCCGAATTTTTTTGCCGCAGATGCCATTTTATAAAGTTCTCCGGGATGTCCCGCATAATATTCAATTCTTTCAGAAAGAATTTCAGCCGTTAAATCTTTTTCCAGGATCATTTCCGATGCGCCCGAATCCGAAAGGGTGCGGGCGTTTAAAGCCTGATGATCATCTGCGGCATAAGGATAGGGAATAAAAATTGCTCCCAGCCCCATGGCTGTGATTTCTGCGACAGTTGTCGCACCGGCCCTGCAGATTACGAGATTTGCCTTGCTGTATCGCTCTGCCATATCTTCAAAGAACGGTTTCACCATGCATGAAATGCCTGATCTTTCATAGGCGCCGGTGACATATTCTTCATCCTGGGCTCCTGTCTGATGCACAAAGAAATATTTTTCTTTGTTCTTAAGAAACGGAAGGGCTTCGATGACTGCCATGTTTATTCTATGAGCCCCCTGGCTTCCTCCAAGGATCAGAACAGCAAATGGCGTATTACAGTCTGATGAACCGGAGGGAAGATTTTTGCAGGCGGCATTGATAATTTCTCTTCTTACTGGATTTCCGGCAAGAACCGCCTTTTTAGGACAAAGCCTTTTTTTTGTCTCTTCAAAGGAGACATAAACGCGGTCGGCAAACCTGGACAGGATACCGTTTGTTATGCCCGGAATAATATTCTGCTCATGCAGCGCTGTTTTAACGCGCAAAAGCCGGGCCATGATAACAAGAGGCCCGGAAGAATAACTTCCGACCCCGACAACAAGATCCGGTTTGAAATTCCGTATTATTTTATATGACTCAAACATCCCCTTTGGTATTTTTAAAACAGATATCAACTGTTTCAGATAACCACGCCCTTTTATGCCTTCAACCGGAATGCTTCTGTGATTAAATCCGGCCTTTTCGACCGTTCTTTTTTCAAAAGTATTTCCAGCTCCGACAAAAAGGATTTCGCTTCCGGGATTTTTTCCGGTAAATGCCTGCGCTATGGCGATTCCGGGGAAAAGATGACCGCCCGTACCGCCTCCGGCAATGATAACACGCAGGCTTTTGCCTCCGCCGTACGTTATTGCCTCTGCGGAGTTTGCGATATGCTCTGAGCTTTTCCGGTTCTCTGTCATGCTCTCCTCGGAGGCCTGTAGGCATATGGTTGTTTATGCGCCAGGGTTCCTATGTTCATGAGTATTCCTATAGAGGCCATGTTAACAAGGAGCGATGTTCCCCCGTAGCTTAAAAAGGGGAGAGTAAGGCCCTTCGTCGGCAGCAATCCGAGGGCAACGCCCATGTTGGTACAAACCTGAACAGCTATTGCGGATGTAATTCCTGTTGCCAGAAAGGTTCCGAAGGAATCCACGGCGTTTTTTGCGATAATGATTCCTCTCCACAATATGAGCACGTAAAGGGAAAGAACGATTGTGACCCCAAGAAGCCCCAGTTCTTCTCCGATAACAGAAAATATAAAATCGGTATGTGGTTCGGGAAGGTAATGAAGCTTCTGATAGCTTTGCCCTATGCCTGTTCCCCAGATTCCCCCTGTTCCGAAGGCCATAAGGGAATGGATTATCTGGTATCCTTCGTTTGCGGAGTATTGCCAGGGATCCCAGAAACTCATCAGCCGTCTGGCCCTGTATTCCGCGCTTACCATGTAAATGTATCCTATCGGTACGAGCAGCAGTAACGACGGGGCAAGATGCAGTATCCGAACGCCCGCGACGAAAAGCATGAGCCATGTTATTCCACCCAGTATTACAACAGAACCAAAGTCAGGCTGCATAGCTATGAGGACTGTTAATATTCCGAGCACAAAAACGTGCGGCAGAAAGCCTACATAAAAGTTTTTAAGCTCCCCGTTTTTTTTATCCAGAGAATAAGCAAGATAAATAATCATGGCAAGACGGGCGAATTCGGAAGGCTGGACTGTAAGTACGCCAAGTCGGAGCCACCTGGCAGAACCCCCCGCAGAATATCCGATACCCGGGATAAATATTGCCCCGAGCAGAATTATTGCGATCATTAGAAAGGGATAAGCCAGTTTCTTAAAATGCCTGTAAGGAAAATGTCTTCCGCAGACCAGCCCGATAAAACCGGCCATCGCAAACAGAGCCTGCTTTTTCAAAAAATAAAAGTCTGTTCCGAATTTCTTGAAAGCAAGAACAGAACTTGCGCTGTAAACCATTATTATTCCTATCGTCACCAGTATGAGAACAGGAAACATAAGTTTTACATCATAAGAGCCGACAGATTCATCGACCGATACATATGACCGACTGTCACGTTTCATTATTGATACCTTCGTAAAAAGTCATAAAACACCTTTTTACGTTGGTGAACTTATTCGAGTCCATCAACATTGACTTCTCTTCTCTTCAGTGTTTCAACCGCCCTGCGGAAGATTTCCCCTCTGTGCGAATAGCTTGTGAACATGTCGAAACTTGAACAGGCCGGAGACAAAAGCACAACATCGCCGGGCTCTGCCGAGCCGTGAGCAAGGTTAACGGAATCTTCCATCGATTCAGCCGAAACAGTTTCAACAATATCTTCAAGAGAGGCTTTTATCTCCTCTCTTGCTTCTCCCAGAACAATCAGTTTTTTAACGTGTTTCATCACGGTATTTTTTAAAATACTGAAATTGCTTCCTTTATTGCGGCCCCCCATTATAAGTATCACTGGTCTGCTGAATGCTTCGAGGGCCTTTGCCACCGAATCAACAGTTGTTGCTTTTGAATCATTATAGTATTCTGTTCCTTTGATTACAGCTACGTGTTCTATACGGTGCGGCAGGCCACTGAACTTTTTAAGCGCCGACCTGATTCCTGCCGCGTTGCCGCCTGCGGCAAGTGAAGCAAGAGCTGCTGCGGCAACATTCTCAATATTATGTCTTCCAGGAATGCCTATTTCAGAGAAATATAATGAGAAATTTCCCGATAAGGTCAGATCGGAACCGGCCAAACTTTTCTCGATATTAAAGTCTATGCGGTCATTTAATATCTTTGCGTATTCTTTATGTCCCTTTAAATGTTCCTCACTTGAAAAAGGGATTTTTCTGCACCTTATATTTCCGACCATCGAGCGAATATGCTTGTCCGATGCATTGAAAATACAGATATCGGACCCCTCTTGATTTTCAAATATCCTTCCCTTTGATTTAACATAAGCGTTAAAATCGGCATAACGGTCGAGGTGGTCTTCAGTTATATTCAGCAAAACACTTATCCCCGGCCTGAAGGTGTCGATGGTGTCAAGCTGGAAGCTGCTGATTTCGGCAACTATAATTTCCGCTCTCTTTGTACTGTCAACATAATCTATCAGAGGATTCCCGATGTTTCCGCCCACAAAAACATTTAATCCCGATTCTTCAAGCATTTTCCCGGCAAGCGTAGTTACGGTTGTTTTGCCGTTTGTTCCTGATATGGCAACGATAGGTTTTTTAATAAATTTTGATGCAAGCTCTATTTCTCCGATAACAGGAACACCCCGCTCAACAGCTCTCATGACAGGCTCAATAGTATGGGGCACACCGGGGCTTAATACTATAAGCCCGGCATTTTCAAATGTATCCGGATTGTGTGATCCCAATTCAACCTTGATGCCCATTTTCCCGAGGGTGTCTGCTCTGTCCGCCAGTTCTTTGTCGGCTGAAGAATCGGTAACAGTAACCTGTGCCCCCCTTCTTTTTAAAAAAAGCGCGACAGACATTCCCGTTTTTCCCAGCCCTGCGACAACTATTTTTTCCCCGGATATTTTCATCTGTTTCCTTGGTGCTGCTGGTCGTGATTCGTGGATCGTAGTTCGTTATTCGATTTACGATTCTCTATCCACGATTCACGATCTTTCCCTGCCTTCCGCCTTCCGCCTTTAGCCTCATGCCTTCTCACCTTAATTTAAGCGTGCTCAACGCAATAAGAGCGAGAGCGATTGAAATTATCCAGAACCGGACAATGACTTTTGGTTCCGGCCATCCTTTTAATTCAAAATGGTGATGAAGGGGCGCCATCCTGAAAATCCTGCGGCCTTTTGTCATTTTGAAGAAACCCACCTGAAAGATAACGGAAAGGGCTTCGATTACAAATAATCCGCCGGCAATGACAAGGAGAAATTCCTGCTTTGTAATTACCGCAATTGTCCCGATTACGCCGCCTATGGAGAGTGATCCGACATCACCCATGAAAACCTGCGCCGGATAGGCGTTAAACCAGAGAAAACCGAGTCCCGCTCCTACAAGCGCTCCGCAGAACACGGTTATCTCTCCGCTCCCTGCCACGTAATTTATCTGGAGATACTCTGCAATTTTTACATGGCCTGTAACATATGCGAATATCATATAGGTCACCGCTACGATTATTGCCGGACCTATGGCAAGCCCGTCGAGCCCGTCGGTAAGATTGACCGCATTTGAAGTGCCCACAATAACCAGCGCGGTGAAAAAGATATAAAACAGACCGAGGTCGGGTGAAAATTTCTTGAAAAAGGGGAATGTCAGTATGCTTGAAAAATCGGGGCTGAAATAGATAAGCGCGCCGACGATAAGCGCCAATCCGGACTGCATTATAATTTTCTGGCTTGCGCTCAGGCCCTTGTTCTCTTTTTTGACCTGCTTTAAATAATCATCGGCAAATCCGATTGCGCCGAATCCCGTGATAGCAAGAAGCAGTATCCACACGTAATAGCTGGTGAGGTTGGCCCAGAGCAGCGTCGATACGGTAATTGAGATGATTATGAGCGTTCCTCCCATTGTGGGCGTTCCTGTTTTCTTGTGGTGATCCCGGGGGCCGTCTTCTCTTATGTATTGTCCTACCTGCATTTGTGACAGTTTTCGTATAAACCACGGTCCCATAATAAAGCATATTAAAAAAGCCGTGAGGATCGCATATATTGTTCTGAAAGTAATGTATCTGAATACATTAAAAACAGTAAATGTCGTGTGCAGAGGATATAGTAAATGATAAAGCATCCTCTTATTCTCCCGCCCAGACCTTCAGTTTAGAAACGATTTTTTCCATACCCATTGCCCTTGAGCCTTTTACAAGCACCCAGTCTCCCTCAACAAGCCATCTTGTGATATCTTCCAGGATATTGTCGTTTGATCCGGTAATGATACTATCGAGACTCATTCCGTTCCCGACAGCTCCATCCGCGGTATTTTCCGCAAATTGTCCAGTTGCGTAAAGCCTCGCGATGCCTGAATCCGCGCAAAGAGCCCCTGTTTTCTCATGCATTTTGGCGGAATGCTTCCCGAGCTCAAGCATGTCGCCCGCAACAAGAACTCCCCTGTTATCAGCCTTGAGTTCCAAAAGGGTTTTTATTGCTGCCTCCATTGAACCGGGGTTTGCATTGTAGGTGTCATCAATAATGGTGATTCCGTTTGACAGGGTAAAAATATTCATCCGGCCTTTTTCAGGAGTAATATTTTCAAGTCCGGCCTTGATCTCTGATGCGGGCAATCCTGCAAGATATCCTGTCGATGCCGCTGCAAGGGCATTTGTCACCATGAATCGGCCGGAGACCGGAAGGTCAACGTGAACGGTCTCTTCCGGGAGAAGAAGGGTAAAAGAAGTGGCATATCTTTTAACCTCAACCCGGGACGCCCTTACCAATGCATTGCCTGAAAATCCGAAGAGGAGGACTTTTTTTGATGTCCTGCGGGCAAGATTCATGACCATTTCGTCATCCGCATTAAGAACGGCCGTACCGGCAGGATTGATTCCGTCAATAAGTTCTCCCTTCGCATTCATAACGCCTTCTAAAGAATTCAATCCTTCAAGATGCGCCGGGCCTATGTTTGTTATGATACCGATGTCCGGTCTTGAGATTCGCGCGAGCCGTTCTATTTCACCGGGATGATTCATCCCGAGTTCGACTACAGCCCATTTATGGCTGGGGCTGAGCTTGAGAAGGGTCAGGGGGAGGCCGATTTCATTGTTAAGATTCCCAGGTGTTGAGAGAGTTTCGAAACGGCGTGAAACGACTTCCGCGGTCATTCCTCTTGTTGTTGTTTTCCCGTTAGAACCTGTAATTGCCACAACCGTAACACCCGCTCTTATCCTGTTGTATGATGCGAGACGGCCGAGCGCTTTAACGGTATCTTCAACCGCCACGCAAAGAATGCCGGCTTTATTCCATTTTTCACATTGAAGCCTGACCGCCTCCCGCCTGTCAATAATGAGCCCTTTTACTCCAAGATTTATTACTTCCCCGGCGAAAGTGTGCCCGTCATGGAGATCACCCCTGATTGCTACAAAAATATCGCGGGCTGATATCGTTCTTGAATCTATGGAGACACCGGAAAATAAAAGATTGCTCCCGGCGGAAAGAATCTCTCCTTCTGTTGCCTTGATTATTTCTTCCTGTGACCATGGAATAGGTTGTTTCATATATTCAACCAGCTGAGTTTATTGATGAAAGCGCAAGTTTTGCCTCCTGCCTGTCATCAAACTGAATCTTCATCACACCTTTTATCTGATAATTCTCATGACCTTTTCCTGCGATCAGAACCGTATCTCCGGGCCGGGATGCCGATATTCCGAGCTCTATCGCTCTTTTCCGGTCAGGTTCTGTAACATATCCCCGTCCGTTAAAATGACACGTCAGTTCTAACGGATCGTAACGGTCGATTTTATTTCGTGTAACCCCGTCTGTTATATCTTTTATGATGTCCAACGGATTTTCTGTTCTGGGGTTATCGGATGTAATGACTGCAATATCTGAAAGAGTTGCTGCTATTTCACCCATGAGAGGCCGTTTTGTCCTGTCCCTGTCACCCCCGCAGCCGAAGATGCATATAAGCCTGCCCCTTGTGATGGGCCTTAAAGAAAGGAGCACATTTTTAAGGGCATCGGGAGTATGGGCATAATCGACATATACCGATCTTTCCGAATCATTATCGATTCGTTCAAGCCGCCCCGGAATAACCCGGACCGATTCGATTCCTTTTTTTATTCTTTCCGGCGAAATGGCGAGCCCTGCGCCGAGACCTGCCGCGCACAAGATATTTTCAACATTATGCTTTCCAACAAGGCCCGTCTTGAAATGAAAACTTCCCATGGGAGTCGAAATCGCAGCTTCAATTCCTTCCGGACTGAGGGTGGAATTTATTATGTGTATGTCATATGCCGGGTTCGAGCCTGTTTTAATGCATTTTGTTGAAAGAGTTTCGGAAAGTTCTTTGCCTCTTGCGTCATCACAGTTTATTACCGCGAAAGCCTTCTCCTTTTTAGGTCCGGAGACAAGTGTGTCGGTAAATAATTTTTTCTTGCACAACCAGTAGGTTTCGATGTCTCCATGGTAATCAAGATGATCGTGAGTAAGGTTTGTGAAAATGGCGGCGTCAAAAAAACAATCCTCTATCCTGAAAAGATCGAGGGCGTGGGAAGAAACCTCCATGACCAGATGGGTTATGCCGTCTTTCACCATTTCGGAAAGAATTCTCTGGAGATCAAGTGACTCGGGGGTTGTAACGGGGTTTGAAAAAGTTTTTCCCGAAAAACGATAGTTGATTGTTCCTATGACACCGACGTTAAAACCTGCTGAAGCAAGAATGCTTTCGATAATATATGAAGTGGTCGTTTTGCCGTTTGTTCCTGTGATGCCGATTGTTACAAGTTTCATGGAAGGGTTGCCGTAGAACTTTGCTGCGATTTTTCCAAGCGCCTTCCTGGTATTTTCAACCTGAATTGCAATAAGATCCCTGCCCACAGTTTTTTGAACTACAACAGCAGAAGCCCCTCTTGATATTGCCTCGTCAATAAAGTCGTGGCCGTCCGCCGAATGGCCGGGAATAGCGACAAAAAGGCCTGACGGCCTGACATCCTGGGCCCTGTAATGAACGGATCCGATTTCGGGGTCATGGAAAAAAGGCGAGTCCTCCCGCTCAGGATAAGGATTTCCGGCAGTTTGTGTTGCGCGGACAGTTTTTACAAGTTCTGACAGCTTCACCCCAAAAACCCGCTTTCCCGGGAAACTCTCAATTTTCCGGCTTCTCTGTTTTTAGGCTGGATATTCATGTAGGTAAGGGTTTCCTGAGCTATTTTCTTGAAAGCCGGAGCAGATACAATTCCGCCGTAATGGCTTTTGGTCGGTTCATCTACCATAACGAGTATGGCAACTTCCGGATTTTCAGCCGGAGCAAAGCCGATGAAGGATGAAATATATTTGCCTTTTGCGTATCTCCCTGTTTCATCTGTTTTTTGAGCAGTTCCTGTTTTACCGCACACCGTATAACCTTCAAGCGCCGCGTTAAAGCCCGTTCCTTCCTTCTCTGTTACGGACATTAATATGTTCTTTAATTTTTCGGCGGTTGCTGACGAAATGGCCTGGCGCACCTGGATCGGATCGAACCGGCTGACGGCAAAGCCTTTTTGATCCATTATGGCCTGAACTATGTAAGGCTTCATGAGAAGCCCATCATTGGCTATTGCCGAAACAGCCGAGATTAGCTGAAGAGGAGAAGCGGAAATTCCCTGGCCGAAGGATATGGTTCCGGCATCAATCGGGCGCCAGTTTTTATATGAAGTAACGATGCCGGAGGTTTCCCCGGGGCAGTTGATGCCTGTTTTTTCACCAAATCCAAAATCTTTCAGGGTTCTGTAAAGAGATTCATAACCTGTTTTCTGTACGACTTTGGATGCTCCTATATTGCTCGATAACTTTACAACTTCCTTGAGAGTCAGCCATCCGTGAGGATGTGTATCATGAATTATATTTTTCCCGATTCTATATTCCCCGTTTTCGCAGAAAAAAGTCGTGTTTTCAGAGCAGTTGCCATGTTCAATTGCCGCGGCTGCAGTAAAAACTTTCATTGTCGAACCCGGCTCAAAAGGATCCGTTATTGCCCTGTTTCTCCATAGATCCCTGTCGAATTTTTCATAGGAATTCGGGTTTAATGAAGGATACTGTGCTATTGAAAGGATTGCGCCGGTTCTGGGCGACATTACTACCGCTATCCCGGATTTCGCATTATTTTCATCGACAGCCTCCTTCAACGCTTTTTCTGTTATGAACTGGATTGTCTGGTCGATGGTAAGAACAATATTCTTTCCGCTGTAATCTGTTGTAGTTTTCTCAGAATCAAAACCCTGCCCGAGCGCATCCTTTAAAACAACATACTCGAAATTGGAGCCTTTTAACTGGTTGTCAAAATAGAATTCAATGCCTTCAAGTCCGTTTCCGTCCATTCCGGTAAAGCCTATTGTCTGTGCCGCGAGCGTTTTCTGCGGATAGAATCTGCTGGTTTCAGAAAGGAAACCGACGCCTTCAAGGTTCAGGCTTTTTACAGCACTGACCTCCTTCGGTGTGGCCTGCCGTTTTATCCAAATGAAGGGTTTCTTTGCAAGGAGCTTTCCCTGAAGGGTTCTGGCATCCATATTCAGCGAGTTTGCAAGCATCTTTGCGGTTGCCGCCGGATCCTGAATTTTACGCGGATAGGCCGCAATTGATGTCGTGTTGATTGAAACGGCCATTTCACGCAGATTCGCGTCGTAAATAGTCCCGCGGTTCCCAAGTTCCTTAAACGGCCTTTCGTACTGGGCGGAAGCTTTTTTGGTAAGCCATGAACTCTGGTAGATCTGCAGGTATCCGGCTTTTGCCCCGATAGCGGAAAGAAAGGCGGTAAAAACAAAACCGACTACTGTTATCCGGAATTTTATATATTTTGTTTCAAGAGTTCTCATGGAATCGTAATCATCTTATCAGGGGTTGGTATTATGAGACCAAGCTGCGTAGTCGCGATCTTCGCTATTCTCTGAGGTGATTTCAGATGTGCGATTTCTACCTTGAGATCATTCTGCAATGATGAAAGCCTTAACCGCTTATCGGTCTCTTTCGTTATCTCGTATCCGGTTTTGACGCATTGAACCCTGCACCATGTGTACAAAAATAGTTCTGCTATGAAGAGAATCGCGATAATTGACCATATCGCAGCCAGCTTCAGGCCTGTTTTCTTATTCCGGGGGATTTTATTTGTATTACGCATGTCCTTCCCGCAATTTTTCCGCTGCCCGCAACTTTGTGCTTCGGGCCATCGGGTTTAATAAAATCTCTTCCTGATCCGGGCGGAGAACCTTTTTGTTGAGTGACCGCAATATCTTTGTTTTATTGCATACGCATATTGGAAAACCCGGAGGACAGATGCATCCATTTTCAAACTCCCTGAACTTCTGCTTTACTATTCTGTCCTCAAGGGAATGAAACGTGAGTACACAAATACGCCCCCCCGGATTCAGAAGTTCGGCAGCCCCGTCCATAAATAAAGAAAGATTTTCGAGCTCCCTGTTGACAGCGATTCGAAGAGCCATGAAGACCCGTGTCGCGGGATGGATTTTCTGCCTGTTCTGCGCTTTTTTCGGTATTGAAGCAGATACTATTTCCGAAAGGCGCGCGCTTGTTCTTATGCGCGCTGTTTTCCTTGCTTTTGCAATATTGCGCGCGACGTTTCCCGCCCAGCGTTCTTCCCCGTAATTTTTAAAAAGCTTTCCGAGGCTTTTTTCATCCAACTCGTTGACCAGATTTTCTGCCGTCGTATCCGATTCGGTATCCATTCGCATGTCTAAAGGCTCCGCCCGCCTGAAACTGAAGCCTCTTCCGCTCGATTCAATCTGATGGAGAGAAATGCCCAGATCAAGCAATATACCGTCAATCTTTGAGATATTTGATTCTGAAAGGAACTCGGAGAGGTGAACGAAATTGCCTTTGAACAGGCGTACATTCTGCTGGTGAGTCTTTAAAACATTCTTTGCGTTTTCAATCGCATCTTTATCCTGGTCAATCCCTATCAGCAGACCATCAGGCATGATTTTTTCACAAATGGCTTTTGCATGGCCGGAGCCTCCGAGAGTGCAGTCTGCGTAAATTTTTCCCGGTTTGCAGTCAAGATAATATAAGACCTCTTTTGTCATGACAGGGAGATGGTAAATCTGCATATATCAGATTCCTAATTTCGCAATTTCGTTTCTTACATCCTCCTTTTTATTGTCGTTTTCCATCTCTTCAAGTTCCTTGTTCCATTTTTCAAGGGACCAGATTTCAAAATGATCAAGGGCTCCGACAAGTACGATATCTTTTTCAAGCTCCGCATACTGTCTCAAGGCCGGCGGAACCAGAATCCTGTCCTGCCTATCGCAGGAGCATTCAAATGCCGCCCCGATAAATATTCTCCTGAAGCGGCGCATGCTGTCACTTTTCTCGGCAAGAGAGAGAATCTTGTTTTCTATCTTTCTCCATTCTTCAGAAGGATATGCGTAAAGAGTTCCGTCCATTCTTGACACAACAACCCCGTCCTGATCCCCGTTTTTAATTATATCGCGGAACCTTGCGGGTATTATTATGCGGCCTTTGGAATCTATCGTATGAAAAGATGTTCCTCTAAACATATTCCACCATTTTTATGCATGATTATCCAGATATAACCACTTTGAGCCACTTTTTATATATAAATGATACAATTTAATGTATGTGTCAAGAAAAAAATAAAATACTTGCAATTATTTTTATAATAATTTATAAGCTTTAAAACTAATAAAAGCAATATAAAAATAGTGGATGATAGTGGATGTTTTTTACTTGATGGATTTGAGACTTTTGAAAAAGTTAACCGGGATGAAATCGTTTTTGAAGTTCTTAAAAACAATTTTCAGGGAGTCGATTAAAAATTTATCTTTGTAGGGATTTCCTGACAGACAAACTTCAAGAATATGATATAGCAGTCGTCGAAATAATGTTCCGACTGGAGGAGTTCAAAGGGAGGCAGGGCGTTATTGATCTATTGATTTAAAGCTTGACAGTATATTTGTATTTCTGATATCAGTGACAATCGAACTTAAATGAGTGTTTCAAATATGTTAAATTTTTCATGTTTGTATATGGCTACAACAGATAAGGGTCGCAGGATCAACCATATAAGGAAAGGGGTTCTGAAGTGACTCAACTCGGCGACATTACATCGACGGAAAAGCTTCTCAATGTCATCCGCAGCAAGGAGGAGTTAGGGTCGGCTCCCGCCGAACCCCCAGCCAAAAAATCCGGGACTGTCAAATCTCCAGCAAAATTTTCTATTTCGCCCGGAAAATCATCCACAGCAGGCATCGACATCGGCCATGAGTTCCTCCGCATTGTCCGAACCGAAACAGGCTTACTGGGTAAAAGGCAGATCATTGACCGGCGGCGCTTCACCCTGCCGACTGAAACTCCCATGGATTCGCCTCAATTTGCGGCCTTTCTGAAGTCATGCCTCTTATCGGCCTGCGGATCACCGAAGCAGTCGGATTTTTGGGCCATCATGTCATCGGCCAGTGTCGAACTGCGCAGCATACGCATCCCCAAGGTAGCTAAGAAACAGATCCGCAACGCGGTTTTCTGGACTGCCAAAAAGGAAGCTCCCTTCGACGAAAAGGAGATGCTCTTTGATTTCGAAGTCCAGGGCGAGGTCATCGAGCAGGGCATTCCCAAGCTGGCAGTCATGTTCTACACAGCGCCCCGCAGGGATATGGAGGATCTCAGAAACCTCTTTTCCAGGATAGGCTGGCCCCTTACAGGGATATCGATAGTCCCGTTTGCGGGACAGAATCTTTTCCGGACCGGGTGGATGCCGGCAGGGGAAGGTCCCCATACCAGTCTCTTTATCGGAAATGATTTTTCGCGAATTGACGTCTATTCCGGCGGCAACCTTACTATGACCCGTGGGATCAGGGCGGGAATCAGCAGCATGGTGGAATCCCTGATCGGGCAGCACAACTATTCAAAAGTCTTTGAAGCGGCTCCCCTGACACCCGAAGATGCCCGTAAAATCCTTTTTTCCATCAGCCCGGATTCACCTGATCCTCATAAAGCGTATGCCGACTTCGATCTGACTGAAGAAAAGGTTTTCGAGATGATTCAGCCCGCCCTGGACCGGCTCGCCCGCCAGGTGGAAAGAACCTTCGAGAGCTTTTCCTCTATCCAGGGCGGCGAAAAAATCGACAGGATTTTCGTCTCCTGCGCCATGAACATCTACCCGCCCATGATCGACTATATCGGAACTCAGCTCGGAATTCCCTGCGAAGTGCTGGACCCGCTGAGCGAGCAGGATTCGATTCCGGCCTGCCAGGATGTGGACGATTCAGGTTGCCTCACGGAGCGCATAGCCTTCACGCCCGCTCTGGGTATAGCCCTTTCGGACAATGTCAATACCCCGAACTTCATGTACACCAGCAAGGAGAAGGAGAATGAAGAGAGAGTAAGGCGGATCAACAGGGCGATTTTCGCGGGCATCATGGTCGT
>JAABQB010000024.1 GCA_011391695.1 Desulfobacteraceae bacterium | reverse complement strand
CCAAGTCCTCCCATGGCCATTAGAATCCCGGTCATCATTGCAAACTCTGTTTTCTTAAACCACTCGGCAAGAACCTTCATGGTAGCCACAAAAAGCATGGCTATTCCTATCCCTACAAGCGTGCGGCCTAGTATAGCCAAAGAAACCGAAGTTGCAAATCCAAGGATAACAGAACCTGCAAATGCGATAATAAAGAACAGTGTGATTGTCTTACGGGGACCCCAGGTGTCCGAGAGAAGACCTGCCGGAAGCTGCATCAGGGCATAGGGATAAAAATATGCCGCCGACAGGAACCCTATAAGGGCTCCGCCGGCGTTTAAATCCTTCATCATGTCAACGGCAACAACAGCCGGACAGAGACGGTGAAAATATACAAGAACATAACCGAACGCGAGGATCCAGAAAATCACCCAGCGGTAGCTCAGTGCTCTGCGAAGCTTCTCGTCGTTGTTTAACTCCTGTTCCATTTATTGATGGCCTCATAAAAAATCCGATTTGACTCATGTTTCGTAGTCTCTGCCCCAGGCGGAACAAAGAAAAAACCAGAAACTACAAACCAGAGACCAGCAAACCATCACAAAGCCGGCGCTGCAGACTCAATCGCCTCCCAGAAACCCATCGCCTTGGGAAGCCATAAAACGAGATCCGGCATATACGTCATAATAAAGAGAACGATTATCTGTATTATGATAAACGGCATAACCGCCTTTGAGACAAAAACGATGTCCTTATTAGCCATTGCTCCGGTTATATACATACTGACTCCCACAGGAGGCGTACAGTAGCCTATTGCAAGGTTGACCGTCATTAAAAGGCCAAAATGCATTACATCAATTCCAAAGGTGCCAAGCATGGGAATAATAACGGGACCCAGAATGAGAGTCGCTGATATAACATCCATAAACATTCCTACGATAAGGAGCATTATATTCATTGTCATAAGGAACATAACAGGCGAATGTATATTTGCCACTACGGCCTCGGCAATTTTACCGGGAACATTCTCGAATGTAAGATAGCGTCCGAAACAGGAGGCTCCTGCAACTATAATTAAAAGTGTTGCCGAAGTAACCGCCGAATTTATAGTAACTTTTTTGACGGTGCTCAACTTCATCGACTTATGAATGAATATCTCGATAACAAAAGCATAAACGCAGGCAACAACAGCGGCCTCATTTGCGGTAAAAACACCCGAAAAAGTTCCGGCAAAAATAATAACAGGAAGCATCAGTGACCAGAATCCGTCTTTAAGAATGGCGAGCACTTCCGAAAAAGACGGGACAGGAGCCCGGTCAATCGATGTATTATTGCGTAAAATAATATAAGTATAAATGCATGTAAAAAGCATGATTAAAACGCCTGGAACAAAACCGGTTAAGAAAAGCCCCTGAAGAGATACATTTGTAATCATGCAATAAAGAATCATGCTGATGCTGGGAGGTATTATTATTCCCAGGTTGGGGGCTGCTGTCATGAGTCCTATGGTATAATTTTCCGGATAACCTTTTGCCAAAAGCGCCGGAATCATGAAACCGCCAAGTGCTACCACCGTGGCTACTGTAGATCCCGATATGGCGCCGAAAAGGCCGCATGCGAGACAGCCTGCCATACCAAGCCCGCCGGGCAGCCAGCTCACAAGAGTGTTTGTCACTTTTACTAGCTTGTCGACAATGGTGCCGGCAGTCATGATATTCCCGCATAGAATAAAGAAGAGTACCACTACAAGAGCGAAATTATCCATGCTCCTGAAAAGAGTCTGGGTAAGAAGAAGAAGGGGAAGATCTGTAAAAGCTATAAAAGCAATCACAGAAGTAAAAAAAAGGCACATGAACACCGGAACATATGCCGCCATCATACCAAGCAGCAGAAGAAGAACAATCACAGCACTACTATCCATAACTCAGGGACTCCTTTTTCAATGGATCTGAATAATGCAACTAACTCATTTTATTATGTTTTTTTGGCACGCTCTCTCACAACATCATCATAAATTACATGAAGCGTACGGAAAAACATCAGAACACCCGTCAGTGGTAAAAACGCATAAAGATAGACAATGGGAATCTGCAGAATGACTGTATATTGATTTGTAGCGACCTGGAGTTTTGCCATTGCGGTGCCGTAGTAAATCATCATGACTGAAAAAGCGAGAATTACCAGATTGCTGAATATCGAAAGTGAAAATCTCGCCACAGGAACTAGTTGATAAAGAGCATCTATCTTTATCATGGAACGGTTCTTTACAGCGACGCTGCAACCTACAAACGTCGTGTACATTATAACCTCTCTTACCACTTCCTCCGACCATGCGAGTGAGTAATTGAACCCGTATCTTAAGATAACATTGAAAAACAAGGCTAAAAGAGCCACCATTACAGAGAGAAAAAGAGTCCAATCCTCGAAAAAAGAAAGGATTTTATCTAAAATACCTAAAATCTTTCCTATCATAAGTAATTTCCCTTAAAAACATTATCGTAAAAATATTCCTCCGGCAATATTCCCGCTGTATCGGGAATGACGATTCTGACACATATTGTTGCCGGAGTAAAAAGATGTAGCAATGATTATGGTTTTAATAAATAAAGGGGGCTGAGAATGTTATCAGCCCCCTTTGAACCCAAGGTTAAAGCGGGTTTTATGGTTTATATCCCATAAAATCCTCAACTTCCTTTAAGAAATTATTCGGCTTATACGTGTCGCCGGGATAAATCTTGTTGATTTGATCGGCATATTTTTTATGTGCTACATCGCCCTGCTTTCTCAAAGTTGCCGTGTCGGCATCGGAGAGCTTGAAGAACATAACACCTGCCGCTGTTGCCTTATTGATCTCATCGGCTTCCTGCTGCACTGTCGCCTTACGTGTTGCAGCGCAAACTTCACTTACAACCTCCCTGAAGGTTTTCTGCAGGTCTGCGGGAAGGCTGTTGAACCAGGCCTTGTTGAAAATCCATATAAAAAGGCCCTGCGCATAATTTATCTGTGTAAAAAATTTGGCATCTTCAAACTTCTTTGTAAGGCTGCATACCGCAGGGGCGTGATCGAGGCCGTCGATAACTCCCTGTTTGAGTGCCATAGGGACATCCGGCCATGGCATGACAACCGGATTGAATCCCCATTCCTTGTAGAGAATCTGATTTACTTCAGCTTCGGCAATACGGAATTTCACTTTTTTCGCATCGGCTATCGTCCTGACAGGAGTCTTTGATGCCCAACCGTAGTTGCCGTAGCCTGTGATGTCAAGGCCGATGATCCCCTGATGATCCATTGCCATCATGAAATGGTCAAAAAGTTTTTTGTTGGCTGCGAATTTATCGAGTTTTTCAAAAGAATCGATCAGGAATGGAAGGTTAACAAGGCCGAATCTTGGCCCAAGGTTTGTTGATGCAACAGAACTGACACCCATGCCCTGGATCGCGCCCATCTGGAGCTGGTTTAAAACCTCAACTTCCCCGCCCAGCATTGAAAAAGGCTTGAAATCAATATAAATCTGGCCGTTTGTTCTTTTCCAAAGCTCATCCCTTATGGCAAAACCGGCATAAACCCCTTTTAGCCCCGGAGTAGATACATTGGAAACAACGCATTTGTATTTTGCCGTTGAGGGATCAAAAGCCGGTTTCCATGCATCCAGTGATGGAGCACCTGCAAGCGCAAGACTACCCGACAGCACAAAACAGACTGTAAAGAGCGCCGTCAAAACTGACATTTTACTGAATTTCATCTGTTCCTCCTTTCATTAATGCCTTTGTTGATTTATTTGCCTAAAAAACGAACTATTTCTAAACAATGTTCATTAGCTAAAAACCATTCGTAAGTTACATTACAGCTATAGAGTTTTTTGTCAAGAAAAAAGTCCTCCAAACGTGTGCAGAAGTAGATATCAGCCAGTACTACGCTATTTTGTCCAGTAGCCTCCGGGATCCAGTTCACGCAGCAATTTCAGTTCGGAGTCCAAAGGTTTCTGCGTGTTATAAATATTATCCGATATCTTGAGAGGCCATCCTGTATTTTCAAGGACACGCTCAACAGTTATGCCGGGATGCACGGAAACAAGAACCATCTCTTTCGTATAAGGATCAAATTTCATTATCCCGTAAGACGTTATCACTGCTGACGGACCACCGCGCGGCAGCCCGGCATTATCACGCCAGCCGGGACCATCACCATAACCCGGAGAAGTTATATAATCAACCTTCGGTACGAGCCTGTGCTTCTCATGGGCCATTATGATGATGTGCCTTTTTGCAAGGCTTGCAAGATCGCAGGCACCTCCGCTTCCGGGAAGTCTTGTCGCCAATTTTCCGGAATTTATTATGTAGCTTGTATTTAAATTTCCGAAACGGTCAACCTGGGCGCCCCCGATAAAACTGACGTCAATGGTTCCATTTTGAAGAAGGCCCATTACATCGGATGTGTCGGAAAGCCATTTTGCCCTGAAAAGATTCGGAAGATCTCCCATAGTGAGAATAGGTTCCGGCGCGGGCGAATCGCGCACAATTCCAAGCTCGTAAACCCCGACTGCATCCGGGGCATGGCTGCGTTTGGCAAGAAGAAATCCAAGGAGCGGAAGCCTCATGCCGACAAAAACAACTTCACCGTCCGCGATTTCACGTGCGGCCGCAGTAACCATAAGCTCGGAAAGAGTGTAATGATTAGAATCAGTAGCCATAGTCAGCAGGTTCGGATAAAAAATGGTTTTTTAATTTAAGTTTTACGACCCGTTCGTTTCCAAGTAAACGGATATAATCATCGCTGGCTTTAACATTATCAACCCAGAACCTGAGCCACTTTTCAAATGCCTCAGGAGTTTTGCTCTCATTGCGGTATTCAATGAATGCGTCATGATCCCTGTTATAATAACCCGGAACAGGGGAAGGATGAGCCCCCCACGGCGCATGAACTACGGCATTGACACGAAAGCCCGGAGTAATTACACGATTCGGATCGCTTTCTATGACACCGGGAGATACAATCTCTTCCGCAGTGATAATGATATGCCGGCTTGCAAGGCATGCATCACTGATCACTCCCAGGTTGCCCCATAAATGGGCATTCCCGTGTTCGTCGGAACGCTGGACATGGATAATCGCTACATCAGGATTTATGGCAGAGACAGCCGTCAGGGTTTTACGGGTAAAGGGACACATAATTATTTTCAAAGAAGTATTTGTCTTAAAAAGATCGCTTCCAAGACCGGTAAGAGCAGGCATGAATGGAACTCCCATTGCACCTGCTTTAAGCGCCATAGCTATGGTCAGATTTGAATGATCTTCCATTTTCAGATCTCCGCTTTCTACTGCGCGCCTGAAATTATATGATGAACCGGTTATTACATTCCCAACCCATGCCGCTCTGATTTTTTCGACGCATCCTGCGCCTACAAGCTGATCAAAAAGAATGTCGGAAATAGTGCCAACCATTGTGAGATTGCGCTTCCGCTGCCTTATGATTTCATGGCCTGCCGCAAAGGGGATCAGAGTTTCAAGAGAAGTGCCCATAACAATTTCTGCGCCGTCAGGCACATAACGCTTTATGGCTTCGGAGAGGGTAATCAATTTGGATGCAGACGCCAAAAGAGCTCCTTTATCATTCGATTTTCTCAATCATGAAAATACCTAAATGAGGTTAAGGAGTCAAGGGATAAAGCTTTAAACAAAAAGCCCCGGTTATGTCGGACCGGGGCTTTTATGATTTTATTATTTTTTAAGAATCGCTGCCTTGAGCCTTTTCTTCAACCGGTGCTGCAGGGCTTTCAGCCGGTGCGGGAGCTGTTTTTTCTTTCTTCGCTCCTTTTACCTTCTTCGAAACAGCACTCTTTTTCTTCGCAGAAACTTTCGGTTTTTTCTTTTTATCGTCTTTCTTTTTGCTCTTCTCAGGAGCAACAAGCTCAATAATAGAAACAGGGGCGGCATCACCTGGACGGTTTCCCGCCTTGACAATTCTTGTGTATCCGCCCGATATTGAGCCGAAACGATCGGCAGCTTCATCAAACAGCTTGTGAACAACATCTTTTTCTCTGACAATGGCCAGCGCCTGACGCCTTGAATGAAGGTCTCCCTGTTTTGCGAGGGTTATTATTCTATCGGCCCAGCGTCTCAATTCTTTTGCTTTTACATCGGTAGTCCGGATTCGGTCATGCTTAAACAGGGAAGTAACCATATTCCTGAACATGGCCTCCCTGTGACTGCTTGTTCTTCCTAATTTAATACCTGCATTGCGATGTCTCATATAGCCCTCTATTCTCCTTCTGCCTTGTCTTCTTCAGGAGGCACAAATCCTTCCAGTCTCATTCCAAGAGAAAGGCCCATTTCACTCAGTACTTCCTTGATTTCGTTTAAAGACTTTCTACCGAAATTTTTGGTCTTCAGCATCTCTGCCTCGGTCTTGCTTACAAGCTGATAAATCTTTAGAATATCAGCATTTTTCAGGCAGTTTGCGCTTCTGACAGAAAGCTCAAGCTCTTCAACGCTCCGGTACAGATTATCATTAAACTGAGGCTTTTGCCGCTTATCTGTTTTCTTTTCAGCTTCGGGTTCCTGTTTCTCATCAAAATTAATGAACATTGTCATCTGTTCTTTTAATATCTTTGCTGAATAAGCAACCGCATCCTCTGGAGTGACGCTCCCGTCGGTCCAGACTTCCATGGTAAGCTTGTCATAATCGGTCCTCTGTCCAACGCGGGCATTCCCTACCACATAGTTAACCCTCTTGACAGGTGAAAAGACTGAATCAACCGGAATTGTTCCTACGGGGGCGTCTTCGTCCTTATTTGCCTCGGACAAAGAATAACCTTTTCCGACCTTGACGGTTATCGTTGCTTTCAATACGGCATTGGCGGACAGAGTTGCGATATGCAGATCCTTGTTCAACACCTCACATTTTCCGTCATCACTTATAAGATCTCCAGCGGTTACCAAGCCCTCGCCTTCAGCATCAATACGCACTGTCAATGGCGTATTCTCTTTTACCTTGAACCGCACTTCCTTCAGATTAAGGATAATTTCAGAAACATCTTCGAGCACGCTCGGAATCACGCTGAATTCATGGAAAACCTTATCGAATTTAACAGATACAATGGCTGCACCGTAGAGTGACGACAAAATAATCCGCCTTAATGCATTTCCGATAGTTATTCCAAATCCTCTTTCAAGGGGTTCACAAACGAACTTGCCATAGCCGGGCTTACTGGTTACCTGAACTTTTTCAGGGGTTATCATCTCTTGCCAGTTCATGAAAATAAGTTCATTTGACGCCATTTTTATTATCTCCAGGTTTTTTCAGAAGACACATTTGTATAAATCATATAGTGAAGCTATTTAAATTAAGAAAATATCCTAAATTTGCACAGCAAGAAATATGAGTATTTCAATGAAACACCTGATTTAAAGAAATGTTCCCTGCCCCGATAAATTATTATTTTGAATAAAGTTCAACTATAAGCTGTTCCTGAATAGGCATGGTGATATCTTCACGCGCAGGAAAACTCTTGACTATCCCCTTCAGGTTATCCTTTTCCAATTCAAGCCACTGTGGAACGCTCCTTCTTGCAACAGCTTCCAAAGAATCACTTATAGCTTTTAAATTACGGCTATTTTCTTTTACCTCTATGACATCACCGGTATTAACAAGGTATGATGGAATATTCACCTTCTTACCATTAATCAGAAAGTGACTATGTTTGACAAAGTGGCGCCCCTGGGAACGCGAATTGGTAAAACCAAGCCTGAAGACAACATTGTCAAGCCTTCTCTCCAGCAGAACGAGCAAATTCGTTCCGGTAACATTTTTTTGCCGCTCGGCTTTCTCAAAAAACAAGTGGAATTGCTTTTCGGACAGCCCGTACAAGCGTTTTGTCTTCTGCTTTTCCCTGAGCTGAACCCCGTAATCGGATATTTTTCTTCCACGCCGTTGCCCGTGCTGTCCAGGTGCATAACTCCGCCTGTCAAAAGCGCACTTATCCGAATAACATCGATCGCCCTTAAGAAATAATTTCAAATTCTCTCGCCGGCATAGTCTGCATACCGCGCCTGTGTATCGTGCCAAATCTTCCTCCTTTATATTATACCCTTCGTCTTTTTGGCGATCGGCAACCATTATGCGGAATAGGAGTTACATCCTTTATTACAAGGATGTTAAATCCTGTTGCCTGAAGTGAGCGAAGTGCAGATTCTCTTCCCGGTCCGGGACCCTTAACATAAACTTCAACGTTTTTCATTCCGTGCTCCATCGCTTTTTTCGATGCATCTTCAGCTGCAAGCTGAGCGGCAAACGGAGTGCTTTTCCTGGATCCCTTGAAACCTTGAACACCGGCGCTGGACCAGCCTAAAACATTTCCTGCAGGGTCTGTAATTGAAACTATTGTATTATTGAAAGTAGAGAAAATATGCACTACTCCATTTGTAACGTTCTTTTTTTCTTTCTTTTTTGTCCGGGTTTTTTTCGCCATTTATCAAGCCCCTGTTAATTGATATTTACTACTTTTTGGTTACTGCCTTTTTTCTGACCGTAGACCGTTTCGGGCCTTTTCGGGTTCGCGCATTTGTTTTTGTTCTCTGACCCCGCACAGGAAGGGATTTTCTATGGCGAAGTCCCCGGTAACATCCGAGATCCATGAGCCTTTTGATATTCATCGAAATATCCGCGCGGAGCTCGCCTTCGACCTTGTGTTCGGTATCAATAATCTTGCGTATGTTGTTGACTTCAACCTCTGATAACTGATCAACTTTCATATCCGGATTAATATTAAGCTTTGAGAGTATATTTTTTGAAGCGGTTCTTCCTATACCGTAAATATAGGTTAAGCCAATTTCGACCCTCTTATGCTTAGGTAAATCTACCCCTGCAATTCTTGCCAAAGCTTATCCTCCTCTATCCCTGCCTCTGTTTGTGTCTTTTGTTTTCGCAGATTACCCTGATAACGCCTTTTCTGCGTACAATTTTGCACTTACTGCAAATTTTTTTAACTGATGCCCTGACTTTCATTTACACTGCTCCTCATATATGACGGCTTCGTAAAAACTCATTCTGCTGTGTTGCGCTTCATCTTTCGTCATTGCAGCGTACGAAAAGTATGCTTCATTCCTCAAGATTCGCGCGCCTTGCATAATGAACTTTTTACTTTGCCGTCTGAATTTGGACTTTTTATGAGTTCACCACATGTTCTGGGCTGTAATTTATACATTATAACAGCAATAATATTTTTACTTTGTTCTGTATGTTATTCTCCCGCGCGTAAGGTCATATGGCGACATTTCAACTGTAACTTTATCGCCGGGAAGTATTTTTATAAAATGCATTCGCATCTTCCCTGAAATGTGTGCAAGCACCCGGTGTTTGTTTTCAAGCTCGACCCTGAACATTGCATTAGGCAGCGTCTCAAGTACCGTACCTTCAACCTTGATTGCTTCCTCTTTAGCCATAGTTCAGCTCCCGTTTCTTTCGCTTAAAATAATCGGACCATTTTCAGATATAGCAACTGTATGTTCAAAATGCGCGGAAAGACCGCCGTCTTTTGTCACTGCGGTCCACCCGTCTTCAAGTATTTCAACTTCATAATCCATCTCATTTACCATTGGCTCTATGGCAAGCGTCATACCCCGTTTCAGCAAGACCCCCATGCCAGGTTTTCCAAAGTTCGGAACCTGCGGATCTTCATGAAGACTGCTTCCAATTCCATGCCCGACAAACGTACGCACAACCGAATATCCGGCAGCCTCAACATGTGACTGCACGGCATGTGATATGTTCGAAAGCCTTCCGTTCAAGACGGCCTTCTCTATGCCTTTATAAAGAGCCTCTTTTGTTACCTGAGCAAGTCTCATGGCGCGTTCGGATATTATTCCTACAGGAACGGTTACAGCCGCGTCACCGTAATATCCGTCATAAAGCACCCCGAAATCAATACTGATAATGTCTCCTTCAACCAGTATTTTTTTCGAAGGCATCCCGTGAACAATAACATTATTCACGGACGTACAAAGAGAGAAGGGATAGCCCTTATACCCCTTAAATGCCGGAATTGCATCTCTTTCAGACGCCATTTTTTCGGCAATATCGTTTAAATATAATGTATCTATGCCCGGTTTAACTTCTTCTTCAAGGCGGCATAGAATATCCGCAACGATCTGATTACTTATTCTTATCTTTTCAATTTCTTTAGGTGATTTTAAAATCACCATACTAGAACCGCCCTTTGATCCTTGCTCCGCCCTTTTTTAAAAAACCTTCATAGTGACGGGAAATCATATGTGATTCTATCTGTGAAATCGTATCTATGGCAACTCCGACAACTATCAGCAGCGCCGTTCCTCCAAAATAAAACGGCACGTTAACTTTTGTTATCAATATCGACGGAAGAACACATATGCAGGAAACATAGAAAGCGCCGCCTAAAGTTATTCGGGTCAGTACCCTGTCAATATAATCTGATGTGCGCTTTCCAGGTCTTATCCCCGGAATATAACCGCCATGTTTTTTCATGTTTTCCGCCACGTCCACAGGATTGAATGTTACCGCAGTGTAAAAATAGCAGAAGAAAAAAATCAAGCCAACAAAAATCAATTCGTAAACTGCGTTTCCCGGTGTTAGAGCCTTTGCTATGCCCTGAACCCATTCTATTTGTATGAAACTTGCAATAGTTGCAGGAAACATCATGATGGAAGATGCAAAAATAGGCGGTATGACACCCGATGTATTTATTTTAAGAGGCAGGTGCGTGCTCTGTCCGCCATACATTTTCCTCCCGATTATCCTCTTGGCATATTGAACCGGTATTCGTCTTTGTCCCTGCTCAACAAATATAATAACGCCGACAACCGCAATCATCAGTACAAGCAGAATGATTACAAGGAATATGGACATTTCACCTGTCGAAACGAGACGGAATGTGTTCGCCATTGCAACCGGCAACCTGCAGACTATGCCTGCAAATATAATAAGAGATATTCCGTTGCCTATACCACGCTCAGTAATTTGCTCGCCCAGCCACATGATAAAAGCAGTTCCTGCTGTAAGTGTAATAACAGTCATGAGCCTGAATTCCCATCCGGGATATATGACCACGGGAGCGCCTCCCGGTGAAGTCATGCTTTCAAGCCCCACGCTTATTCCAAAGCCTTGTATCATGCTCAATACAACCGTACCGTAACGTGTATATTGGGTAATTTTTTTCCGTCCCTGTTCGCCTTCCTTCGACAGGCGTTCAAGGTGAGGAATAACCACGGTTAAAAGCTGCAGAATGATCGATGCGCTGATGTAAGGCATTATGCCAAGAGCAAATACCGATAATTTCTCAAAAGCACCCCCTGAAAACATATCAAAAAGGCCCAGGAGTGTCCCCTTGGCTTTGGCAAAAAATGAAGCAAGCGCTATACTGTCAATGCCGGGCACCGGAACATGCACTCCAATACGATAAACTATAAGGAATGCCAGAGTCATCAATACTCTTTTTTTAAGCTCCGGTATCTTGAATATATTCTGAAAGCCGCTTCCGACCATATTATATAACCTCTACCTTGCCGCCGGCTTTTTCTATTTTTTCCTTCGCAATCCTGCTGGCCCCGTTAACTTTTAATGTCAGGGGGAATGCTATATCGCCCTGGGAAAGCAGTTTTATTCCATCTCTTCTTCCCCTGATGATTCCTGAGCGGATCAAAGCAGCTTCATCGACAACCGAGCCGCTTTCAAATTTTGAAAGATCGCGAATATTGACAATGGCAATCTTTTTCTTAAATATATTGGCAAAGCCGACCTTGGGCAGGCGCCTTTGAATAGGCATTTGCCCGCCTTCAAATCCGGGCCTGACACCTCCTCCAGAGCGTGCATTTTGCCCCTTATGCCCTTTCCCGGAGGTCTTGCCGGTACCGGATCCAGGACCACGCCCCAGGCGTTTGCGGGATGTTTTAGAACCCTTTGGGGGCGATAATTCATTTAATTTCATCTATCTTCTCCTCAGCCTTCACCAGATGGGATACCTTGTTTATCATACCTCTAATTGAAGGAGTATCCTTGAGCTCAACTGTTCTGTTCAGTTTTGTAAGGCCCATGCCTCGCAACACCTTCCGGTGTTTTTCAGGCCGTGCGATCATGCTTTTAACAAGTGTGACTTTCACTATTCCAGACATTGATTATTTTCCCTGTTACAGTTCTTCCGGAGTTTTGCCCCGTCTTTCGGCCACCTGCTCGCGGCTCTGCAATTGCTTTAACCCGGTAATTGTCGCTTTGACAACATTATGGGGATTATGAGATCCCATGCACTTCGTAAGAATATTCTGAACACCAACAGCTTCAAGAACAGCCCGGACTGCACCACCGGCAATAAGACCTGTTCCTTTTGAAGCAGGCTTCAGCAGAACACGACCAGCACCGAACTTTCCTATAACCTCGTAAGGTATCGTTCCATCTATAAGAGGAACGCTGACCATATTCTTCTTTGCCTGATCTACGCCTTTCCGGATAGCTTCCGGAACTTCACCGGCTTTCCCAAGTCCGCAGCCAACACTCCCAAGGCCGTCACCGACAACAACGATAGCGCTGAAACTGAATCTTCGCCCACCCTTGACCACTTTCGCTACCCGGTTGATGTGAACCACTTTATCTATTAACTGATTGTCGCCTGCATCTTGTTTGAACAAGGGACTGCCTCCTTAACTGATAATAAACTAAAAATCCAAACCTGCTTCACGAGCTCCATCCGACACAGCCTTGACACGCCCGTGATACAAAAACCCGTTACGGTCAAAAACGACCTTCTTACACCCTTTTTCAATTGCGCGCTCTGCCAGAACTTTTCCCACCAGGCTCGCAACGGCTTTTTTCTTTACGGCTTCACCGATCTGATCTTTTACTGCCTTTTCATTGCTTGATGCTGCAGCCAGTGCCTGTCCGCTTGTATCATCAATTACCTGGGCATATATATGCTTTGCACTCCTGAAGACACATAATCTGGGACGTTCCTTTGTGCCAGCAAGCTTTTTTCTTATTCTTACTTTTCTCTTCAAACGCGCCTGACTTTTAATATTTACTGACCCCATATAATTATTCCTTATTTAATCAACGATTATGAGATCGAACTCGTAATTTCTTTAATCGTCGCAATCGTAACAGGTAAATCGCTTAAATTATTTTGTGCCCGTCTTTCCGGCCTTCTTCTGTATACGCTCTTCCGCGAATTTAATTCCCTTTCCCTTGTAGGGCTCTGGTGGTTTCAGCCTTCTTATTGTTGCAGCCGCCAGACCGAGCTTCTCCTTATCAATTCCTGAAAGTTTTATAACAGTATTTTTTTCAACTGCTGCATTAATGCCGGCAGGAAGATCATAAGTTACCGGATGAGAAAAACCGAGATTTAACACCAGGCTGTTACCTTTAAGTTCAGCCCTGTATCCGATACCGTTTATTTCAAGAATACGCTCAAACCCCGTGTTGACGCCTATTATCATATTGTTGACAAGGCTCCGCGTGAGTCCCTGCAGGGCTTTCGAGGTAGTATCATCAGATAATGTTGACACCGTTAAAATGCCGTCTGCAATATTCAATTCCACGGCCGGATGGACCGTACCGGAAAGTGATCCTTTTGCTCCCTGAACTGTTATCAGCCTGTCGGCATATGATATCTTGGTTTTATCCGGGATCTGAATCGGTTTTTTTCCTACTCGAGACATCTATAACTCCTATATTATTACCAAATCTTACAGAGGACTTCTCCCCCCAATTTTTCCTTAACAGCTCTCTTGTCAGTCATTACGCCTTTTGAAGTTGACAAAACAGCAACACCCATACCGCTGTATACCGGTTTTAAGTCTTTGCTCTTAACATATTGTCTTCGCCCCGGTTTGCTTGCTCTTTCGATACCGTAAATAGCGCTTGCATGCCACTGTCCGTATTTAAGATAGACTCTTAAAATGCCCTGTTTGTTGTCTTTGAGGAATTTATAATTCTTTATATATCCTTCATTCTTCAAAACTTTGGCCAGTTCTATCTTTAGTTTTGAACCTGGAATATCAACACTGTTGAATTTAGCCTTTCCGGCATTTCTTATCCGGGTCAACATATCCGCAATTGGATCACTGATTGCCATTCTTTTCTCCGATCTACTATAACCTTCTCAAATTAGTTATAAACCATACTAATAAAGCCAGCTGAAATACAAATATGTTACCAGCTGGATTTAATAACCCCAGGAAGTTTGCCCGATGAGGCAAGATTTCTAAAACAAATACGGCAAATTCCAAATTTTCTTATAAATGCCCGAGGCCTGCCGCATATAGGGCATCTGTTATAAGCCCTGACACTGAATTTGGGTTTTCTTAAAGCCTTATTTCTAAGCGATTGCTTCGCCAAATCATCCTCCTTATGAACTCTTCACATAGGGTCCTGAATAAATTCTTCAGTCAATCCGCCCAGGCGGGTTAATTCTTAAACGGCATTCCAAGAAGCTTTAAAAGCTCTTTTCCCTCTTCATCATTTTTAGCCGTAGTTACAACGCATATATTCAAACCTTTGATCTTTTCAATCTTATCGTAATCAATCTCAGGGAAAATAATATGTTCTTTTATTCCAAGTGTATAGTTACCATACCCATCAAAAGCTTTTGGTGAAACACCTCTGAAATCTCTTACTCTGGGAAGCGCTATGTTAACAAGTTTATCAAAAAATTCGTACATTCGCTTATAACGGAGCGTAACCATGCACCCGATAGGCATGCCGATTCTGAGCTTAAAAGCAGCGATAGACTTTTTTGACCTGGTAACAACAGGCTTCTGCCCCGCTACCATTTTCAGCTCCTCTACAGCGGAATCAAGCAATTTAATATTATGAATTGCCTCTCCAAGTCCTATATTAAGAACGATTTTATCAAGCTTCGGGACCTGCATCGTATTTTTATATTTGAAGGCCTCTATCAGCCTTGGAACAACCTCTTTGTCATAATAATTTTTAAGCCGTGCCATTATGTTCCTTTCAAAAACCCTGAACCGCCATCTGATGCTATTTATCTATTAATTCGCTGCACTTGCGGCAGACGCGTGCCTTTTTTCCATTCTCCAGAGTTTGCATCTTAATGCGAACAGGCTTAATGCACTTGTTACACATCAACATGACATTCGATACATGGATTGAAGCTTCACCGGCAACGATTCCACCCTGCTTGTTCTTGGCAGAAGGTTTTGTATGCCGTTTTACTATATTAACGTTTTCAACAAGGATTTTGTTGTTCTTTTTTACAACCCTGACAACCTTGCCGACTTTTCCCTTATCCTTGCCGGCAATTACTTTTACCTTGTCGTCTTTCTTGATATGAATTTTATTTCCAAGCATAAACCAGTTCTCCAAAATCGGGATTGAGCTACAATACTTCCGGGGCCAGCGAAATGATTTTCATAAATCTTTTTGCCCTGAGTTCTCTCGCAACAGGCCCGAAAATCCTCGTTCCGATTGGTTCTTTGTTGGGTGTAATCAAAACGGCCGAATTATCATCAAACCTTATAAAAGATCCGTCAGTCCTTCTTATTTCTTTTTTGGTACGGACAACAACCGCTTTCAGTACCTCGCCCTTTTTTACCTTTGCGTTAGGAATCGCTTCTTTTACGGAAACAACAATTATATCGCCGACACTTGCGTAACGCCTTCTCGATCCACCAAGTACTTTGATACAATAAACAATCTTTGCTCCGGAATTATCTGCTACCGTCAATTTCGTCTCTGCCTGAATCATTTTCTTAATTCCCTTTAAATATCAAACAGCTTTCTCGACTATCTTGCTGACACGCCATTTTTTTGTCTTGCTGAGAGGCCTCGATTCTGTAATCAAAACCTTATCCCCGATCTTGCAGGAATTCTCTTCATCATGAGCAGAAAACTTCGCCTGTCTTCTGATATATTTGTGATAAAACTTGTGCTTTACCAGTCTTTCTACCTGAACAACAACAGTTTTATCCATCTTGTCGCTTACAACCGTTCCGACCACTTGTCTTTTCATTCCAATATTATTCATGGCAGCAATTATTCTTTATTTTTTTTGAGTTTAAATTCTTGAATAATGGTCTTTAACCTTGCAATCTCATGCTTGGCCTGCTCTATCTTCTTGGGACTTTCCAGCTGACCGGCCCCGTGCTGAAAACGCAGATTAAAAAGACCCTCGGTCAACTCGCTTAACTTTCTGAGTCGCTCATCCTGGCTTAATTCTCTGATCTCACTCGCTTTCATATTATATATTGCTCCTGTCAACAAATTTGGTCTTAATTGAAAGTTTGTGGGAGGCAAGCCTGAGAGCTTCCCTGGCAAGCTCTTTCGAAACACCTTCCATCTCATAGAGAATTTTACCCGGACGAACTATCGCAACCCAACCTTCAGGCGCGCCTTTCCCTTTTCCCATTCTGACTTCGGCGGGCTTTTTCGTGAACGGCTTATCTGGAAATATTCTTATCCACAGTTTACCGCCTCTTTTTACATGGCGGGTCATGGCAATACGAGCGGCCTCAATCTCCTTGGCGTTGACAGCGCCGCATTCAACAGCCTGCAACCCGTATTCACCAAAGTTCAGGTTTGAGCCTCGGCTGGCCAGACCCTTCATTCTTCCCTTTTGCTGTTTTCTATATTTAACTTTTTTGGGGCTAAGCATTTACTTTTATCTCCCGCAGGCTATCTAACAGCCGTTTCTAATTGATCCTTTTTAAGAATCTCCCCCTTAAAAACAAAAACCTTGATGCCTACAATGCCATACGTCGTAAGAGCTTCGGTAAAACCATAATCAATATCCGCCCTCAAAGTGTGCAGTGGCACCCGCCCTTCACGATACCATTCTCTTCTTGCCATTTCCGCCCCGCCCAGACGGCCGGAACATATTATCTTCACACCCATTGCGCCGAACCTCATCGCAGATGCAACACCTCGCTTCATTGCCCTACGGAAAGCGACTCTCTTTATAATCTGCTGGGCGACACTTTCGGCTATAAGCATGGCATCTATCTCGGGCTTCCTTACTTCCTGAATATCAATCATGACCTCATGAGATATCTGCTTCTCAA
Organism: Desulfobacteraceae bacterium; assembly: GCA_011391695.1. Lineage (GTDB taxonomy): Bacteria > Desulfobacterota > Desulfobacteria > Desulfobacterales > RPRI01 > RPRI01. The sequence goes on along the minus strand of JAABQB010000024.1, from coordinate 26,365 downwards.
GTTCCTGCTTCAGAATGAGTATTTCAGAGCCTTTTTTGCCTATTATAATTCCGGGTCTTGATGCAAAAATCCGGAGCCTAACCCGCTTGGACGATCTTTCAATTTCAATTCTGGAAATTCCAGCATGGCCGAGCTTCTTATTCAGGTACTTTCGGATATTGTAATCCTCGAGTATATAATCCGCATAATGCTTGCCGGCATACCATTTTGAATCCCATGTTTTAATTATACCCAATCTCAATCCTACCGGATTTACTTTCTGACCCAAGCTTTTACCTCCCTATTTCACCGATCCGTCAGCTAATGTTACTGTTATATGCGTAGTTTTTTTCAATATACGGGTCCCCCTGCCGCGCGCCCTTGCCGCAAAGCGCTTCAAAACAGGACCTTGATTTGCGACGATATTTCGAATTACCAGAGAATCAACATCTATGTCAGGATGCTGATTCGCATTCGCAACAGCCGATCTTATAACCTTTTCAACTATTCCGGCCGCTTTTAATGGCATGAATTTAAGCTCGTTCAAAGCTGTTTCAACCTTTTTCCCCTTGACAGCCCCTGTAAGTTCTTGGACTTTTTGAGGAGAAATGCGTATATATCTTGCTAAAGCCTTAACCTCCATAGCAAATATTCCCTTTTCTATATCCTTACTTTTTCAGTTTGGTTTTCTTGTCGCCCGCGTGTCCGTAAAAAGTTCTCGTTGGGGAGAATTCTCCCAGTTTGTGTCCGACCATGTTCTCTGTAACAAAAACCGGAATGAATTTTTTCCCGTTGTGGACTGCAAATGTAGTCCCTACCATTTCAGGGATAATTGTCGAACGCCTTGACCACGTTTTTACGACTCTGGCTCCCCGGCTTTCTTTAATAGCCGACATTTTCTTCATTAACTTCGGTTCAATGTATGGACCTTTTTTTAACGACCTTGGCATAAATTCTCCTGAATACAAAAACCGACCTTATAAACGTTAAACTATAAAGTCCGAATTTATTTCTGTGTGCGCTTTTTAACTATATATAAACTGGTTCTTTTGTTCTTTCTGGTTTTATAACCTTTTGATGGGACACCCCATGGACTGCATGGATGCCGCCCGCCGGATGACCGGCCTTCTCCGCCGCCCATCGGATGGTCAACCGGATTCATCGCAACACCCCTTACTTTTGGTCTCTTTCCAAGCCATCTGTTCCGCCCGGCTTTTCCGAGAGAAATATTCTCATGAACAACATTACCAAGCTGACCGATTGTTGCACAGCAATTCAGAAGAACCATTCTCACTTCACCTGACGGGAGCTTAATCAGGGCATACTTGTTCTCTTTGGCCATCAGTTGGGCAAATGTTCCTGCGCTTCTTACAATCTGTCCCCCTTTTCCAACTTTAAGCTCTATGTTGTGTATGTGCGTTCCGAGAGGAATATTGCTCAAAGGCAAGGAATTTCCTGGTTTAATATCCGCTTCCGGGCCTGACATTACCGTATCATCCACAGAAAGATTAAGAGGAGCAAGAATATATCTTTTTTCTCCGTCAACATAATGAAGGAGTGCGATTCTCGCGCTCCTGTTGGGATCATACTCGATTGAAGCAACTCTTGCGGGTATCCCTCTTTTATCACGCTTAAAGTCAATTATCCTGTAGTGCCTCTTGCTTCCGCCACCGATATGCCTGCTTGTAATGTGTCCATGCACATTACGGCCTCCGCTTTTGCTGGAAGCCTTAACAAGGCTTTTTTCCGGTTGTGAACTGGTAACTTCTTCAAATGATGAATAAACCTGAAAACGCCTTCCGGCAGATGTAGGCTTTACTTTCTTTACAGACATTTTAAACTCCTAAATCTATACTCCTTCAAAAAATTCAATGCTCTCGCCGGGCATGAGTTTGACGACCGCTTTCTTATAATCATTTCGCTTACCTAAAATCCGGCCCCTGCGTTTGAATTTTCCCATAACCTGCAGTGTTCTAACACTGGCAACTTTCACCTTGAAAATACCCTCAACCGCCTTTTTGATTTCGACCCTGTTGGCCTTGCGATCGACTTCGAAAGTTATCTGATTGGCAGATTCTTTTTGTATCGTGCTCTTTTCCGTAATCAAAGGCCTTTTAATAACTTCATACCGGATCATACCAGCAACCTCCCTTCAATACTCTTTATTGAAGGCTCAAGCAGAATCAGCTTCTCATATTTTAGGATATCATAAACATTCAGGCCTTCACATTTCATTACCTTGATATCGGGAATATTTCTCGAAGAAAGCTCAAGGTTTTCATTCGCAGTTTCAATAACAATCAATGCTTTTTTGACTTGCAGGTTGCCCAAAACGGACACAAAATTCTTTGTTTTTGGTTCTTCAAGCGCAAGCTTGTCAAGCACAAGGAGATTATTCTCCTGAATCTTGCAGGTCAAAGCCATTTTAAGAGCCTGCTTTCTTACTTTTTTTGGAACTTTGTAAGAATAGGATCTCGGGTTGGGTCCAAAAATGGAACCGCCGCCTCTTAACAATGGAGATTTGATATCTCCTCTCCGCGCTCTCCCTGTTCCCTTCTGTTTATAAAGTTTCCTGGTACTCCCTTTCACATCGCTGCGATGTTTAACGGAAGCGGTTCCTGCACGCCTGCAGGCCAGCTGCATGGTAACAACTTCATGCAGCACGCTTTGTTTTACAGGAACATTGAAGATGCTGTCTGATAGCTCCAGCTGCGAAACCTTATCTCCATTTGTATTGAAAACATCTATTATTGACATAATCTCGTCCTAAATATTAACTTTGGTTGGCTCATTTATTAAGCAGGGCCATTATAAAACATCTGTTCAATCAGCTGAGTTGGGCTTGCACAAGTAGATCAGGCTTGACTTTGGGCCGGGAACCGCTCCCTTTACAAGAATCAGATTATCCTGTTGCCTTATGTCAATTATCTCCAGATTTCTCATGGTCTGTCTTTCAAAACCGTAATGACCGGGCAGTTTTTTCCCTTTCATTACCCTTGAAGGCCATGCGCTTGCACCTATTGAACCCGGAATTCTGTGACTGTGACTCCCATGGGTTTTTCTTCCGCCGCTGAATCCGTGGCGCTTTATTACACCTGCAAAACCCCTCCCCTTCGTAGTGCCAACAACATCAACGAGGTCTCCGACATTAAATATTTCAACATTTATTATCTGGCCTAGCGTGTAATCGCCCGGATTTTCAGAGGTGAACTCGCGCAGACATTCGCACGATTCAAGCACAGATTTCTTAAGATGACCCTCAACCGGCTTCTTCATGCGTGATTTCTTTCTTTCCCCAAAACATAGCTGGAGCGCATTGTATCCGTCAGTTTCATCCGTTTTTATCTGGGTCACAACGCAAGGCCCGACCTTTAGAACTGTTACAGGCACATATTTTCCATCCGAGGTGAAGACAACCGTCATCCCCAGTTTTTTACCTATCAATCCTCTACTCATGACTCTTACCATTCCCTATGCTACAGTTTTATCTCGACATCCACTCCCGGAGAAAGATCAAGTTTCATCAGGGCATCAACAGTCTGCTGCGTGGGCTCAATTATATCGAGAAGTCTTTTATGTGTCCGCATCTCAAATTGCTCCCTTGATTTTTTATCAATATGGGGAGAGCGCAGGACGCAATATTTGTTTTTTATTGTCGGCAGCGGAATAGGCCCAATAACTTTCGCACCGGTCTTATTTGCGGTATCAACTATATCTGACGCCGACTGATCGAGCAGTTTATGATCATAAGCCTTAAGCTTGATTCTTATTTTGGTGTTCATTATCATAGGTTATCTTTCTTTTTATCCGATTATTTCGCTTACTACTCCCGCACCAACAGTCCGGCCGCCTTCTCTTATCGCAAATCGAAGCTCCGTCTCCATCGCTATCGGGGTTATCAAATCCGCCGTTATCGTTACATTGTCCCCCGGCATTACCATCTCTATCCCCTCCGGCAATGTCAATATCCCTGTCACATCCGTCGTCCTGAAATAAAACTGCGGACGATATCCGTTGAAAAACGGCGTGTGCCTACCGCCTTCCTCCTTGCTCAATATGTAAACCTCCGCCTTGAACTTCGTGTGCGGCGTTATAGACCCGGGTATTGCCAACACCTGACCACGCTCTACTTCCTCCCGCTTCGTCCCGCGTAACAATACCCCTATGTTGTCTCCGGCTCGACCTTCGTCCAAAAGCTTCCGGAACATCTCCACACCGGTACATACCGTCTTCAGCGTAGGCCTTATCCCTACTATCTCCACATTGTCCCCTACATGGATAATACCACGATCAACTCGACCGGTTACCACTGTACCGCGTCCTGATATGCTGAATACATCCTCTATCGGCATCAAAAACGGCTTGTCTATAACACGCACCGGCTCAGGGATAAATGAGTCTATCGCATCCAGTAACTCAAATATGCACTTCGCGTCCTCGCTCTTTACATCATCACTCTCTAATGCCTTCAATGCACTCCCGCGAATTATCGGCGTGTCGTCTCCAGGAAACTCATACTTGTCCAAAAGCTCCCTCAACTCCAGCTCAACTAACTCTATCAACTCCTTGTCATCAACCATGTCGCACTTGTTCAAAAATACAACTATCTTCGGCACTCCTACCTGCCGTGCAAGCAATATGTGCTCCCGTGTCTGAGGCATAGGACCGTCATCCGCTCCCACTACCAGTATCGCACCATCCATCTGCGCGGCCCCCGTTATCATGTTCTTGATATAATCGGCATGACCGGGACAATCCACATGCGCATAATGACGCTTCACAGTCTCATACTCTACATGCGCTGTCGCTATCGTTATCCCTCTCTCCTTCTCCTCGGGCGCCTTGTCTATCTGGTCAAAAGGCACATACTCCCCCATTCCCTTTAACGCGCAATGCTTCGTTATCGCTGCCGTCAATGTCGTCTTACCGTGATCTATATGACCTATCGTCCCCACATTAACATGCGGCTTCGTCCTCTCAAATTTCTTCTTAGCCATCTCCAATACCCTCCCTCTGATGATAAAAGGAGCTTAATGCAATTTATTGTTAATATACGCTTAAATACTGACTATATAAGCCCTACCACCTGAAATGAGCAAAAGCCTTGTTTGCCTCGGCCATCTTGTGAGTATCTTCTTTTTTCTTAATTGAAGAACCCCTCTTGTTGGCTGCGTCCATGATTTCACCAGCAAGCTTGCTTGCCATACTCTTTTCAGGACGCTGATGAGCATATGATATTATCCACCTTATCCCGAGAGCAGTGCGCCTTGACGGTCTGATCTCAGTCGGAACCTGATACGTCGACCCGCCGACCCGTCTCGATTTAACCTCAATCATTGGTTTTACATTTTCCAATGCCTGCTCAAACAACTTGATCGGCGATTCGCTCCCTTTTTTTCCTATAATATCAAGCGCTTCATAAAGTATCGACTCTGCAATACTCTTTTTCCCGTCCTTCATTATTGCTTTGATAAATTTCGAAACCACCTTGTTGTCATATTTGGAATCAGGAATAATAATCCGTTCAGGTACGTCTCTTCTTCTAGGCATATGTCAATCCATTTTTATCTGTTTATTTAAATATAACAAGAAATTAAAGACTTATATCATTTGGGCTTTTTTGCCCCATACTTGGATCTGCTCTTTTTTCTATCATCGACTCCCAGCGTATCGAGGGTACCCCTAACAATATGATATCTTACACCAGGAAGGTCTTTGACTCGGCCACCGCGAACCAGAACAACCGAATGTTCCTGAAGATTATGCCCTACTCCCGGAATGTATGCTGTAACTTCCACGCCTGAAGTCAGCCTGACTCTCGCCACCTTACGCAAAGCTGAGTTAGGTTTTTTTGGAGTTGAGGTATAAACACGGGTGCATACACCTCTTTTTTGAGGAGCTCCCCTAAGCGCCGGCGTAGTAGTTTTCTTGACTACACTGCTCCTGCCCTTTCTCACTAACTGGTTAATTGTCGGCATATTCCCCTCTTAAGAATTAGTATAAATTCATAAAACCGCAAAGTCTTTGCAAAAGAAGTGTTTTTTATACATATATGAACCCGATGTCAAGAAAATTCATGATAAAAAATATAATATTAAATGGTTTCGTAAAAATCTATTTTTTATAATTCTCGGCATCTTTGATAAAAGATTTTTTCCTGGAATAGCGATATGTTGGCAATGAACCCTGGTGATAAATCTTCAGAAATATACACCATATAACATATATTATCCCCTTGATATTTCTATCTCTTCATTCAATGAAAGGCCTGAACCGGCAGGTATCAGCCTGCCCATGATAACATTTTCTTTCAGTCCTCTCAAATAATCTTCGGCGCCTGAAATACTGGCATCGGTTAAAACTTTGGTGGTCTCCTGAAAAGATGCGGCTGAAATAAAGCTGTCTGTACTTAAAGACGCTTTTGTTATTCCAAGTATAAGAGGCTCAGCTATGGCCGGCTTTTCGCCTTTTTCTTTAACTTGACTGTTGGCATACTCAAATTTTATACGATCAACCTGCTCTTCAAGTATAAAATCGGTATCTCCGACATCCATAACCTTGACCCGCCTCATCATCTGCCGGACAATAACTTCAATATGCTTGTCGTTTATCCGTACGCCCTGCAAACGATAAACCTCTTGTACTTCATCAACAAGATAGCGGGCAAGGGCCACTTCGCCCTTAATATTAAGGATGTCCTGTGGAATAGCCGACCCTCCGATAATAGGCTCGCCCGCCCTGATATAATCTCCTTCGTAAACATTTATATGCTTTCCGCGAGAGATCAGATATTCTTTCTTGTCACCAAAATCAACCGGAGTCACGGTAACTTTCTGCTTCCCCTTCTTCGTGCTTTTTGAAATAGATACATACCCGTCAATCTCACTCAATATAGCAATTTCTTTGGGTTTTCTGACTTCAAAAAGCTCTGCGACTCTCGGAAGACCACCGGTAATATCCTTTGTTTTTGTGGTTGCCCTGGGAAGCTTTGCAATAACATCACCGGCTTTGACATTATCACCTTCTTCAACCATAAGGACGGCATCGATTGGAAGTATGTATCGGGCCATTCCTGACGACTTGTGAAGTTTTGCCGTTTTTCCTTCTTTATCCTTAATAGAAATCCTGGGCCTGACTTCTATCCCTTTTGATTCAATAATTGTGCGGCTCGACTTTCCGGTAACAGGATCAACCTTTTCCTTCATGGTTTTTCCATGAACAATGTCTCCGAATTTAACTGTTCCGTCCACCTCTGTAATGATAGGAGTTGTAAACGGATCCCAGGTTGCAAGGAGATCGCCCGACATTCCTGTTTCCGGGTCAGGACCTTTAATTTTCTGGCCGTCTTCCACCATGATATGCGCCCCGTAAATAACAGGGCAGCTTTCAAGCTCACGTCCGGTATCGCTTACAATAGCAAACTTGCCGCCGCGGCGGTTCATGACTATATATTGATTTTCCGCGTTCCTTACAACATGAAGATCGATAAACTTCACTTTGCCGTCAACTCTTGCCCTTATATCAGCCTGTTCTACTCTTCTGCTGGCCGTACCGCCGATATGAAATGTACGCATTGTGAGCTGTGTTCCTGGTTCACCTATCGACTGAGCAGCAAGAATTCCAACCGCCTGCCCGAGTTCAACCGGGCCGCCGTGGGAAAGATCTCTTCCGTAACATTTTATACATACGCCGAAAGAAGCCTTACATGTGAGAACCGACCTTATTTTAATGCTAGTTATTCCGGCATCTTCAATCTTCTTTACCGCCTTTTCGTCGAGTCCTTCACCTTTTCTGACAAGAACATCATCAGTAAAAGGATCGAGGATATCATCTATTGCAACGCGGCCGAGGACTCTTTCTCCAAGCCGCTGAATAACCTCTCCTCCCTCAACAAGCGGCTCTACAACAACACCCATAATTGTACCGCAGTCTTCTTCCATAACAATGCAGTCCTGGGCAACATCGGCCAGCCTTCTTGTAAGATATCCTGAATTTGCGGTTTTAAGAGCGGTATCGGCAAGGCCTTTTCTTGCTCCGTGAGTCGAAATAAAATACTGCAAAACTGAAAGCCCTTCCCTGAAATTTGCGCTGATGGGGGTTTCAATAATTTCTCCTGATGGCTTTGCCATAAGACCGCGCATACCCGCCAGCTGGCGCATCTGATCTTTGCTTCCTCTGGCGCCTGAATCCGCCATCATATATATAGGGTTAAAACTCTCCTCGTAAACAGGCTTGCCTTTCTTATCCAGCACAGGATTCCCGTCACTGTCCTTTACGGACTCAACCTTCATTGACTCCATCATTTCATTGGCTACATCATCTGTAGCCTTGGCCCATATATCAACAACCTTATTGTATTTCTCACCCTGCGTTATAAGTCCCTCGGTGTACTGTCTTCCGATCTCCAAAACTTTTTTTTCGGCTTTTCTTATTATATCTTCTTTTTCTGCCGGAATGATCATGTCATCAATTGAAATTGAAAGACCGCCTTCCGTTGAATATTTGTAACCGATATCCTTGAGCCTGTCGGCGAGAACAACCGTGGCTTTGGGACCAAGATTTCTGTATGCATAATCGACAAGGTCCCTTAAAGACTTTTTATCCTGAACCCTGTTAACGGCATCAAGGGGAATCTCGGGTCTCTTTTCATTGACCATGAATATATTGTATTTTTCTTCCGATAAAATTATTCCGCTGACAGAACCTTCTTCAAGAGAGAAAACCGAGTCTGCGTCAGCATCATTCACATTGAATATCCGCTTGAATTCCTCTTTTCTCAGGAGGCCGATATTCCCGTCATTTGCCTTATCTGCACTATCAGAAAACTTATTCACAATTTCAGGAAACGGTGTCCCATTATTAATCTCGATCAGAGCCGATTGTGCGTCCTCTTCGGAAGAAACCATTAGATGGCTCATCACAATAATATTTCCCTTGGGAATAATCTCCCAGAGGAGAATACGGCCTACCGTCGTATTAATCATTTTGCCGTCCATCCGGACAACTATTTTGGCATGAAGATCAACGGCTCCGAAATCATAAGCAGAACGCACCTCTTCAAGATTGGCAAAGATCTTTCCATCCCCTTTTGAACCCGATATCGCCCTGGTCATATAATAGATTCCAAGAACAATATCCTGGGTTGGAACGATAATGGGGCTCCCATTCGCCGGCGAAAGAATATTGTTGCTTGACAGCATCAATACGCGCGCTTCTATCTGCGACTCAACGGAAAGCGGGATGTGGACAGCCATCTGGTCGCCGTCAAAGTCAGCATTAAAGGCGGTACATACAAGAGGATGAAGCTGGATTGCTTTTCCTTCAATCAGAATAGGCTCAAATGCCTGAATACCCAGTCTGTGAAGTGTTGGCGCCCGGTTAAGCATCACAGGATATTCTTTTACTACCTCATCAAGAGTATCCCAAACCTCCGGCGTTTCGCGTTCAACCAATTTTTTTGCGCTTTTTACAGTCGAAACAAGGCCCTTCTTCTCCAAACGGTAATAAACAAAAGGCTTAAAAAGTTCGAGAGCCATCTTTTTGGGAAGGCCGCATTGATGCAGCCTCAGATTGGGACCAATAGTAATAACAGTTCGTCCGGAATAATCGACACGTTTACCAAGAAGATTCTGACGAAAACGACCCTGTTTTCCTTTCAGGGTATCGCTCAATGACTTTAGCGGACGCTTATTGGTTCCTGTGATTACCCTGCCATGCCTCCCGTTGTCAAACAGGACATCAACTGCCTCCTGAAGCATTCTCTTTTCGTTGCGTACAATGATGTCCGGAGCTCTTAAATCTATCAGTCTTTTTAACCGGTTGTTCCGGTTAATCACCCTGCGGTAAAGGTCGTTAAGGTCAGAGGTTGCGAATCTGCCTCCTTCCAGAGGAACCAGTGGCCGCAAATCAGGCGGAAGCACAGGAATGGCGTCCATTATCATCCAGGCAGGATCCACGCCTGAACGCCTGAATGCATCGACTATCTTAAGCCGCTTGGAAAGCTTCTGCCTTTTCGCTACCGAGCTTGTGGCTTTTATATCGGCTCTGAGTTCATTATACAGTGCATTGAGATCGATGCTTTCCAGCAGAATTTTTACTGCTTCAGCTCCTATCCCTGCCTGAAATGTCGGTCCGTAAGTTTCAAGCGCTTCGCGATATTTGTCATCCGACAGGAGCTGACACCGCACAAGACCGGTCTCTTTCGGATCCAGAACGATGTAGCTGTCAAAGTAAAGAACCTTTTCCATGCTCTTTAACGTCAGATCCAGAAGGTTTCCTATCTTGCTTGGCAAACTCTTTAAAAACCATATGTGAGCTACCGGGGTGGCAAGTTCTATATGCCCCATTCGCTCCCTGCGAACTTTGGACTGTATGACCTCGACTCCACATTTTTCACAGACAACACCCCTGTGTTTCATGCGCTTGTACTTGCCGCAGTTGCATTCATAGTCTTTGGTCGGGCCGAATATTTTGGCGCAGAAAAGTCCGTCACGCTCCGGCTTAAAAGTCCTGTAGTTGATTGTTTCCGGCTTTTTTATTTCGCCGAAAGACCACTGTCGGATCTGTTCAGGCGAAGCAAGTGAAATCCGAACACCTGAATATTCTTTCGGATTAATGGGTTTGGCGAAAAAATCGTATAGAGTTTCCAAATTCTACTCCTTTTTTCCTTCTATAAGGGATATGTCTAAACCCAGGCTTTGAAGCTCCTTTGTCATGACCTTGAAGGACTCCGGAATGCCGGGCTCAAGCATGTTTTGACCTTTCACTATCTTTTCATACATTCTGGTCCTTCCTGCCATATCATCCGATTTGACAGTCAGGAATTCCTGCAATGCATTCGCAGCTCCGTAGGCTTCCATAGCCCATACCTCCATCTCTCCGAGGCGCTGGCCTCCGAACTGGGCTTTTCCTCCGAGCGGTTGCTGTGTAACAAGTGAATAAGGACCTATAGAACGGGCGTGGATCTTATCATCAACGAGATGATGAAGTTTAAGCATATACATGGTTCCAACGGTAATCTTCCCCCTGAATTGATCGCCGGTTCTCCCGTCAAACAAGATTGCCTGACCCGAAGAAGATAATCCTGCCTCTTCAAGCAGGGCTTTAATTTCTACTTCCTTCGCCCCGTCAAAAACCGGTGTAGCCATGTGAACACCGTCTTTGTAATTGCCTGCAAACGCACAAATATCTTTGTCGTTCATCTTTCCGATCATTCTGTTAACCGAAGAGTCGGCAAATATCTTTTTTAACTTATCGCGAAGAGCCTTCATATTGTTCTCTTCAACCAGCTTGTTCAGCTGATCACCAAGCCCTTTCGCGGCGCGTCCGAGATGTATTTCAAGAATCTGTCCGACATTCATTCGGGAAGGCACGCCAAGCGGGTTCAAAACCATGTCCACAGTAGTTCCATCTTCAAAATAAGGCATATCCTCCTGTGGAAGAATTCTTGATACAACGCCCTTGTTACCATGACGGCCTGCCATTTTATCTCCCACAGAGAGCTTTCGTTTCATGGCAACGTATACCTTGACCATCTTTATGACGCCCGGAGGAAGATCATCGCCCTTTTCAAACCTGCTTATATGTTTCTCAAAATTCTGCCTGCATACCTTGCTCTGATTTCTGAATTGTTCAAGAAGATCATGAAGTTGCTCTGTTATCTTGGGATCCTTCAGAACCACTCCTTCAAGCTGAGCCACAGGAACATCCGCAAGTATTTTGGAGTCTATTGTGTCTCCCTTTGCGATATAAACCTTTTTTCCTTTTTTAACAGGTGTGTTGCATACCTGGCCTTTTAAAAGCTGCTGTATCTGAGCACGGATTAATTCTTCTATCACCGCAAGTTCATCATCCCGGTCCCTTTCAAGAACCTTTACTTCCATCTCTTCAATCCAGAAGGTGCGATCATCCTTATCGATCCCTCGTCTTGAAAAGACCTTGGCATCAATAACAATGCCATCGACTCCCGGAGGAACTCTTAAGGATGTGTCTTTAACATCTCCGGCTTTTTCCCCGAATATGGCTCGAAGAAGCTTTTCTTCAGGAGAAAGCTGCGTCTCGCCTTTTGGGGTTATTTTCCCCACCAGAATATCTCCCGGCCCCACCTCAGCTCCGAGTCTGACGATGCCGCTTTCATCAAGATCTTTCAATGCTTCATCACCGACATTCGGTATGTCCCGGGTAATATCTTCTTTTCCGAGCTTGGTATCTCTTGCAACAACCTCAAATTCCTCAATATGTACCGATGTATATTCACCATCGCGAACGAGTCTTTCGCTGACAAGGATTGAATCCTCAAAGTTGAACCCTCCCCAGGGCATGAATGCAACTGTTACATTCTTGCCGAGAGAAAGCTCTCCTCTGTTTGTAGCCGGCCCGTCGGCAATTATCTCTCCTGCTTTAACGTACTGCCCTTTCAATACTATAGGGCGATGGTTGAAGCATGTGTTCTGGTTGGAGCGCATATACTTAGATAGGTTGTAAATTGTAACATGCTTTTCAAAACCCTTGTCAGAAGGATCATGTGATAATATTATGCGCGAAGCATCCACCGATTCCACAACTCCATCCCTCTTGGCCACTATCGTTACCCCGGAATCCTTGGCAACAACATCTTCTATGCCTGTACCCACGAGAGGTGCTTCATTAACCATAAGGGGGACCGCCTGACGCTGCATGTTGGAACCCATCAATGCCCTGTTCGCATCATCATTTTCAAGAAAAGGAATCAGCGATGCCGAAACGCTTACAAGCTGGTTGGGAGATACATCCATCAGCTCAATTTCCTTTTTCTTTACCATCATGAATTCCCCGGCCACACGCGATGTCACAAGCGGGTTCAGATATTGCCCGCTTTCACCGACCGGCGCGTTAGCCTGTGCAATAGGAAGTTCCTTTTCATCAAAGGCATCAAGAAATTTGACTTCATTTGTAACAGTTCCGTTCCTTACAATTCTGTATGGTGTTTCAATAAAACCGTAATCATTAACCCTTGCATATGTGCTTAGCGAAACAATGAGGCCGATGTTAGGACCTTCAGGGGTCTCTATGGGACATATGCGCCCGTAATGAGAAGGATGAACGTCTCTGACTTCAAAGCCAGCGCGTTCCCTTGTGAGCCCGCCGGGTCCGAGAGCACTCAGCCTTCGTTTATGGGTTGTTTCCGAAAGCGGGTTTGTCTGGTCCATAAACTGGCTGAGCTGGCTTGTTCCAAAGAATTCTTTAACAACTGCAGAAACCGGCTTAGGATTGATAAGATCATTGGGCATCAGAGCGTCAACTTCCTGGAGGCTCATTCTTTCCTTTATAGCTCTTTCCATGCGAACAAGCCCTATGCGGTACTGATTCTCGAGAAGTTCCCCAACCGCCCTTATCCTGCGGTTCCCCAGATGATCAATGTCATCAACGACGCCCTGGGTATCCCTGAGTTCAATAAGTGTTTTTGCGGTAAGAAGAATGTCTTCTCTTCTTAATATTTTTAAATCCGCAGAAGAGTTGATGCCTAATCGCTGATTTATTTTAACCCTCCCCACAGTGGAAAGATCGTAATATGCAGTCTTGAAAAAAAGGTTATCAATAAAATCCTGGGCAACTTCGGGTGTCGCTGGGTTTCCGGGCCTGAGTCTTCTGTATATTTCAACAAGAGCCTCTTCTTTTGAACCGACTTTATCTACAGCAAGGGTCTTCCTGATTGAATCGCTGTTTGAGGTTCCGTCAACAAAGAGCAGATCGAATTCATTAATTCCTGCTTCTTTCAGTTTTGAAATAGATTCATTATCAACTTCGTCGCTCACCTTAACAAGCGGGGCACCGGTTTTGGGATCGGGGATTGCGTATGCAAAGGCTCTTCCCTCGATATCTTCAATGTTTATGGGTATCGTCCCCAGGTTGGATGAAATGAGCTTCTTTATGAGCTTTTGAGTGTACGGGCGTCCTTTTTTAGCTATTATTTCACCGGTATCAGGATCTTTGATATCCCTTGTGAATTTCTGACCCTTGTATAAATCCTCCCTCAATTCCTTGTAAATGCTTCTTCCGCGTAAAATTATCTTTTCGGTCTTGTAAAAATATGAAAGCAGATCTCCGGACGTATATCCAAATGCCTTGAAGAATATGGTTACAGGAAACTTGCGACGCCTGTCTATCCTGATATAAACAATATCCTTGGGATCAATTTCAAGGTCGATCCATGATCCGCGAACAGGTATAATTCTGGAACTGTAGATAATCTTCCCGCTTGAATGAGTTTTGCCTTTATCGTGATCGAAAAACACACCCGATGATCTGTGAAGCTGACTTACAACAACCCTTTCAGTACCATTAACTATAAAAGTACCCTTATCGGTCATCAGGGGAATAGCTCCGAAATAGATCTCCTGTTCTTTTATATCGCGGATAGCGGAAACATCGGTCTCCTTGTCGACATCATATACAACAAGCCTGACTGTTATACGGACAGGTATTTCATAAGTCATGCCCCGGTGTATGCATTCCGCAACGCTGTGCTTTATCTCTGCAAATTTATATGATACGAATTCGAGCGAAGCACTCCCTGTAAAATCTTTTATTGGAAATACTGATTTGAATACAGCCTGAAGCCCGATATCCTCACGTTTTTCAGGAGGAACATCCATCTGCAAAAAACGTCTGTACGATTCCCGCTGCATTCCTATAAGATCGGGTATCTCAACAATTCTCTGTATCTTGCCAAAGTTTTTTCTTAAACGTTTTATTGCCAAAATCCTATCCGACATGGCGTCTCCATTTTATAGGGTTGAATCTTCCCGCTTCAAGCAGCGGGGAATTTTCGAACGTAATGAATAGTCTGTTCTTTGATGCGCTCGCTGTTTAGGTTCAATATTCAAGAAATTATGAAAACCTCCAGATTAGCCTTTTAGGCTAAATACAAAGTATTTTCATTGCCTTATGAAATGCCAATGCAATGAAGACAGAACTATCCTCCAATGAAGATCCCGTCTTCACAGCATTAACATTCTTATTCTTTCTTGAAATAATTTTATTGTGTTTTTTTTAATATGAAAATTCAGACTACTTAACTTCGACCTGAGCTCCGGCCTCTTCAAGCTGTTTTTTAATTTTTTCCGCTTCTTCTTTTGATATACCCTCTTTTACCGGCTTTGGAACTTCATCAACGAGCGATTTTGCTTCCTTGAGTCCAAGACCTGTAATAGCCCTCACTTCCTTGATGATCTGTATCTTCTTGTCACCGTGCGCAATCAGCATGACAGTAAACTCGGTCTGTTCTTCAGCCTGGGGAGCTGCGGCTGCCGGTCCGGCTGCTGCAACCATGGCAACAGGTGCTGCTGCCGATACGCCAAATTTAATTTCCATCTCCTTGACAAGTTCAGACAAATCCAGAACTGACATGTTTGCTATAAATTCAACAACATCTTCCTTTGTAATATTAGACATTTGCACTATTCCTCCAAATTTATTCAAAATGCATTACTTCAATAATTTCAATTCAAGGTATTTTGTTATAAAAAATCAAGCTGCTTCCTTCTGATTTTTTATTGCTTGTAAAACATATAAAAAGTTCTTGGGTATTTCGTTCAGTACTCTGACAAAAGCTGTCGGAACGCCATTCATTGCTGAAAGCAGTTGAGCCAAAACGATCTCTCGTGGCGGCATGGTTGACAGAGCCTTAATTGCATTAAAATCAAGAACTTTCCCGTTTAAAACGCCCGCTTTAATCACCAGTTTTTTATTGCTTTCTGAATATTTGATTAGTACTTTTGCGGGAGCAACAGGATCATTGTAACTTAATGCAATTGCGCTGGGACCCTTAAAGCTATCCTTGATCAAAGCCGCTTCAGTGCCTTCTGATGCTCTCTCAAGAAGAGTATTTTTTGCAACGCGGTATTCGATTCCGGATTCTCTCAATTTTTTACGCAAATCGCTGATGGCTGCAACATCAAGGCCTTTGTATTCAGTAACGATTACAACCTTTGATCTTGAAAACTTTTCATGCAAATCCTGCGCGATCTGTTTTTTTTCTTCGAGTTTCATTATTTATATAACACCTCCTTTCTTAATCTGCAAAAAACCGGAGGCTTTCTTATGACTGCCGGTCATCGACTGAAAAGATTGAGCATTATCGCTTCTCATAATTTAACCAATCAACAACCGCAATCTGTCTCTGTAGGCCGGCACAGCCGCTTAAGCAAAAAAATACACACCTACGGTCTTTGACAGGATTATATTATTTCAACATTTAAAGATTCATCATTATCCGCCCGGAAGAATTCGCCCCAAAGGCAAATAGACAACCGGAGTATCGCGGAAACAGCAATTTCTTAACAAAAGATTATTTTGCCAGATCCTTTATTGCAGATACATCAATTTTGATTCCAGGACCCATCGAAGATGAAACAGCCAGGCCTTTTAAATAAAGTCCCTTGCTGGAAGATGGCTTAAGTCGAAGAATCATATCCAAGAAAGCTGAGAGATTTTGAACAAGCTTTTCTACGCCAAATGATACCTTTCCCATGGGAGCATGCACTATTCCGGCTTTTTCAACCCTGAATTCTATTTTTCCGGCCTTCAGCTCTTTTACGGCTCTTGAAACATCAAATGTGACGGTGCCTGTTTTGGCGTTAGGCATAAGGCCTCTGGGCCCCAAAAGTTTTCCTATTTTCCCAACAACCCCCATCATATCCGGTGTGGCAATAGCTTTATCGAAACCGAACCATCCTCCCTGGATCTTTGCAACGATTTCTTCATTTCCAATAAAATCTGCACCGGCTTCGAGTGCCTCTTTTTCCTTCTCTCCTTTGGCAAACACGAGGACCTTTACCTCTTTGCCTATTCCATTCGGCAAAACGACAGTCCCTCTAACCATCTGATCTGCATGCCTTGGGTCAACACCAAGACGGACAGCGACATCAACTGTTTCATCAAATTTGGCATATGATGAATCAACCACTGCTTTTACAGCAGTGGCAAGATCATTTTTTGCCTCGGCAATAACCTTCGTTTTAGCTTCTATATATTTCTTACCCCGCTTCGGCATTTTTTTCTATATACTCCTTTTTTTTCTTTAATCGATCTCGATCCCCATGCTTCTGGCTGTTCCTGCAATAATATTGTAGGCAGCCGCCAGATCATTGGCATTCAGATCAACCATTTTCTGCTTTGCAATCTCTTCCACCTGCTCCCGGGTTACTTTAGCCACTTTTTCTCTCTTCGGGTCGCTGGATCCCTTAGCTATCTTTGCCGCTTTCTTCAATAATATGGACGCAGGCGGTGTCTTTGTTATGAAAGTAAAAGATCTGTCCTGATAGACAGTAATAACAACAGGTATAACCATTCCTTCGTCATTTGCAGTCCTGGCGTTAAAAGCCTTGCAAAACTCCATTATATTTACACCTTGCTGTCCGAGCGCCGGACCGATAGGCGGAGATGGATTTGCTTTTCCAGCCACAACCTGCAATTTGATCATTGCCATAACCTTTTTTGCCATTTTCTTTCTTCGCTCCTGATACTATATCTTTGTTACCTGCACGAATTCAAGTTCCACCGGTGTTGAACGACCGAATATGCTGACAAGAACCCTGATTTTCCCCTTTTCAGGATTGACCTCCTCAACCACACCGTTAAAATTTGTAAAAGGTCCGTCTATTACCCTTATTTCATCTCCGGTTTCAAAATAATACTTTGGCTTGGGCTTAAGCTTTCCAGCCTCCATACGGCTTAAAATCTGTTCGGCCTCTTCATCTGAAATGGGAGTCGGCTTCTCTCTTCCTCCCAGGAAACCGCTGACCTTGGCAGTATCGTTAACAATATGCCATGTTTCATCATCAAGTTCCATTTTGACCAATATGTACCCGGGATAAAATTTCCGGGTTGAAGTCTTTCTTTTCCCCTTCACAAGCTCGACTATCTGCTCTGTTGGAACCAGCACGTCACCAAACTTTTCAGGATGATTGCCGGCAGCTATTCTTTCATCCAGAGCCATTTTGACTTTATTTTCAAACCCGGAATACACGTGGACTATATACCACTTAAGAGCCACTCTCTATTCTCCTCGTTATTATTGAAGAACCACACGGACAAGGCTTGAAAGCCCTATGTCAACTACACCAAGAAAAAGTGAAATTATCATTACCAAAATAATAACTACAACCGTTGAGCCAACCGTCTGTTTACGTGAAGGCCAGGTAACTTTCTTAAGCTCAATCTTAACTTCTCTAAGAAATTGCAGAGCTCTCTGATAGTAATTGTTTGATTCCTTTTCTGTAACAGATTTGATGCCGGTCAAAGGTTTCTTCTGCTGTGGTGCCTGTGTTTTTTTTACCTCGGTTGAAGAGTCAGGTTTCAGAATGGCTTTTAATGATCCAATCTTTGATTCCTGAGGAATTACAGGTATATCATCATCATCTTGCTTTGACTTTTTTTTGTTGCTTGCACTCTTTTTCTTTAGTAACCTTGCCATTGCGCTCCTGTCTCGATATGTCCGCGAATCAAAACTTTAAATCTTTTAAAGACATTTCTAAAATATTTGGCAGGCCAGGAGGGATTTGAACCCCCAACACCCGGATTTGGAGTCCGATGCTCTGCCGTTAGAGCTACTGGCCTGCAATACCATTTAATAACCGGTTCTTAACCGGCATAGCCGGTATTAAATACGATATCTATTTTGTCTCTTTATGGTTTGTATGTTTCCTGCAAAACCTGCAGTACTTGCTGAACTCAAGCTTGTCCGGCGTCGTCCTTTTATTCTTTGTTGTAGTGTAATTTCTTCTTTTGCATTCACCACAAGCTAGTGTGACAATTACTCTCACTTGCTGACTCCTTAAACGTTATCCGATTATTTCGCTTACTACTCCCGCACCAACAGTCCGGCCGCCTTCTCTTATCGCAAATCGAAGCTCCGTCTCCATCGCTATCGGGGTTATCAAATCCGCCGTTATCGTTACATTGTCCCCCGGCATTACCATCTCTATCCCCTCCGGCAATGTCAATATCCCTGTCACATCCGTCGTCCTGAAATAAAACTGCGGACGATATCCGTTGAAAAACGGCGTGTGCCTACCGCCTTCCTCCTTGCTCAATATGTAAACCTCCGCCTTGAACTTCGTGTGCGGCGTTATAGACCCGGGTATTGCCAACACCTGACCACGCTCTACTTCCTCCCGCTTCGTCCCGCGTAACAATACCCCTATGTTGTCTCCGGCTCGACCTTCGTCCAAAAGCTTCCGGAACATCTCCACACCGGTACATACCGTCTTCAGCGTAGGCCTTATCCCTACTATCTCCACATTGTCCCCTACATGGATAATACCACGATCAACTCGACCGGTTACCACTGTACCGCGTCCTGATATGCTGAATACATCCTCTATCGGCATCAAAAACGGCTTGTCTATAACACGCACCGGCTCAGGGATAAATGAGTCTATCGCATCCAGTAACTCAAATATGCACTTCGCGTCCTCGCTCTTTACATCATCACTCTCTAATGCCTTCAATGCACTCCCGCGAATTATCGGCGTGTCGTCTCCAGGAAACTCATACTTGTCCAAAAGCTCCCTCAACTCCAGCTCAACTAACTCTATCAACTCCTTGTCATCAACCATGTCGCACTTGTTCAAAAATACAACTATCTTCGGCACTCCTACCTGCCGTGCAAGCAATATGTGCTCCCGTGTCTGAGGCATAGGACCGTCATCCGCTCCCACTACCAGGATCGCACCATCCATCTGCGCGGCCCCCGTTATCATGTTCTTGATATAATCGGCATGACCGGGACAATCCACATGCGCATAATGACGCTTCACAGTCTCATACTCTACATGCGCTGTCGCTATCGTTATCCCTCTCTCCTTCTCCTCGGGCGCCTTGTCTATCTGGTCAAAAGGCACATACTCCCCCATTCCCTTTAACGCGCAATGCTTCGTTATCGCTGCCGTCAATGTCGTCTTACCGTGATCTATATGACCTATCGTCCCCACATTAACATGCGGCTTCGTCCTCTCAAATTTCTTCTTAGCCATCTCCAATACCCTCCCTCTGATTTTGGTATTAATATTTATGATATCTGCAAGTTATTAATATACAAAGATGCCAACAGCCTTTCAACCATAAAATTGCGGGTATTTAAACAAAACACAAACCACTATAATCATGGAGCCCACGACCGGAGTCGAACCGGTGAACCTCTTCCTTACCAAGGAAGAGCTCTACCAACTGAGCTACGTGGGCTTTTTGTGGCTCTAACTGAATACTCCAAACGCAGGCCAAATAAATCGACCGAAAGATTTGGAGCGGGAGACGAGGCTCGAACTCGCGACATTCAGCTTGGAAGGCTGAAGCTCTACCAACTGAGCTACTCCCGCTTCCTTGTAACGGTATCTTCCCATAAAAATAAAAAAAGCCCGACAATACCGCATTTCTCTTAAATCTTGGAGCAAAACTCCAGAAGAAAGCCATGTAGTTAAATAACGATTCCGGCACCCTGACGGAATCTCCTACATGCGACTCACTTTAAAGGTTGGTGGTGGGGGGAGGATTTGAACCTCCGAAGGCTTCGCCGACAGATTTACAGTCTGTTCCCTTTGGCCACTCGGGAACCCCACCAAGCTGACATCTGGAGCCAGAGACAGGAATTGAACCCGCGACATCCTCATTACAAGTGAGGCGCTCTACCTACTGAGCTACTCTGGCACGCTCAAATAAATCTTGCTTTTACACAGTAACTAATTAAAAATATATCAAATTATTCTTATAGGTATCAATAAGAAAATTTCTTTTTATCTGCATTCAAAGAAAATATCAACATTTATTTTACAATTTTTTTTGCAATCGTAAAGAATAATAATAGATTCAACTTACAATTTAACTCACCGAATCAAGCGACATTGTTTTTTCCCCCGGTTATATGATCAGATTTTCGTTTATCAATCCCGTATTTTCACCGGAAACAAAACCAAACCATTTGTCACTATTTACTCTGAATATTTCACTCCATATCAATATAATAATCAATTATACTAACATATTATGGACTCAATAGTAATCAGCTTTGCAAATGCTGTTGAAGATTAATCCTTGACAAGCCGACCCTTAATTGTGTAATCCTCCTGCAAATAATTGAACTATACAAATCAATTATAAAGTGATTCATATCCTGATTTTTTATTAGAGTGAGGTTCTTGCAAAAGCATGTTTCCCCTCACCCTAACCCTCTCCCGCAAGGGGAGAGGAAATTTTTGAGACTTTTGGAAGAGGCTCGAGTGTTGAAATTTTTATTTGAGGAATTCAATTATTACCATCTAACAGAAGCAAATAATACGAGGACGTAATATCTTGAAAAATATATTGATAACTATCCTTACGATCTTATTGATAATTTCGATAACTGGTTGCGCTCATAATCCGGAAACCATCCAAGCTTCACCAAATAATAGTCCTGTCCTGCTTGCCAAGACAGATAAGGCTGCTACAGAAGTTGAGATTAATAAATTTACACCACCCTCTACAATGTCAACCAATAAAAATTCAGGGGGGCAGAACTATAAGCCCTCGAACTTAACTGAATCAAGTGGGGTTGTTAACATCAAGAATTTGAATAATGAGGAAATAAAAAATTGTCCTCCCTCTGTGCAGGCTAATGTTGAAACAACAACCCCGCAAACAAACAATAATAATAAAAATTCAGTCGACAATAATGTCGTCACTCCGGTTTTTTCAGAAATAGCATCCCCCGGCAACAAAAAATTCGAAAATGCAATGGATGAAGCCCTTGATTACTGTCAGATGTCACAGGAGTTATGGCAAAAGGGTGAACTCGAAAATGCAATTGAGGCACTCGATCAGGCATATTCATTAATTTTATCGGTAGATACTGGTGACAATTCAACTTTGGCTCAGCAAAAAGAAGATATAAGGTTTACCATTTCGAAAAGAATACTGGAAATTTACGCCTCGCGGAATTTCGCTGTCAATGGAAATCACAAGGCTATTCCGATGGAAATGAATCGCCACATTCAGGCCGAGATAGATCTTTTCACAACCGGCTTTGAAAGAAATTTTTTCAGAGAATCTTTAAAACGTTCAGGAAGTTTTCGTCCTCAAATACTTGAAATGCTCAAGCAAGCTGGATTGCCGGAAGAATTGTCCTGGTTGCCTCTAATCGAAAGCGGGTTTAAAGTTAACGCGCTTTCTTCAGCAAGGGCTCTCGGCCTCTGGCAGTTCATTCCTTCAACCGGCTACAAATTCGGCTTAAAAAGGGACCTGTTCGTCGATGAAAGACTCGATCCGGTCAAATCTACCGAAGCAGCAATAGCATATCTTAAGGAGCTGCATCAGATGTTTGGTGACTGGACAACTGTGCTTGCCGCATACAACTGCGGAGAAGGAAGGGTTTTAAGAATAATAAGGGACCAGAATGTTAATTATCTTGATAACTTCTGGGATCTTTATGAACGTCTTCCGAGAGAAACGGCAAGATACGTTCCGAGATTTTTGGCAACCCTCCATGTCCTTTCCAACCCGGAAAAATACGGTCTTGATAAGGTTGATCTTGAATCGCCCTGGGAATATGAAACTGTTTCGATATCAAAACAGGCTCATTTGAAGGATATAGCGAAAGAACTCTGCATCGATGCAGATGCTCTAAAACAGATTAATCCGGAGCTTCGATACAATATTTTACCGCCTTACACGTATCTTCTGAAAGCGCCCCCCGGCAAAGGAGAAGAGCTTCTTGCCAAAATAGACTCAATACCCGTCGTCTCAACTACCAAGCAACAGGTTTCAGATGCCTATCACAGGGTAAAGCGGGGAGAAACACTTTCCGTAATTTCAAAACGCTACCGGGTCAGCGCTCAAAGCCTCATGCGGGCCAACAATATGCGCAAACCAATATTAGTAGCAGGCAAAATGATTAAAATTCCTGGTTATAGGGAAGTATCATCAGAAACAAAATCAATAAACCGGCAGGCAAAATACGCGCCTCAAAAAAAAGAACAACCCTCCACGCATATAGTTAAAAGCGGTGAATCCCTCCTGATCATAGCCAACCGGTACAATACGACAGTCAAAAACATTCAGGAACTCAACAAGTTAAATACTATCAACCTTCATATAGGACAGGTTCTGTTTATTCAAAAACAGCGCGATCATGATGAAACCAGTGATGTCATAAAGAAATACCGCGTCAAATCAGGTGATAACCTTTTCAGAATTTCGCAGAATCACAACATGTCGCTCGACAGGCTTCTGCGTATTAACAAGCTGACGCCAAAAAGCAAAATACATGTGGGTCAATATATCTATGTTGAATAGAATTATAATCAGAGCCAATTGCAAAAGTCTCAAAAATCCCCTCTCCCCTTAATACCATCCCATTAAGGGAGGGGAAACATGCTTTTGCAATTGTCTCTGTTTTTTAGGAGAATTTATGAGTAGTGTGTGTTATGGCCTCGAAAACAGGGTTTTTGTAATAACCGGCGGAAGCAGGGGAATCGGTTTAGAGATAGCGCAACTGCTTCTTGATCAGAAAGCAAAGGTTGTAATATGCGGAAGAAAACAGGATGGGCTTGAAGCGGCGAAAACAAAACTATCGGGAGGAGGCGGGCTTCTCACAGTTCAGGCACATATTGCAAAAGAAGCCGATGTTGAAAATCTCTTTAATAAAGCTATCGAATATTTTGGGAAAATCGATGGTCTGATAAACAATGTCGGAATGAATGTTATAACTTCAGTTGTTGATGCCGACTATTCGTTATGGCAAAAAATAATTGACTCCAATCTGAACGCCACTTTCTTATGTTCAAAAAAAGCCGGGCAGATAATGAGAGGGCAGAAAAAGGGGAAAATAGTCAGTATTTCATCTATTGCCGCAAGAAGATCCGCACCTGCAATGGGAATTTACGGCATAGCAAAAGCCGGAATTGAGATGATGACAAAAGTTCTCTCCCAGGAGCTTGCACCCTTTAATATCCAGGTTAATTCGGTTGCTCCGGGCATGGTAAGGACAAAGTTCAGCGAACCCTTCTGGTCTAACAAAGAGGTTCACGACCAGATAGTCAGAACGATCCCGCTTGGGAGAATAGCGGAACCGGCCGACGTGGCCCATCCGGTCATGTTTCTCTGTTCGGATGCTTCAGGTTTTATCACAGGCCAGACAATTATGGTGGACGGCGGCGCAAGCGCAATATAGTTGAAAAAAGGGGCCGAGGATTCGAGGGTTTAAGGGTTCAAGCGGCGGCTTTTTCAATCGAATCATAGCACCCTTGAACCCTCGAAACTTCATAAAATCACTTCATTTTTTCCTGGCTTCCGCACGGAGAAGTTTTTTGTCCAATTTTCCAATAGTTGTAAGCGGAAGCTCCTTTCTTATCTCAACTATTTTTGGGACCTCATAAGGTGCCAGCTTCTCTTTCGCAAACTTGATTATATCCTCCTCGATCTCCTTATAATTTTTATCTTCGTATTCTTTGGTAGGTGTTACAAAAGCCTTTACTATTTCTGAACCGGGCCTCTCGGGATTTGGTAAACCTACCATAGCTATCATTTCAACTGCAGGATGCGCCGTCAAAACCTCTTCCACTTTCTTCGAAAAGACTTTAAATCCACCTACGATTATCATGTCCTTTGTTCTATCGACTATGCTCAGATATCCGTTTTCATCCTGAACGGCGACATCTCCAGTATGTAAATATCCATCGGCATCGATTGTCTTTTTTGTTTCTTCCGGCTTGTTATAGTAGCCGACCATGATCTGCGGGCCTTTTACGCATATTTCACCCGGCTGACCAAGTTCAACTTCTTTTCCTGTTGCAGGATCAACCAGTTTTATATCCGTATTTAATAATGGAAGTCCTATTGAGCCCAGTTTCTTTTTGCCTTTAGACGGATTCATTGTAGTCAAAGGTGATGTTTCGGTCATTCCATAGACTTCCAGTAATTTACCCTGCCCCACGATTGCCTCAAACTCTTTCTGCGATTCCTCGGGAAAAGGAGCAGCAGCACATATGCATCTTTCCAATCCTGAATAATCGATGGATTTGAATTTGGGATTGCCCATAAGAATCTGGAACAAAGACGGCACGTTTACGAGTGTGGTCGGCTTATATTTTTCTATCTGGGCACAGATGTAATCGGTATCTCTCGGATTGGGGACAAGAACCTGCGTCCATCCCAGGAATATACAGTTTGCATTAAAGAAAAGACCTGCAATATGAAAAAACGGGAAACCCGACAGGGCAAGCCCTTTCCCCGGCTCCCACCCGAGCCACGTTTGAACAATTATAAGGTCAGAAACCGCATTCCGATGGTTCAACATAGCGCCTTTGGGCGCGCCTGTTGTACCACCTGTATACTGCAGATATGCAATATCATCAGGAGTTATTTTGATATCAGGGCTCTTTGCGGAAAATGTTTCTGTTTTTATTATATCCTTAAACATATATACCTGTTTCCCTTTAAGTGGTGTCACATCACCCTTGGGAATTTTTTTCAGCATCTGTCCCAGTATTCTTTTTATAGCGGGAAGAAAACCTCCGACGCTTGCCGCAACTACAACTTTTAGATCAGGAAGATTAGACTCAATTTTTACGAGTCTTCCGGCAAATATGGCATCGAGCGTTACAAGGCCTTTTGCTTTCGAGTCACTGAGCTGGTATTGCATCTCTTCCGGAGAAAGGAGGGGCGAAACACCTGAAACAACACACCCGGCTTTTAATGTTCCCAGCCACGCTATTACATATTCAGGAATATTCGGAAGATTGATCCCGACCACATCCCCTTTTTTCAGCCCGTTTTGAATCAGCATATTTGAGAATTTGTTCGCATAAATATCGAGCTGTGCAAAGGTCACTTCAATACCGAAATAAGAAAATGCGGTCTTGTCGGGAAATTTTTGAAATGCTGGTTTGATTACATCAACATAAGAAGTTTCCCACCGTTTCGGATCAATATCTTCAAGACCGGCATCATAGGACTTTCTCCAGAACTGTTCCTTTTTCATGATAAAATCTCCTCTTGCCTTAATTTGAATTGATATGAATTGATATGTTGAAGAGCTGAATAAAATCTGATAGATTTATCGAACTTGAAGTTTCATATCACAAGTTGAAACATTATGACAACAGAATAAATGTTTAAAGAAGGAGTCGAGGGTTCAAGGATTCGGGGGTTCAAGTGAAAAGAAGTTAAGCACAGGCGCTCGATGATGAATACATTTCATGATGCTCGGTGTATGAATTTGAAAAGCAAAGCCTGCCAAAGTTTCAGAAAACAAGCACTCGAATCCTTGAATCCTTGACCCCTTGAACCCTTTAAAACAATTAATAGGGTATGTGCGGAAGATTCGCCCAATTCAGTCCGGTCGCTTTAATGCGGGAAGCCTTCGATATCAGCG